>CAUJHO010000099.1 GCA_963205025.1 Pseudomonadota bacterium | reverse complement strand
CGCCCTCGGCGGCGACGTAGAAGTCACCGACCGACCATTCGATGGCGGCCAGGCCGAACGGATCGCCTTCGGACTTGGACGCCCCCTTGGAGCGATTGTCGGTGCCGACGGTGAAGTCGAACGAAATCTCTCCGGCGATGTCCTGCGCCAGGGCCGAGGTTGGCAGGGCGATCGCTGCGGCCATGAGGGGAAGGGCGAGGCGGTTCATCTTCGGCTCCGAAAGGGCGCTTGCTTCGCCGGCGAACGATTCCCCGGCGGCTCGAAATCGCTTCAGCCGAAGCGCTGCGACACCTGCGTGACGGCGGCGTGAAACTCCTGCGAGAGGCGCTGAACAAGCTCTGCGGCCGGCACGACATCGTGGATTGACCCCGACCCCTGGCCGGCGGACCAGACCGTCTTCCAGGCCCTGGCCTCGTCGCCCATGTCCAGCTTGTGGTCCGGCAGGTGCTTCGGATCGACGCCGTTGTCGATGAGGGACTGGGTCATGAAGTTGGCCGGTATGCCCGAGACGGCCGGCGTATAGGTGATGTCGGATGCGCCGGCGTCGATGACCATGGCCTTGTAGGCCTCGGGGGCCAGGGCTTCGGTCGTATTGATGAAGCGGGTGCCCAGATAGGCGAAGTCGGCTCCCATGGTGACGGCGGCGGCGATATCGCGGCCCGTCGACAGACAGCCCGACAGGATGATGGTCCCGTCGAAGAAGGATCGCACCTCATTGACCAGGGCGAAGGGATTGATCGTCCCGGCATGGCCGCCGGCCCCGTTGGCCACCAGGATCAGCCCATCGACGCCGGCCTCGGCGGCCTTGCGCGCATGGCGGATGTTGGCGATGTCGTGAAAGACCACGCCGCCATAGCCGTGGACGGCGTCCACGACGTCGCGCGCCGCCCCCAGCGAGGTGATGATCAGCGGCACCTCGTGCGCGACCGAGACCTGCAGGTCGGCCATCAGGCGCGGATTGGTCGGATGCACGATGTGATTGACGCCGAAGGGGGCGGCATCGGCATTCAGACGAGATTTGATCTCGACCAGCCAGTCCCGATAGCCCTCGGTGGTCCGCTGGTTCAGCGACGGAAAGGTGCCGATGGCCCCCGCGTTGCAGGTCTCGACCACAAGGTCGGGCCCCGACACCAGAAACATCGGCGCGGCGATGACCGGCAGTCTCAGCCCGCGCTGGAGGGATTGAGGAATAGTCATGGCGCGCCCCTTGATGTCGATCTGCGACGCTTAGACGGCGGACGCCGGGGAAGGCAACGGGGGCGTCAGGCCGTCATCGACTGCGGATCAACCCGGGGCGGACGGTGCCGTTCAGCGCTGGTTCGCGCCGAACCGGATCTGGATCGTGAACTCCTGTCCCGGTGCGGTGGCCGGAATCAGGCCGGTGGGCAGGGGCGTACTTTCCAGGAAGGTGACGGCCTGCTGGCCGAAGCCCTGGTCCGGCGGCGATTCGGAGGTGGCGATACAGCCGGCCGCCGCCCCGGCCTCGGATAGCCGGCAGCGCAGGGTCGCCGCGCCGAGCTGATCGCCCGGGACGATGATCAGCGGTTCGGACACCGACAGGGCGAAGGGAATGCGAAAGCGGAAGGAGGCCGGCGGTTCGATGGTGGCGATATAGTCGGGGTTCAGGCGTGACCGTTCGACCACCTGGATGGCGGCGTAGCCAAAGCCGTAGTCCGGGGGCTCTTCGCTGACCACGGTGCAGCCGGTCGGAACGCCTTCGGGCGTGGCCGCGCACTGCAGGGTCGCGGTTCCCGATTGCCGGGTCTGCAGGGCGGTCGGCGGATAGTCCTCCTGACGGATGGCCGGGCGTTCGAGCCAGACCGGCGGCGGGGCGGGCGGTGCTTCGACCTGAGGCGGGACGTCTGCCGCAGCCTCGACCGGGGGCGCGGCCTCTGCGGGTACGTCGGCTGGCGGCGCGACCGGTGCCGGCACCTCTGGCGAGGGCTGTGCCAGCGCGATCGCAGCGATCCAGGTCATCGTTATCACGGCTATCACTGTCCCTATATGATCCGCTTTTCCGGTTCGCCTGCACAGGCCGTGCCGACTTGCGTTGCCCCTGTTGAGCATCGGTGCTAGACGCGCCCGCTTGAACGCCGCCCGCCGGCTCCCAAGATATATGCCATGCTTCTGACCATTCTGCTCGTCATCCAGATCCTGATTTCGATCGCTCTGATCGCGGTCGTTCTCATGCAGCGTTCCGAAGGCGGGGCGCTGGGCATGGGCGGCGGGCCGACCGGCCTGATGACGGCGCGCGGGGCCGGCAATCTGCTGACCACCCTGACGTGGTGGCTGGGGGCGATGTTCGCGATCTGCGCCATCCTGCTGACGATCGTGGGCAATATCGAAGGTCGCACGGGGTCGTCGTTCGATGCCGATGAAATCGGCACGGCCCTGGGTGTGCCTGCCGACCCGACCGGCCAGACCCCGGCGGCCCAGCCGACGGAACCGGTCGCGCCGACCGATGACGGCCTGTCGTTGGACAACCTGCCCGTCGGGCAGGGCACGACGCCGTCGGAGACCCCGGCCCAGTGATCGCTGGGGTGGATCCCCGCCCCACCACAGTCGAAGAGCCTCCAGCATCCGGGCGCCCCGCAAGGGCGCCCGTTCTGTTTTCAACAGCCGGGTCGATTCCGGCGGCAGTACCCGGCCCGAATCATGAGTAGGATGGTCCCCCGTGACTAGGTATGTATTCATCACGGGCGGCGTGGTTTCCTCGCTGGGCAAGGGCCTCGCCTCGGCGGCCCTGGGCGCGCTGTTGCAGGCGCGTGGCTACACGGTTCGGCTGAGGAAGCTGGATCCCTATCTCAACATGGATCCGGGCACGATGAGCCCGTACCAGCACGGCGAGGTCTTCGTCACCGACGACGGGGCCGAGACCGATCTGGACCTGGGCCACTATGAGCGGTTCACCGGCGTGTCGGCCACGCGCGGCGACAACATCACCACGGGCCGGATCTATTCGACCATTCTGGAGAAGGAGCGGCGCGGCGATTATCTGGGCGCGACGGTCCAGGTCATTCCGCACGTTACCGGCGAGATCAAGGACTTCGTCCTGGCCCCGGCCATCGACCCTGAGACGGGCCGGGAGGCTGACTTCGTGCTGGTCGAGATCGGCGGCACGGTCGGGGACATCGAGGGCCTGCCCTTCTTCGAGGCGATCCGCCAGATCAAGAACGACCTGCCGCGCGGCCAGACCTGTTTCGTGCATCTGACGCTGTTGCCGTTCATCCATACGGCCGGCGAGATGAAGACCAAGCCGACCCAGCATTCGGTCAAGGAACTGAGGTCGATCGGGATCCAGCCGGACATCCTCCTGTGCCGCTGTGAACAGCCGATCCCCGAGGGCGAGAAGAAGAAAATCGCCCTGTTCTGCAACGTCCGTCCCAGCGCCGTCATCCAGGCGATGGATTCGGCCGACATCTATGCCGTTCCGATCGACTATCACGCACAAGGCCTGGACACAGAGGTGCTGGAGGTCTTCGGCATCCATGACGCGCCCGAACCCGATCTCGGTCGCTGGGACGAGGTGGTCGAGCGCCGGCTGAATCCGGACGGCCAGGTCACCGTGGCCGTGGTCGGCAAATATACGGTCCTGAAGGACGCCTATAAGAGCCTGATCGAGGCCCTGAACCACGGCGGCGTCGCCAATCGGGTGAAGGTCAATATCGACTGGGTCGAATCCGAGACCTTCGAGAAGGATCCGGCCGAGTGCGCGGCCCGGCTGGAGGGGGCGCACGCCATTCTGGTGCCGGGCGGCTTCGGCGAGCGCGGGGCCGAGGGCAAGATCGCGGCGGTCCGCTTCGCACGCGAGCGCAAGGTGCCGTACTTCGGCATCTGTTTCGGGATGCAGATGGCGGTGATCGAATCCGCCCGCAGCCTGGGCGGATTGCCGGACGCGACCTCGACCGAATTCGGCGAGGCCGAGGAACCGGTCGTCGGCCTGATGACCGAGTGGGTCCAGGGCAATGAGCGGGTCCAGCGCAAGGCCGATGGTGATCTGGGCGGGACCATGCGGCTGGGGGCCTATGACGCGACGCTAAAAGGCGGGTCCCTCATCGCCGACATCTATGGCTCGACCACGATCTCGGAGCGTCATCGCCATCGCTATGAGGTCAACATCAACTACCGCGACCGGATCGAGGCGACCGGCATGGTCTTCGCCGGCCTGTCGCCGGACGGGGTGCTGCCCGAGACGGTCGAGCGGCCCGACCATCCGTGGTTCGTGGGCGTCCAGTATCACCCCGAGCTGAAGAGCCGGCCGTTCGCGCCGCACCCGCTGTTCGCCAGCTTCATCGCCGCGGCGGTCGAGCAGAGCCGGCTGGTCTAGCCCCAGATCTCGCGCGCGAAGGCCAGGAAGTTGCCGCCGAGAATCTTCTCGATCCGGGCCCGGGAATGACCGCGCGCGGCCAGGCGGTCGGCCAGGTCGAAGAACTGATCGGGCCCCTCCAGGCCGGGCACGAAGGGCAGGGTGTCGGCCCGTTCGCCGGCTGCGCCGATGCCGGCGGCGCGGCGAGCCTCCACCTCGGCGGCCAGGCGTTCGAGATAGGCCGGCATGTCGTCGATCGGGGTGACGCCGCCGTCCGTACCGATGCCGACATGATCTTCGCCACAGACGTTCACCGCATGCTCGATGTGGGCGACCACATCGTCGGGTATGGCGTGACCCGTCACATTCAGGAACGGCATGAAGTAGATGCCGATGAAGCCGCCGCGCGAGGCGGCCCGCCGCAGCTCTTCGTCGGTCTTGTTGCGCGGGAGGTCGGCGACGGCGCGGCAGCCAGTGTGGTTGATCGAGATCGGCCGGGTCGAGACCTCGGCGGCCTCCAGGCAGGTCTGCTCGCCGCTGTGCGACAGGTCGACCATGATCCGGTTGGCGTTGAGCCGCTCGATGACCAGGCGCCCGAAGGGGCTGAGCCCCCGATTCTCAGGGGCCATGGCCCCGTCGCCGATGTGATTGGCGGGGTTGTAGGTCAGCTGGATAACGCGGACCCCGAGGTCGGCGAAGATGTCGATGCGTTCGAGGTCGTCGCCGACCTGGGCGGCGTTCTGGAAGCCGTAGATCAGGCCGATGCGGTTCTCGGCCTTGGCGCGCAGGATGTCCTCGACGCCCCAGACCTTGATCAGGTCAGCGGGGTGGGCGCGCACGGCGGCGTCCCAGGCGGCGATGTCGCTGATCGAGGCCTCGAAGGGATCCTCGTCGCCGGCGACATAGCCGAGGGTAATGTTGACCGCGGCCATTCCAGAGGCATGGGCGTCCTGCAGAATGCGGGGGTCCAGGACCGGGCGGCGGCTGGGCGGGCCGTCGCCACGGACGTTGGGATCGGCCAGGCCGCCCAGGGCATTGATGATCAGCGCGTCGCGCCAGCGGTCGGGTGTTTGTGCTGAGGCGGCTTCGGCCACCAGAGTTCCGGCGGTCGCAGCTGTCGACAGTATCAGGGTGCGACGGTCCAGGGTCAGACTCACGAGCCGATCTCCGCCATTTCTTCCTCCGTCACGGGAACATAGTCCTCACGTTGATAGGCGACGCCCCGGCGAACCGTGAAGGCGACGCTGCGCAGATTGCTGACATCGGCCAGGGGGTCGTCATGCACGAACACCAGGTTGGCCAGCTTGCCGGGTTCGATAGTGCCCATCTGGTCCTCCTGGTTCACAGCCCGCGCGGCGACGGCGGTGGCGGCGCGGATGGCCTCCATCGGCGGCAGGCCGGCGCGGTCGGTCAGCAGTTCCAGCTCTTCGTGCAGCGCGGGGTAGGGATGGTCCCAGGCGGTGTCCCCGTCGGTGCCCGCCGAAATCATGACGCCACGCCGCCAGGCCTCGTTGATCAGCCGGAAAGCCAGGTCGCCTTCGCAGCGCCAGCTGCCCGGAGCATCGCCGCCGGGGCCCGGCGCATAGATGCGAGCGGTGGCGTCCAGCACGATGCCGCTTTCGTGCATCTGGTCGAAAAGGGTGGTGATTTCGGTGGGGATACCGGCCTCGAACAGGGAGACGTCCACGCCCGTCCGCTCGTGATAGTTGGCCGGGCGTGGCGGCAGCTGATAGCCGAGGTAGCAGACATGAGAGATGACCTCGGGGCCGGCGGCGACGATGTCGGCCGGCAGGCCCGGGAAGAGCATGCCGTGGGCCCAGACAGGGAAGTCCTGGCGGTGGGCCTCTTCGATGATGCGGTGCACGGTCTGCCCATCGAGATTGGCGTAGATCTTGATGGCCGTGGCCCCTGTGCCCCGCGCCCGGGCGACGGCCAGGGCCATGTCGGTATCGGCGTCGACGGCCTGCATCCAGGCGGCCTGGCCCGGCGTCGTGCCGCGAGCGGCGGCGTGGGTACGGGGGTCGATGAAGAAGCTCGGCCCGGCCATGAGGGCGACGTAATAGAGGTCGGGTCCGGGGACCTCGCCCACGAGAACCTGGCGCTGCAGTTCGGCGAGGAAGCGGGCGTCACCCGCCATGTCGCGCACGGCCGTCACCCCGCTGTAGAGCAACCGGCGCAGGGTGGCCTCGGCCCAGGCGCGGCTGGGATCGGTGCCCAGGTGGACATGTGTGTCGATCAGGCCGGGCAGAACATAGAGACCGCCGGCGTCGATGATCTCGGCTCCGTCCGGCGGCGTGATGTCGGCGTCGGGGGCCACGGCCTGGATGCGGTCGTCGGCGATGACGATGGACATGCCGGGCCGGGCATCGGCCCCGGTGCCGTCGATCAGGACGGCATTGCGATAGACGCTGATGCGCGCAGCGGGTGGGGCGGGATCCTGGGCCATGGCCAGAGCCATGGTAACGCCCCCCGTCCAGAGGAGGACGGCGACCGTCAGCAGGCGGGTGAAGGCGAGACCCGAGTGTGCAATACGGCCCATGGCTCTTCTCCCTGGCGGTCGGATTGGCTTAACACAGGCGGTCGGAACCCATCCAGACAGGGCCAGGCCAGGAGGGGGAGCAGGTGGGCATGATTGGACTGACGATCCGGCAGGCGCGGCCCTCGGATATTTCCGAACTGCTGCCGCTGATTGAAGGGGCCTATCGCGGCGAGGGATCCCGGCGCGGCTGGACCACCGAGGCCGACCTGCTGGGCGGGCAACGGACGGACCGGGCCGGGCTGGACGAGATCCTGGCCGACCCGTCCCAGTCGATCCTGATGGCATTTGACGGAGCCGATCTGATCGGCAGCGTCCTGATCGCCGACCGGGGCGAGGCGGGCTACCTTGGAATGCTGGCGGTCGATCCGACGCGCCAGGCCGTAGGCGTCGGCAAGGCGCTGGTGCTGGCGGCGGAACGCGAACTGGCCGACAGATTCGGCAAGCACCGGGTCGAGATGCAGGTCTTCTGGCAGCGGGTCGAGCTGATCGCCTGGTACGAGCGGATGGGCTATCGCCGCACCGGCGAGACGCGACCGTTCCCGATGGACAATCCGCGCATGGGCCTGCCGCTGAGGGATGACCTGTGGTTCGAGGTGCTGGTGAAGGATCTGACCGGCGAGGCCTCTTGAACTCGGCGGGCGGTTGAGGCATAAGCCCGCGCTCCGAAGGCGGCCCCGGTGGCCGCCCGTTCCATTTTCTGCGTCCTTTGCTGCGGCGCCCGAACCCTAACGAGAGACGGATATGGCCGTTCCGAAGCGAAAGACCTCGCCCTCGCGTCGCAATATGCGCCGCGCCCACGACGCCCTGGGCACCAATGCCTATGTCGAGGACAAGGACACCGGCGAGCTGCGCCGTCCGCACCACATCGACCTGAAGTCCGGCATGTACAAGGGCCGTCAGGTTCTGGAGCAGAAGGAAGACTAGGTCTTTCCTCAGCTTTGCGCCTTTGAGAACGCCGTGCGATGGTTCGCACGGCGTTCTGCGTTTGTGATCAGAGTCGCCAGGAGGGACGCCCCCATGCGCCTGATTGCCAGCCTTGCCGTCGCCACTTCGGCCTTGACCCTCATGGCTTGCGAGCCGGCCGACACCCCGACACCGCCGGCCCGGTCCGAACCAGCCGGCGAGGCCCCCGCTGGGGTGCCGGACCCTGAGGCCCTCACAGCCGAAGGCTGGGGTCCGCTGCGAATCGGCATGACGCGGGCCGAGGTCGTGGCAGCCATGGGCGAGGATTCCGAACCTGAGGCCGTCGGAGGGGCCGAGCCGGAATACTGCGACCAGTTCCGACCGATGCAGGCCCCCGAGGGGCTGTTGGTCATGGTGGGTCAGGGCGTGCTGACGCGGATATCGGTCTTTGAGCCGGCAACCCTGGTGACGGCAGACGGCTTTGGCGTCGGATCGTCGGCGGCCGAGATCAAGGCCTTCTATGGCGGCCGGGCGGTGGTGACGCCGCACACCTATGTCGAGGCCCCGGCCGAGGACATTTTCGTCTGGGACGGTGAGCGGCCGGAGGCCGACGAGTACATCCAGGACCCCGCACGGCGCGGTATCCGCTACGAGATCGGAGCCGACGGCAATGTCATCCTGGTCCATGTCGGCGGACCGGACATTCAGTTGGTTGAGGGCTGCTCCTAGGAGGTCGGCCTAGTAGCGCCGACCGCGATCCCGGCGGCTGTTGAAGATCTCGCGATTGCTGTCGCGGTCGACCAGGACAAGGTGGCCGTCGCGGTTGACGTAGGCCATGACGTTGCGCCCTGAGGTGTCGGTGCCCCAGATCACGCGACCGCCGGCATACAGCAGGAGCTCACCGTCGTGTTCCATGACCAGGTAGCAGTTGCGACCGGCCCCCGAAGACCCGGTGCTCCAGCGCGGCGAGGAGGACCAGCCCGGCTCGGTGATCTCGACATTGCAGGAGCGCCGCAGGGTCAGGACATAGGTGCCACCGTCAGATGCGATCCGGTCCTCGCGATCACTCCGCAGCTCGTCGCCGCCGCGCAGGACGTCGGCTCCCGCCCAGGGGCGATTGCGATCGTCCCGGCCCCCATTCCGGTCGCCTCTGTCCTGACGGCTTCCGGAGGTCCAATAGGCGCGCCCGGCCGAATAGAGGGAGAGGTCGCCGTTGTCTTCCAGTTGCAGGGTGGCATTGGTCCGTCCGACCGTAGCGGAGCTCCAGAGCGACGCTCCGCGCCCGTCATAGACGACAAGATTGCCGTCCTGCTGAAGGGTCGCCTGGCAATTCGGGCCGCCGCCTTGGGTGCGGCTCGCCCAAAGCGCCCGAGCTCCCTCGTAAAGGACCAGGTTGCAGTCCTGTTGCAGGATCAGATGGTAGCGGCCCGTTCGTGAGCGAATCTGGTCGTTAGCATAGAGGGTCTGGCCGGCGCGCAGCAGGTTCTGGCCGGCGGCGCTGGGCGGACGATCCGGGCGGTTCGGGCGATCAGGACGGTTCGGGCGATCGCCCCGATCAGGGTTGCGGCCACCGCCGCCCTGGGCCGTATTGGACTGCCACAGGGTGCGACTGCCGGAGGCGACCTGAAGGTTGCCGCTGTCTTCCAGACGCAGGGTGGCCCCCGACCGTCCAGCGGTGTTGGAGGCCCAGAGCGGGGCCTGAGACGCGTCATAGACCACGAGATTGCCGTCGCTCTGCATGACGGCCCGGCAGTCCCGCCCCCGACCATGGGTGCCGGAAGCCCAAAGGGCCCTGGCCCCCTCGTAGAGCACCAGGTTGCAGTCGCTCTGCATGATCAGGTGGAAGCGATTGTTTGAGGACTGGATCTGCTGGTTCGGTCCCAGGTCCTGATTGGCACCCAGCTGGGCCTGCGCTGAGGCGACCGCCGGAACAGCCAGAACGACGGCGGCAGCGAGGAATGCAGGCAGGCGGGCGATCATCACAGTCTCCAGACGAGGGGTTCAATCTCCAACCTGTGTTAGTCTGGCTGAACGGTGCCTGACAATTCGCCGGGGGCGAGTCTGACGGAAGCTGACCATGACCGAGGCGGACAGGCTGGCGGACCTTGGCAGCACGCTCGCAAGCCCTGATCCTTGACGATCCAGCGGGCTCGGTTCCGACATTTAGTGCACGGTGAATCGCGTGCACTAAGTGCACTAGGTGCACTAGGTGCACTATTTCCGGCTCAGGCCTCATCGCGGCCAGGGCGCTCACGGCGGGCGGCGGCGGCCAGGGATCGACCAACGCGGGTCCAGCCCCGGGCCTCGGTCAGTCGGCCTTCGCGGACGGCGCGGGCGGCGCGGCGCATGGCGATGTCGGCCATGACGCCGATGTTGGGCCGCTCGTCCCGCGCCAGGTCTTCGGGGGTGGGTGGAGCCTCGACGATGGGATCGGGAGAATCCATGCGCCGCCAGCCGCCCTCGCGCGCATGGACGCGAAACGACGACAGGCTGATGCCGAAGAGGTCGGACAGGGCCTCGGCGCTTTCGCCATTGTGATAGCGGTCGCGGATCGCGTCCCAGATTTCCGGCGACAGTCGAATGCGGGGCAGGGCCCGGTGTGGCGCGATACCCATCGGAATGTCGTTCATGTGCATGAGATTCTCCTCGGTCGCCAAGGATAGGGGGGACGGCGCGAGCGGGGATGTTCGCGCCTTCCTTGCCGCGCGGACCCTTGGCGGATAAGACCCGGCAAACCCCAGCCACCGAGCATTCCCATGACCGATATCGCCGACATCACCGCCCGCCAGATCCTCGACAGCCGGGGCAACCCCACCATCGAGGTGGATGTGGTTCTGGAAGACGGGGCCTTTGGCCGCGCGGCGGTGCCCTCGGGAGCCTCAACCGGGGCCCATGAGGCGGTCGAAAAGCGCGACGGCGACAAGAAGCGCTGGGGCGGCAAGGGCGTCGAAAAGGCCGTCGATGCGGTCAATACCGAGATCTTCGATGCCCTGTGCGGCATGGACGCCGAAGACCAGCGCCGGATCGACGAGAACCTGATCGGGCTGGACGGGACCGACAACAAGGGCCGGCTGGGGGCCAATGCCATCCTGGGGGTGTCGCTGGCCTGCGCGCGGGCCAGCGCGATCTCGTCGGGCCTGCCGCTTTATCGCTATGTCGGTGGCGTGTCGGCGCGCGTGCTGCCGGTTCCGATGATGAACATCATCAATGGCGGGGCCCATGCCGACAACCCGATCGATATCCAGGAATTCATGATCATGCCGACGGGGGCCGACAGCTTCTCGGAAGGTCTGCGCATGGGCACGGAAATCTTCCACGCCCTGAAGGGTGCGTTGAAGGACGCGGGCCACAACACCAATGTGGGTGACGAAGGCGGCTTTGCACCGAACCTGGCCTCGGCGGAAGCCGCGCTGGAGTTCATCGTCAAGGCCGGCAAGGCGGCGGGCTATGAGGCCGGCCAGGACTTCCAGCTGGCACTGGATGTGGCCTCGACCGAGTTCTTCAAGAACGGCAAATATGTGCTTGAAGGCGAAGGCAAGACTTTCGATCAGGCCGGCATGGTCGACTATCTGGCCGGGCTGGTCGCCAAATTCCCGATCGTGTCGATCGAGGATGGCTGTGCCGAGGATGATTTCGAGGGCTGGAAGCTGCTGACCGAGCGGCTGGGCGACAATATCCAGCTGGTCGGGGACGATCTGTTCGTGACCAATCCGGCGCGTCTGCTGGCCGGGATCGGCGAGGGCCTGGCCAACTCGATCCTGGTCAAGGTCAATCAGATCGGGACCCTGTCCGAGACCCTGGACGCTGTCGATCTGGCGCACCGGTCGGGCTATACGGCGGTGATGAGCCACCGCTCGGGCGAGACCGAGGATTCAACCATCGCCGACCTGGCGGTGGCGACCAACTGCGGACAGATCAAGACCGGTTCGCTGGCGCGCTCGGACCGGTTGGCGAAATACAACCAGTTGCTTCGGATCGAGGAGATGCTGGGTGATCTGGCGGTGTACGCGGGCGAGAGCGTGCTGAGGGAGTAGGGCGAGCGTCAGCACTGGCCCGTGCTTGTTGACCCACGGCTGCTAACGGTGGGCAACTGACGACGACTGAGGTGATGGATGGCCGGGATAAACCCGGCCATGACGTTGGGCCCGAGGCTAAGGAAATTAGCCAAAAATTAAGCCTGTTCGCACACGACTGAAGAATCGACTCCAGCGAGCGAGCCCAGGGCCTTGGTGTTCAATTTCAAACCCTATATCCGCCTGGCGGTTCTGGTCGGCCTGATCGGCTATTTCTCGGCCCAGGCCCTGACGGGCGAGCGGGGGCTGCTGAACGGCACGGAGCGGCATCAGGAACTGGCGGCGCGACGGGCGGAACTGGCCGAGTTGCAGGCGTCCCGGCGGGAATTGAGCGCCCGGGTCGCGGGCCTGTCGGAGGCGACCTTGTCCATCGATATGCTGGAAGAACGCGCCCGCGTGGTGCTGGGGTTTGCCCGGCCCGACGATTATGTGATCCGCCAGAGCGTCTCCTGACTGTTCTAGCCTTTGCCAAGCGGAACCGAAGGCTGCTAAAGCCCGCTTTCCGTAAGGTTATAAGGTCTGGGAGGACGCCGGATGGCGAAAGCCGCCGCCAAGACAAACGCCAAGACATCCAATGGCCCCGAGGCGTCCAAGGACGAGCTCCTGGGCTATTACCGCGAGATGCTGCTGATCCGCCGCTTCGAGGAGCGGGCCGGACAGCTGTACGGCATGGGCCTGATCGGGGGATTCTGCCACCTCTATATCGGCCAGGAAGCCGTGGCGGTGGGCGTACAGGCCAACGTCAAACAGGGCTTTGACAAGATCATCACCGGCTACCGCGACCACGGCCATATGCTGGCGGCGGGCATGGACCCGAATGCCGTGATGGCCGAGCTGACCGGGCGCATTGGCGGCTCGTCCAAGGGCAAGGGCGGCTCGATGCACATGTTCGATGTGCCGACGGCGTTTTACGGCGGGCACGGCATCGTCGGGGCGCAGGTGTCGCTGGGCACGGGTCTGGCGTTCGCGGGCAAGTACCGGGGCGACGATTCGGTGGCCTTCATCTATTTCGGTGACGGCGCGTCCAACCAGGGCCAGGTCTATGAGAGCTTCAACATGGCCGAGCTGTGGAAGCTGCCGGCCATCTACATCATCGAGAACAACCAGTACGCCATGGGCACCTCGATCGAGCGGTCGTCCTCGACGACCGAGCTGTATCAGCGCGGGGCCAGCTTCGGCATTCCGGGCGAGCAGGTCGACGGCATGGATGTGCTGGCGGTGCGCGATGCGACGGCCCGGGCCGTGAAGCGCGCGCGCGAAGGCGGCGGGCCGTACATTCTTGAGGTGAAGACCTATCGCTATCGCGGCCATTCCATGAGCGATCCGGCCAAATACCGGACCAAGGAAGAGGTCGATGAGGTCAAGAAGACCCGCGACCCGATCGATCATGTGAAGCAGCTCCTGGAGGTCGCCGGGGCGACCGAGGCGGACCTCAAGCCGATCGAGGACGATGTGAAGGCCATCGTGGCCGAGGCGGTGCAGTTCGCCCAACAGAGCCCGGAGCCGGACCCGTCTGAGCTTTACACTGACGTTTATCAGGAGGCCGCGCAATGACCGACATCCTGATGCCGGCGCTCTCTCCGACGATGGAGGAGGGCAATCTGACCAAATGGCACGTCAAGGCGGGCGACACCGTCAAGGCGGGCGATGTGATTGCCGAGATCGAGACCGACAAGGCGACCATGGAGGTCGAGGCCGTCGACGAGGGCGAAGTGGCCGAGATCCTGATCCCCGAGGGCACCGAGGGCGTGAAGGTCAATGCCGTGATTGCGCGGCTGGCGGGCGGCGATAGTGCGTCGTCGTCCCCCCCGGCCGCCAAGGCGGCCACCCCCCCATCTGGCGATGGAGGGGAGACAGAACCGCAGGCGGTCTCCGCCCCACCGACCTCCAAAGTCGAGCTGGTCGACCCGGAAATTCCGGCGGATGCCAAGCTGGTCAAGACGACCGTGCGCGACGCGCTGCGCGATGCCATGGCCGAGGAGATGCGGCGCGACGAGACCGTGTTCCTGATGGGCGAGGAGGTCGCCCAGTATCAGGGGGCCTATAAGGTCAGTCGTGAGCTGTTGCAGGAGTTCGGTGACCGCCGGGTGATCGATACGCCGATCACCGAATACGGCTTTGCCGGGGTCGGGGTCGGGGCGTCGATGGCGGGTCTGAAACCCATCGTGGAGTTCATGACCTTCAACTTCGCCATGCAGGCGATCGACCACATCATCAACTCGGCGGCCAAGACGCTGTATATGTCGGGCGGCCAGATTCGCTGTCCGATCGTGTTCCGCGGGCCGAACGGCGCGGCCAGTCGCGTGGCGGCCCAGCACAGCCAGGACTATTCGGCCTGGTACGCCAATGTGCCGGGTCTGATCGTGCTGGCCCCGTATGATGCGGCCGACGCCAAGGGGCTGTTGAAGGCCGCGATCCGCAACCCGAACCCGGTCGTCTTCCTCGAACACGAGATGATGTACGGCACCGAGTTCGATGTGCCGGAGGTCGAGGATTGGGTCGTGCCGATCGGCAAGGCCAAGGTCCGGCGTGAGGGCACGGATGTGACCATCACCTCGCACAGCCGCATGGTCGGGTTCGCCCTAAAGGCGGCGGATGAGCTGGCCAATCAGGGGATTTCCGCCGAGGTCATCGACCTGAGGACGCTGCGTCCGCTGGACCATGAGACGATCCTGGAGAGCGTGAGGAAGACCAACCGGATCGTCTCTGTCGAGGAGGGTTGGGGCCCGATGGGGGTCGGGGCGGAAATCTGCGCGCGGGTGACCGAGCACGCCTTCGACTATCTGGATGCGCCGCCGCTGCGCGTGCACCAGGAAGACGTACCCATGCCCTATGCCGCCAATCTGGAAGCCCGGACGCTTCCGACCGTTGAGAAAATCGTCGAAGCTGTGAAGAAGGTGACCTATGCCGGCTCGTGAAATCCGTATGCCTGATGGTGCCGTGAACGGCCCGCACGCCGACAATGCGGTGGAACTGATGCGTGCCTGGTGGATCCACGACCGGCCGGAGTATGTGCTGGCACCGCTGTTGAAGGACCCCAAGAACGTCGGGCGGATGCTCTATGAGGCGGCCTTCCACTTCTCGAACGTCTATGCCTCGAACGGCCGCGGAACGCAGGAAGACGTGCTGAGCCAGATCAAGGAAGGCTGGGACTCGGCCACGGAAATCCCGATGGCCACGAACATGACCACCGAGGCCCCGGCCAAGAAAGGCTGAGCATGACCGACATCCTGATGCCGGCCCTGTCTCCGACGATGGAGGAGGGCAATCTGACGAAGTGGCACATCAAGGCCGGTGACACCGTGTCGGCCGGGGATGTGATCGCCGAGATCGAGACCGATAAGGCGACCATGGAGGTCGAGGCGGTCGACGAGGGCGAGGTGGCCGAGATCCTGGTTCCCGAAGGGACCGAGGGCGTGAAGGTCAATGCCGTGATCGCGCGGCTGAAGGGCGAAGGCGGCCTGGCGGTGCCGGCTCCGAAGGTCGAGGCCGCGCCGGCTGAGCCGGCGAAGGCGAAACCTGTGAAGGCGGACGCTCCCAAGCCCGCGGCCGCCGCAAGTGTGGGTGGATCAGGCGAGCGCGTGTTCGCCTCGCCGCTGGCGCGGAGACTGGCGGCGCAGGCCGGGCTGGATCTGAAGGCGATCAAGGGAACGGGTCCCAAGGGTCGAATCGTGGCGACCGATGTCGAGGCGGCCGGCAAGGGCGGCGGCGCCAAGGCCCCGGCGACGGCGGCCAAGGGCGAGGCGCGTCAGGTGCAGTCGCTGGAGCAGCAGGGCATCAAGCCGGGCAGCTACGACCTGATCCCGCTGGACGGCATGAGAAAAGCCATCGCGCGACGTCTCACCGACAGCTTCCGCGATGTGCCGCACTTCCCGCTGACGATCGATTGCGAGATCGACGGGCTGCTGGCGGCGCGGGCCAAGGTCAATGCGATGCTGGAGAGCCAGGGCGTCAAGGTGTCGGTCAATGACTTCGTGATGAAGGCCTCGGCCATGGCCCTGAAGGCGGTGCCGGAGGCGAACGCCTCCTACACGCCCGAGGGCATTGCGATGCACCACCACGCCGATGTGGCGATGGCGGTGGCCATCGACGGCGGCCTGATCACCCCGATCATCTTTGCGGCTGAAACCAAGAGTCTGAGCCAGATCGCGACGGAATCGAAGGACCTGGCCAAGCGGGCGCGGGATCGCAAGCTGAAGCCCGAAGAGTTCCAGGGCGGCACGTTCAGCGTCTCGAACCTGGGAATGTTCGGCATCAAGACCTTTGCCTCGATCATCAATGAGCCGCAGGGCGCGATCATGTCGGTGGGCGCGGGCGAGCAGCGGCCCGTGGTCAAGAACGGCCAGCTGGCCGTGGCGACGGTGATGAGCGTGACCCTGACCTGCGATCACCGCGTCGTCGACGGGGCCATCGGGGCCAGGTTCCTGCAGGTCTTCAAGGCGATGATCGAAGATCCTGTGACGATGCTGGCGTAATGGAGTCCGGTTCGCCGTCGGAGCAGGTGTTTCGTGGTTCTGTACGCCTGAACGCCAAAAATGAACTGGGAAACTGGAAGCCAGCAGGCACCGGGTTCTTTTTTACGTTCCGACAGAGATCGACTGAGGTCACCTGCCTCGTGACCGCCGCCCATGTAGTAAGGGGTAAGGGAGATATTCAGTTCCTTCTGGGTCAGAAGGCGTCGAACGGAACGTTGGATGTGTCGGAGCCGCTGGATTTTGTATGCTCGTCTTCGGACTTTTTATTCCATGAAACGGAAGACGTGTGCCTTGCGCCCATCGGTCGCCAACTCAACGGGTATCTCGGCGCTGGCCTTCATCCTTGGCCATTCACATGGCATCGGGAAGGGCTTGCCTCTCCGGAACTCCTTAGTGAACTCCGATGGCTCGAAGATTTGTACATGGTTGGCTGTCCGGCTGGAGAGTACGACGAGGTCAACCTCATTCCTGTCGCGCGACGGGTTACTACCGCCACACCTCTCCAGATCGACTACAAGGGCCGACCGGCTTTTCTGGTGGATGGTCATATCTATGGGGGCAGCAGCGGATCGCCGGTCATGCTGATCAATGAGGGTGCGATACTCTTGCCCGGCGGCAGGGGACAGTTGGGCGGTATGCGAACGGCGTTGCTGGGAATTCTGACACACGCCATCCACGACAACGTCGATACAGAGATCGGCGTTGGAAAATGTGTGAAGGCGACGACAATCTTGGATTTCGAGCCCATGATTGCAGCAAAATTCAATCTGCAACTGGAGGAATTTGGCTAATGGCTGAGTTTGACCTGATCGTCATTGGTTCTGGCCCCGGGGGCTATGTGGCGGCGATCCGGGCCAGCCAGCTGGGCCAGAAGGTCGCCATCGTCGAGCGCGAGAACCTGGGCGGCATCTGCCTGAACTGGGGCTGTATCCCGACCAAGGCGCTGCTGAAGTCCGGCGAGAAGTACGAGAGCCTGTCGCACCTGAAGGACTACGGCCTGTCGGCCGACAAGGTGGGGTTCGATTTCGACGCCATCATTGCCCGCTCGCGCGGGGTGGCCAAACAGCTCAATCAGGGCGTCGGCTTCCTGATGAAGAAGAACAAGATCGAGGTCATCGAGGGTGACGCCAGGCTCGAAAAGGGCGGGGCGGCCCCCAAGGTCGTCATCAAGCTGAAGGACGGCAAGAGCCGTAACGTCGAGGCCAAGGCGGTGATGCTGGCGGTCGGGGCGCGGGCGCGGGCCCTGCCGCAGATCGGGCTGGAGGCCGACGACGACAAGATCTGGGCCTACCGCGAGGCGCTGGCGCCGAAGAAACTGCCCAAGTCGTTCGTGGTGATCGGCTCGGGGGCCATCGGCCTGGAGTTCGCCAGCTTCTACCGGGCGCTGGGGTCAGAAGTCACGGTGGTCGAGGCCGTCGACCGGATCATGCCGGTCGAGGACGAGGAAATCTCCAAGGCCGCCCAGAAGGCCTTCGAAAAGCGCGGCATCAAGTTCAAGGTCGGGGCCAAGGTCACCAAGGTGTCCAAGACGGCCTCGGGCGTGAAGGTCGAGATCGAGGTCGGTGGCAAGGCTGAGAGCCTGGAGGCCGAGGTCTGTATTTCCGCGGTCGGGATCACGGCCAATACCGACGGCATCGGGCTGGAGGCGCTGGGCGTCGAGCTGGACCGCGGACACATCAAGACCGACAGCCACTGCCTGACCAATGTGAAGGGGCTGTACGCCATCGGCGACTGCGCCGGCGCGCCGTGGCTGGCGCACAAGGCGAGCCATGAGGGTATTCATGCCGCCGAGCACATCGCCGGCTTCAAGAGCCCGAACGTGCATTCGCCCATCGCCGGCTGCACCTATACGACGCCGCAGGTGGCGTCGGTGGGCGTGACCGAACAGGCCGCCAAGGCCGACAAGCGCGAGGTCAAGGTCGGCCGCTTCCCCTTCAAGGTGAACGGCAAGGCCATTGCGTCGGGCGAAACCGAGGGCTTCGTCAAAACCATCTTCGATGCCAAGACCGGTGCCCTGATCGGGGCCCATATGATCGGGGCCGAGGTCACGGAGATGATCCAGGGCTATGTCACCGCCATCACGATGGAGGCGACCGAAGAGGACGTCATGGGCACCGTCTATCCGCACCCGACGATGAGCGAGGCCATGCACGAGGCGGCGCTGGATGCCTATGGACGGGTGATCCATATCTAGGGCGGATGGGTTTCAGGCGGTCAGTGCCGGAAGACCAGAGCCTGGAACGTATAGAGCGCCAGGCCGGCGAGGCCGCCGATGATCATGCCGTTGAAGCGGATGAACTGAAGATCGCGCCCGACATTCAGCTCGATCACCTGGACCAGTTGGCGCAGGTCCCAGCGGTTGACCTGTTCGGTGATGAAGCTGGACACGCCGGGCTTCTGGCTTTCGATAAAGGCGGACAGGGCCGTGACGAAGCCCTGATTCATATCGGCGCGCACGACCGGGTCGGCGGCCAGGTGGCGTCCGACCTCGACGGACAGACTGGCCAGATGTCGCTGGATGACGGACGCGTCGGAGCGAGCGTCGTTTTCGAGCAGGGTTCTGAGGCTGTCCCACATCTCGCCGGCCATCTGGCGCACCTCGGGGCGGGAGAGCAGGTCGTGCTTCATCTCCTCGGCGCGCCGGGCATAGAGCTTTGAAGACTTCAGGCGTCGGATGAAGCCCCAGACGGCGGCGTCGAATTCGAGCCGGATCGGATGGTCCGGTTCGACACGGGCCTCTTCCAGCAGCGCCGAGGCCGCGCCGATGATCTTGTTCAGCAGGAAGGCGTCGGCCTTGAACAGATTGAACAGGCTGGGCAGCTCTGCGCGGATACGCTCACGCATGGCCCCAAGCGCCGCCTCGTCTTCGAGAAACCGGCCGACGATGCGGGTCAGCTCGTCGAACAGTCTTTGATGCCGTCCATCTTCGACAAAGGCATTCAGGACACCGGCCGCCAGGGGCGCGACCTGGACCTTTTCCAGTTCGGCGACGATGCGCTGAGCGACGAAGTCGCGCAGGCCGGAATGGTCGATCGCCTGCAGCGCCTGGGGCGTGAGACGCACAACGAAGCGGGCCAGTCCGTCGGCGCGATCCGGGTCGACCAGCCAGTCGGCGACCTGGGCGGCGAAATCGACCTCGGCCAGCTTGGCGCGCACCGTCGTTTCGTCGAGGAAGTTCTGCTCGATGAACCGGCCGAGGTTTGCGGCGATGCGGCCCTGGTTTTCCGGGATGATCGCCGTATGCGGGATCGGCAGGCCCAAGGGCCGCTTGAACAGCGCCACCACGGCGTACCAGTCGGCCAACCCGCCGATGGTGGCCGCCTCTGCGGTGGCGGCGACGTAGCCGAGCCAGGGCCATTGCGGCTGCAACGCGCGGGCCGTCAGGAAGGTGGCGGTCGACACCACCAGCGCGCCGGTCGCCATCGCCTTGGTGCGATTGAGGGCGCGCAGCCGATCCAGATCGACCGCGTTCAGGGCGGGCGATGGGCCGGAGGAATCGCGGGGGGTGTCATCAGCCATGGCGTTGGAGCAAGGGTCGTCCGATCTGGCGACGGCGTCCAGAACGGAGTTGATCACGGGTGCTGGTGCGGTGCGGCGGCCTTGCCCTAAACTCGTCGCCGGCTGTGGAGACGACCCGGCGAAAGGCAAGCAGATGAGCAAGACGGTTCTGATCACCGGGGCGGGGTCCGGGTTCGGGCGTGGCGTGGCGTTCGAGCTGGCGCGGCGGGGCCACCGGGTGATCGCGGGCTGTCAGATCTGGCCGCAGGTGACCGAGTTGCGCCAGGCGTTGGCCGAGGCGGGTCTGGCGGCTGAGGTGATCAAGCTGGATGTGCTGAGCGAGATCGACCGGGCCAAGGCCTTGGCGATCGAGGTCGACGTGCTGTTCAACAATGCGGGGATCATGGAATCCGGGCCGCTGGTCGAGATACCGATGTCGGTCTTTCGCTCGGTGTTCGAGACCAATGTGTTTGCCGCCCTGGAACTGGCGCAAGGGTTCGCTCGCCAGATGGTGGCCAAGGAGGCCGGGCGGATCGTCTGGACGTCGTCGGTGGCCGGCCTGGTCAAGGTGCCGTTCGACGGGGCCTATGCGGCGTCCAAACACGCGGTGGAGGGCATCTGTTCGGCGATGCGCGAGGAGCTGGCCCCCTATGGGGTGCAGGTGGTGACGATCAATCCGGGGGCCTACCGGACCGGTTTCAACGACACCGGCATGGAGGCGATGGACCAATGGTGGGACCAGGGCGAACGTGTGGTCGAGCACTGGCCGGTGCGCGAACTGACCCACCAGCACGACCCGACCGAGATGATCGCCGCCATGGTCGAGGTGATCGAGGCCGAGCATCCGGCCTATCGCACCGTGCGACCGGCAGGGGCCGAGGAGATGGTGCGGCGTGAGCAGTCTGAGATTTGGGGTTTGAAGGTGTAGCTCCAGCCCTCTCTTTGTCTGCCGTTCCTCCCGTTTTCGCGGGGATGAGCGGCTCAGATGAGTCCCCTTGCATTCGGGGTGGAGCGCCTTATATCCGGCACATAATCGGTTACAGTTTGAAGGGACGGCGACATGACCAAGGTTCTGGTTCTTTATCATTCGACCTACGGGCATCTGGAAATGATGGCCGAGGCCGTGGCGGCAGGCGCGCGCGAGGTCGAGGGCGTGCAGGTGGATATCCGGCGCGTGCCCGAACTGGTGCCGGAAGAGCTGGCGATCCAGAGCGGCTACAAGATGAATCAGGCGGCGCCGGTGGCCAACGTGGCCGAGATGGAAGGCTATGACGCCATCATCATCGGTGCCGGTACCCGCTATGGGACGGTCGCCAGCCAGATGCGTAACTTCCTGGACCAGACCGGCGGCCTGTGGATGAAAGGGGCCTTCGTCGGCAAGGTCGGCTCGGCCTTCACGGCCACGGCGACCCAGCACGGCGGTCAGGAGACGACCCTGATCGGGCTGATCCAGACGCTCCTGCATCACGGCATGCTGGTGGCAGGCCTGCCCTATGCCTGGGCCGGCCAGATGCGGATGGACGAAATCACCGGCGGCAGCCCCTATGGGGCCACCACCATCACCGGCGGCGACGGATCGCGGATGCCCAGCGACAACGAACTGGACGGTGCGCGCTGGCAGGGCCGCTATGTGGCTGAGACCGCCAAGAAGCTGAAAAACTAGATCCTCCAGTCCGCTCTTCCCGGCGAAGGCCGGGACCCAGATCCAAGGGCTCGATTTTCGCGGGGCGAACCCCGGCGGCGTCCTGTCATCTGGCCTCCCGGCCTTCGCCGGGGTGAGCGGCAGGAGAGGCATTGGAGCCATGACCATGACCCAACCGGCCGTCTTTTTCGGACACGGATCGCCCATGAATGCGCTGGGCGGCCCTTTTGCGGAGGTGTGGCGCAATATCGGCGAGGGGCTGGGCAAGCCCAGGGGCGTGGTCATGGTCTCGGCCCACTGGGAAACGCAGGGCCTGGGCGTCACCGGACAGACCGCGCCGCCCACGATCCATGACTTCGGCGGGTTTCCGGCCGAGCTGTTCGCCATGCAGTACCCGGCACCGGGCTCGCCCGAACTGGCCGCGCGGGTGGCCGCCCTGACGGGAGCGGTGGTGACGGACCAGTGGGGCCTGGATCACGGCACCTGGTCGGTGCTGGCCCATGTCTGGCCCGAGGCCGATGTGCCGGTGGTGCAACTGTCGCTGGATCGGCGGCTGGATGCGCGCGGCCACTATGAGCTGGGCCAGGCCCTGGCTCCGCTGCGGGATGAGGGGGTGATCATCGCCGGATCCGGGGACTGGGTGCATAATCTGAGGACCTGGAAGCGCGACGGCGGCGGCCCCTATCCGTGGGCGACGGCGTTCGACGCGGCCGTCAAGGCGGCCCTGGTTGCCGGTGACCACGACGCCCTGATCGACTGGGTGCATCTGGCCGAGGACGCCCGACTGAGCGTGCCGACCGACGAACACTATCTGCCGCTGCTGTACGTCGTGGCGCAGCAGAGGCCGGGCGAGCCGGTGGCCTTTTTCAACGACAGGATCGAGGGCGGTTCGATCTCGATGACCGGCGTCAGGATTGGTTAGGATTGACGGGTCCGATTCCGCATGACGGGTCGGGGCGGGGCCACTAGTATCCGGGGTCTGTCTGGCGGGAGGTCCCCATGGTCACGCTTATCATCATCGGCGTCATCGTCGTCGCGGTCCTGTTCCTGGTGGTGGGGGCCTACAACCGGCTGGTCGGGCTGGATCAGCGCGCCGATCAGGCCTTTGCCGACATTGATGTTCAGCTGAAACAACGCCAGGACCTGATCCCCAATCTGGTCGAGACGGTGAAGGGCTACGCCAGCCATGAGCGCGGCACGCTCGAGGCCGTGATCCAGGCGCGCAACCAGGCGACCCAGGCCGCCAGCGTCAACGACAAGGTTCAGGCCGAGAATGTGCTGACCGCCTCGCTGGGGCGGCTGTTCGCCCTGGCCGAGGCCTATCCCGACCTGAAGGCCAACACCAATTTCCAGCAGCTTCAGGCCGAGCTGTCGGACATCGAGAACAAGCTGGCGGCGGCGCGGCGCTTCTTCAACAACGCCGTACAGGAGTTCAATGCGGTGCGCCGGCAGTTTCCGACCATCCTGTTCGCGGGCCTGGTCGGCTATGGCTCGGACAAGGCCTTCTTTGATGTCGGCGAGGAGTCGCGCGCAGCCATGAACGAGGCCCCGCCGCAGGTGAAGTTCTAAGAGGCGCGCCGTGGCCGCTGTCGGCCTTCAGACCCACATCTGGGCCAACAACACGCGCTCCGTCCTGCTGTTGGCGCTGTTCCCCTTGCTCTTGGCCGGCATCGTCTATGCCGCCCAGCTGGTGATGATGGGATACGGCTATCTGCCCTCGACCAAGAGCTTTGAAGGCGACCTCGTCTATTCGGCCCAGATGCTGCTCGGTTCGATGCCGCTGGCCATCGCGGGGGCCGGGGTGTGGTTCGTGATCGCCTATTTCTCGAACCAGGCCATCATCGATCTGGCGACGGGCGCGCGGGTGGTGGATCGGCAGAGCAATCCCGAAATCTACAACCTGCTGGAAAACCTGGCGATCTCGCGCGGGATGAAGACGCCGACGCTGAGGCTGATCGAACAGCCGGAGCTGAATGCCTTTGCCACCGGCCTGCACGAAGGCCAGTATTCGATCACGGTCACGCGGGGGCTGGTTCAGGCCCTGAATCGCGACGAACTGGAGGCCGTCCTGGCCCACGAGCTGACGCATGTCATCAACAAGGATGTGCGGACCATGATCATCGCGACCGTGTTCGCGGGGATCATCAGCCTGATTGCCGAGATGATGTTCCGCTCGATGCGTTTCATGACGCTGGGTGGCAATCGGCGGGGCAATTCGGGCGGCGCGGCGCTGGCACTGATCCTCATCGGCTTCGGCGTGGCGGCGATCGGCTGGCTGCTGGCGGTGGTCATTCGAATGTCTCTGTCCAGGCGTCGCGAGTATATTGCCGACGCCGGCTCGGTGGAGCTGACCAAGAATCCCGACGCGATGATCTCGGCCCTGCAGAAGGTCTCGGGCCGCGCCGATCTCCAGGCCCCCGATGAGGTGGCCGGCATGTTTCTGGAACACCGCGAGAGCGGATTTCTGGGTCTGTTCGCCACCCATCCGCCGATCGAGAAGCGGATCGAGGCCCTGGTGAGATACGCCGGAGGGGTCGACCATCTGGCCGAGCGCCAGAAGGCGCGGCTGTCGAGCGGGACCGCCGTGCCGCCGACGACCTAAAGACCAAATGCTGGCCGTCTAGGGGGCTCCACCGACGTTCAGAACGACCAGTTCGCGGGCGGCCTCGAACAGGTTTTCCTCATCGGGGGACTTGGAGCGGACCGTCGCCACCACGATGGGACCTGCGGCCGGTCCGCGCGCCTCATAGCCGACGGTGTGCCAGCCCTCACTGGTCGGAACCTCGTCGGTCAGGACATAGGTGGCCCGCACGTCCGGTCCCTGTGAGCGCGTACGGACCTCGGCAGCCTCGCCATTGGCATTGACCAAGACGATGTCACCGTCGGTGGGCTCGGAGG
>CAUJHO010000098.1 GCA_963205025.1 Pseudomonadota bacterium | reverse complement strand
CGAATTGCGCTATCGCCGTTCGATTCTGGGGCCGTTCTGGATCAGCCTGGCCATGGCGAGCCTCATCCTGGGCATCGGCCTGCTCTATAGCCAGATCTTCCGCCAGCCCTTTCGGGAGTATCTGGTGTTCATCGGTACGGGGCTTCTGGCCTGGAATTTCCTCGCGGGCATGGTCGTCGAGGGATCCGGTGCCGTCATGGAATTCGAACGGCATCTGCGGGCCATACGCATTCCCATTCCCCTGATCGTGGCGCGGGTGGTCTATCGTTCGATCGTGATCTTCGGCCACAACGCCCTGGCCGTGCTCCTCATGATCCTGGCGGTGACCGGTGGCCTGCCGCTGACGGCACCGCTGGCCCTGATCGGGGTCGCGATTCTTGCCGTGTTCGGCTTCGGCGCGGGCCTGGTGCTGGCTCCGATCAGCGCGCGGTTTCGCGACATTCCCCAGGCTATTTCGAGCTTCATGCAGCTGATGTTCTTCATCACGCCCCTGTTCTGGCGGCCCGGCCAGCTGGCCGGTGACCATCCGGTGGTGAGGTACAATCCCTTCGCCCACCTGATCGACGTCGTTCGCGACCCGCTGGAGGGTCACCTGCCCTCGCTGGAAAACTGGGCGGTCGCGCTGGGCTCAGCGGTGCTGGCGGTGCTTCTGGGCGTGTTGATGACGGCCTACAGCCGTCGCAAGCTGTTCTTCTGGCTGTAGGACGCGGACATGGCCCACATCCATATCGAGAATGCCTTCTTCTCCTATCCGGTCTATCAGATGGCCGGACGCTCCTTGAAGGTGTCCATGGTCGACCGCTTGCGCGGCGGCCCCGGCGGCGTCGTCCATGTCGAGGCGCTCCATAACGTCAGCGTCGATTTCCGCGACGGCGACCGTGTCGCCCTGATCGGCCGCAACGGCGGGGGCAAGTCGACCCTACTGCGTGTGATCGCCGGCCTGGCCTACCCCCAGCATGGCCGTGTCAGTTCGGAAGGCCGCCTGATCCCCCTGATCGAGCGGGGCCTGGGCATCAATGAGGAGCTGAGCGGAGAGGGCAACATCGAATTGCCGCTCAGGCTGCTGGGCGCGACGGATGCCGAAATCGCCCACGCCCGTCGCTGGGTGCCCGAGTTCACCGACCTGGGCGACTTTATGAAGCTGCCGGTGCGAACCTATTCGGAAGGGATGAAGGCGCGTCTGTCCTTCGCCATCTGCACCGCCATCCAGGGCGACATCCTGGTGCTGGACGAATGGCTGAGCGCGGGCGACATCGGCTTCGTCGAGCGCGCCGAGCGGCAACTGGCCGACATGCTGGGCCGAACCAAGATCCTGGTTCTGGCCAGTCACTCTCTCGATCTGCTGCGCCACGCCTGCAACAAGGCGGTCTGGCTGGATCACGGCAGGATCGTCATGACCGGTAAGGTCGATGAGGTCGTCGACGCCTATGTCGAGGCCATGCGCGAGCAGGAAGCGGCCTGATCTAGAGGTTGGCCCGCACCAGGGCCGCGAGGTCGCCGCCTTCATAGAGGACGCCGCGAAGGCCGGCCCGCCGCGCGGCTTCCAGGTCGAGATCGCGATCGCCGATCAGCAGCGACGCCTGGCGTTCGATCGGCCAGTCGGCGATGGCCCTTTCGATCATGCCGGGGTTCGGCTTGCGATCGGGATGATCCGGGTGCCGCCATTTCTCGACCGCCGCCTCGGCGTGGAACGGACAGTGATAGATGGCGTCGATATGGGCTCCGTGGCGGGCCAGGACTGCGCGCATCTCGGCGTGGAAGGCGTCCATGTCGGCTTCGTCATAGAGGCCTCGGGCGACCCCGGCCTGATTGGTCACCACAATACAGAAGCGCCCGGCGTCGTTCACCGCCCGGATGGCCGCGATGGCCCCGGGCGTCCAGTGCAGGTCCTCGACCCGATGGGTATAGCCCGCGTCGAGGTTCAGTGTCCCGTCGCGATCGAAGAAGACGGCGGGACGGCGCGCCATGCGCGGGATTTCCGCCTGGGCCTGGGCCAGGGTGTCGGGCAGGCCGATGTCGATAAAATCGCCGTCGAACCCGATCGCCGCCAGTCGCCCTTCGGCCGTCAGGGCCGGGAAGATCTCGGACTCGATCGAACAGGGCAGGGCCTTGATACGCTCAAGCACAGACCGTCTCAGCAGATAGACGCCGCCTGAAATCCAGGCCGGCCCGCTCAGGCTTTCGTCCTTCTCGCGGAAGGCGATGACGCGCCCGTTGCGGTGATCCACCCTGCCGTAGCGTCGGGCGTCCTCGACCCGGCGAAGGGCCAGCGCCCCCTCGTCATCGGCCCCCAGGGCGGTTGCCAGCGCCAGATAGTTGAAGTCGAACCAGCTGTCGCCGTTCGCCATCAGAAAGACCTCGTCCAGTCGGTCTGCCGCATGGACGAGGGCCCCGGCGGTGCCGGCGGCCTCGGGTTCGCGCACCACGACGACCTCCGCACCGTGGATGCGGCGACCCTGGTAGCGATCCTCGATCTGGTCCCCCAGGTGGCCGGCGATCAGCAGGATCTCCTCCAGGCCGTGGCGGGCGATGTTCTCGACCAGGTAGTCCAGGAACCGGCGGTCGCCCTCGATCGGCATCAGCGGCTTTGGCGTGTCGCGCGCCAGATCTCCCAGACGGGTGCCGCGCCCGCCGACCAGAACCACGGCTTGTCGGATTGTCGGAGCCATCATGGTTCGGCCATCTCCCTGACGGCTTGGGCCAGCGCCAGACAGGATGTCAGGCCGGGGGACTCGATCCCTAGCACATGGATCAACCCGGCATGGCCATGGATTTCGGGGCCGTCCAGGACGAAGTCGGCGGCCGGCTCGCCCGGACCGCTCAGCTTGGGACGGCACCCGGCGTAGTCGGGCGTCAGGGTGCCGTCGGCCAGTCCCGGCCAATAGCGCCGTATGGCGGCATAGAAGCCGTCGGCGCGTCGCAGGTCGACAGCATAGTCGATGGCGGCCGGATCGCCGGATGCCAGCCATTCGACGTCGGGGCCGAACCGCATTCGGCCGCCGAGATCCAGCGTCAGATGTACGCCCAGTCCGCCCGCCACCGGTGCGGGATAGATCAGCCGCTGGAAAGGCGTTCGCCCGCTGCAGCCGAAATAGGATCCCTTGGCCAGCCATTGCTGCCGCCGGGGTCCCTCGTAGCCGTCCATGGCCGCCGCCAGGGCCGGGGCCTGGAGGCCGACGGCGTTGATCAGGGTCCGGCTCTCAAGGCGACCTTCGCCGGTCTCGATGCGATAGCCGCCCGCCGTCACCCCCAGGGCGCGGACGTCGGTGTTGAAGGCGATGAAGCCGCCGTGGTCCTCCAGTTCGCCCTGGAGCGCCAGCATCAGGCCGTGGCTGTCCATCACGCCGGTCTCCGTCGACTGGATGGCGAAGGTACAGTTCAGCGCCGGCTCCAGGGCCTGGGCCTGGCGACCGGTCAGGCGCTCGACGCCCTCGACCTCATTGGCTTCGGCCTGGGCCAGGATCGCCTCGACCCGCGCCTCCTCGTCGGAGGAGGTCGCCACGATCAGCTTGCCGCACCGACGATGTCCGACGCCGCGCGATTCCAGATAGGGATACAGCCGACGCCGTCCCTCCACGCACAGGCGGTGCTTCAGGCTTCCGGTCGGGTAGTAGAGGCCGGCGTGGATGACTTCGCTATTTCGCGACGAGGTCTGGCCGCCGATGTGCGCCTCGCGCTCCAGGATGATGACCTCGCGACCGGCCCGCGCGAAAGCCGCGCCGATGGCGAGGCCGATCACGCCAGCGCCGAGCACGACTACGTCCGCTTCGCCCAATGACACGCCCTTCGCCCTCTCATGATGGCTGATTGCACGCGTTATTAGCGAGCGGGTCTGGCATAGTCACTCACCAACACCGCGAGGCGAGGCCGATGGACGTCCAACCGCTGGAGATCGCCGGCCCCCTGCTGGTCCGCCCTCGGCGCAATGCTGATCACCGTGGCTGGCTGTGCGAATCCTACAGTCGCGCCGCCCTGGCCGAGGCCGGGATCGTGGCCGACTTCATCCAGGACAACCTGTCCTGGTCGGCCCAGGCCGGAACGGTCCGGGGGCTGCACCTCCAGGCGGCTCCGCACCAGCAAGCCAAGCTGGTTCAGGTCATGGGCGGTCGCATCTCGGCGGCGGTAGTGGATGTGCGCCCGGGATCTCCCAGCGTCGGCCACCATGTCCGGCTCGAGCTGGACGCCACCGAAGGCTGGCAGCTCTTCATCCCGCGGGATTTCCTGCTTGGCTTCATCACGCTCGAGCCGGACACCCGGGTGCTCTACAAGGTCGACGGACCCTGGTGTGGCGCGGCCGAGCGCAGCGTGCGCTGGGACGATCCCGACCTGGACATTGACTGGGGCTGGACCGGCCCCATCATCACCTCGCCCAAGGACAGGGACGGCCTGTCGATGGCCGACTATCTGCGCCTGCACATCGACGGCCGGCCCATCGGATGACCGTAGGCCTATCCGCCATTCAGACGCTCTGACGACGGCATCCGGCTGCCATCGCCGGAGCGGAGGCGGCACACCAGCCGGGCTCGCAGGACGAGCCCGGCTGCCGCGAAACCGGCCTCAGAAGATCCAGTCGACGGTCGACTCGGTCTGGTACAGACGACGCTGTCCGTTCACCTGTTCGAACTCGGAGAGATCGGACTTCAGGGTGGTGATGTCGAAGTCGGTGAAGCAGACCTGGGCCGTGTCGGTAATCTCGGCTCCCGTCACGCTGGCCCCATCGGACGCCGTCTTGGCGTAGAGTCCGTCGAGCGACGGCGTCCACCAGTCGTTGCCGCCACCTGCCTGGCTCTGCGTCGGCAGGACCAGAGGGGCCAGGTCCTTGTCGGCACCGGTCGTCTCGAGCCAGGGCAGGACCAGCGGCTCCTGCTCCTTGTCGGCACCCGTCGTTTCGAGCGAGGGCAGGACGAGGGGCGCTTCGCTGGGGGCGGATGCCGAGAACTCGAAATCGTCGGCCGCCAGATTGGCGCGCAGCACGCCCATCAGGGTGATGGTGTGCCCGAAGTGGTTGATGACCGTATTGCCCTGGCCGTCGTCGGCGGTATTGGCGAGCACCTGGCTGAAGTTCCCGAAGCCGCTCAGGGCCAGCACATCGCCCACGCCCGCTCCGGTCGAGAAGCCCCAGACGATGTCGTTGCCGTGGGCACCAGAGAAGATGATGCGGTCGTTTCCGGCCTCACCCCAGATCTGATCGTCACCCGCACCGGCGTCGATGGAGTCGTTGACGACCCCGCCGAAGAAACGGTAGGTGCCCTCGCCACCGTACAGCTCGTCATTGCCGTCCTCACCGTAGAGAAGATCGGCTCCAGTGCC
>CAUJHO010000097.1 GCA_963205025.1 Pseudomonadota bacterium | reverse complement strand
CGATGGTTCCGCCCTGCTCAGCCGCGACATCGACGGCTCCGGCGAACTGGACGAAATCGCCTGGATCCCCTGGGAAGAGGCCTCTGAACTGGACCTGCCCGCCATCACCCGCTTCGTCATCGGCGAGGTCGGCAAGCGCCTGAATGATCCCGACCGCCCCGCCCCCTTCGTCAAGTTTGTGCGCGGCAAGCACCACATCGAGGCAATGGAGTGACACCAAAATTGTCATCCCGGACGCCGCCCCCCCAGTCCCTTCTCCCCTTGCGGGCGAAGGGGAACTTTGCCCCCCCTAACGCTCCACCGGCCGCGTCAGGTCGAACTCGACCCGGAACAGGCGGTTGGGTCGGCTCAGCTCATAGACGAAGGCGTCGCCCGGCCGGATTTCCACGGCCCAGACATTGGTGGTCGAGACCGTCGCCCCCGCCGCATTGAACTGGTCGATCGAGTCCTGGTCGACGGGAAATTCCTGGCGCTCCGCGGTGCCGGCCTCGGCCGTGTCGCCGCCATACATATGATAGCCGTGGATCTCGCCGTTCTCGTCACGGTGGTCGTGCTTCAATCTCAAACCGGCATCGGTGCGCGTAATCACCCAGCGGCGCGAGCGATCTTCGCCCACGGCAAAGGGAATGCCGATCTCATTGGCCGAACAGTCGCGGACCTGCATGATCAGGCGCTGGCTGCGGAAGCTGTCATCGACCGGATCGTCGGTCGTCACCCGTCCCTCAAACGTCTGGCCACACAGGGCGGACAGGCGTTGGAAAAAGGCGTCCTGGGGGCTGGCCGGCGCGGTCGAAGCCGTCGCGCAGGCGCTCAGGACAAGGGCGGGGATCAGGGCAAGGTGCGCTTTCATGGCGATAGCCTAACCCGTCCCAAAGAGTCTGACCAAGCCTCGGTTGACTTCCCGGCCTTCCTGAGTATGTTCCGCCGCTCTCAATTTCCGCGGCTTCGCAGCCGCAGCAAGGTTTTTCCCGATGGCCAAGCCCGCCTCCATCAAGATCCGCCTGAACTCGACGGCGGACACCGGCTACTTCTACGTCACCAAGAAGAATGCCCGCACCCAGACCGAGAAGATGGTCGTTCGCAAGTACGATCCGGTCGCCAAGAAGCATGTCGAGTTCAAGGAAGGCAAAATCAAGTAAGGCTCACGCCTTGCTGGTTTTCCGAACGCCCGGCGGTCCGCCGGGCGTTTTTCGTTTGCCTAATCTCCAGGCCAGCCGCCCTTGCCGCAACTTTCGCGCTGATCCCGGAAATTGTCACAGTCGCCGCAGGCCGGCGCGTCCTCGTCGTAGCTGACGGTCACACAGCCGCAACTCCATTCGAGTTTAACCGCAGTCAATCCACAGCAACTGCAACGCAGTATGTCCTTGTCGACGACTTCAGCCATATTCGTATTCCGTGTGAAACGGGATAACGATACCTGAAGGGGCGTACTTTGGCTACGCAGCCTTGGCGATAACGCGGTTGCGCCCGCCCTCCTTGGCCTCATAGAGGGCTGAATCGGCACGCTTGAGCAGGGCCTCGACGCTATCGCCGGTGCCGGCCGTCGCGGCCACGCCGATCGAAATCGTCACGCTCAGGCTCTCCCTGCCTTCCATGACCATGAAGGGCGTTCCGGCCACCTGGGCGCGGATACGGTCAGCGATGGCCTGGGCGTCCTCGAGCCGGGTCTCGGGCATGATGACGACGAATTCCTCACCCCCGTAGCGACAAGGCAGGTCGACGGCCCGGAAGTTGGTCGCCACCCGCACCGCAAATTCGACCAGCACCTCGTCACCGGCATCGTGGCCGAAGGAATCGTTGATCGCTTTGAAGTGGTCGATGTCGAGAAGCAGGACCGCCGCCGGGGCTCCGCCCCCGCCGGCGTGCGCCACCAGCGGCTCCAGCTGGCCCAGCAGATAGCGACGATTGTGCAGACCGGTCAGCGGGTCGGTGACCGCCATCTCCAAGCTGTGATCCAGCTTGTTCCTGAGCGAGTCGGCATAGCGCTTGTGCCGGATCAGGGTGCGACAGCGCGCCGCCAGTTCCTGCGGATCAATCGGTCGCGGGAGAATGTCATTGGCCCCCAGTTCCAGCGCCTTGACCACGCGCGGGCGCTCATGGGGGTCGACGACGACCAGGATCGGCGCGGCCCGGCTGATGGCATTGGAGCGGATCTGGGCGACCAGCTTCAAGCCGTCAAAGGTGTCCGAGGCCCCGTTGATGATGATCAGGTCGACCGGTCCACGCGCGGCCGTCAGGGCCTTTTCCGGATCGGCCATCACCGTGACGCGGTGATCGCTCGACAGCTCGGCGGATATCCGTTCGGCCTGGCGCGCCTGGTCGTCGATGACCAGGACCCGACCGCCGGTCGATTTCTGACGGACCGCCTCGCCTTCCAGCAACCCCATGCGCCGGCCCGATTCCTCGCGCTTGCGCAGTTCCTCGATCGAGGCCTTCAACTGGGTCAGGGACCGCACCCGCGCAAACAGCATCAGGTCGTCCAGCGGCTTGGCCAGAAAGTCGTCGGCCCCCGCTTCCAGGCCCCGGATGCGGTCTTCGCGCCCGTCCAGGGCCGTAACCAGGACCACCGGAATGTGCCGCGTGGCCGCGCCGGCCTTGAGCCTCCGGCAGACCTCAAATCCGTCCAGACCAGGCATCATCACATCGAGCAGGACCAGATCCGGCTGGTCCGCTGCAGCCTTGGCCAGGGCCGTCTCCCCGTCCGTGGCCGTCAGGACATCGAAATATTCCGCCGACAGTTTCGCCTGCAGCAGGCGGACATTGGCATCGACATCGTCAACAACGAGAATGCGGGCAGTCATCCGGGCACCCCTCAGCCCAGGTGGCGGCGTACCGTGTCGAGGAAGCTCATCACGGAAATCGGCTTGGAAATATAGGCCTCGCAACCGCCTTCGCGGATGCGCTCCTCATCGCCCTTCATGGCGAAGGCCGTCACCGCGACCACAGGAATGTGCGACAGCTCGTCGTCTTCCTTGAGCCATTTGGTGACCTCCAGCCCCGAGACCTCGGGCAGCTGGATATCCATGAGGATCAGGTCCGGCCGGTGCTGCCGGGCCAGCGCCAGGGCCTGCAGGCCCTCGCGAGTCTGCAGGGTTTCATAGCCCTGAGCATCGAGCAAATCATGAAACAGCTTCATGTTCAGCTCGTTATCCTCGACGATGAGGACCTTCTTGGACATCATCAACCCACACCACATGCTGGGCAGGGTTCCAGCGCACCCACAGCGCGCTGCCCTCCCGTTTCATGCACTATGGCGTAGAAACCTTAAGGTCGATTGAAGCCGTGCAGGCCCTGTGTCGAGACTGCCTGAGCCCCAATGCCGTCCAGTCCGGACGCTGCACGGCCTGCGGCTCGCCTCGGGTCCTGGCGCACCCGGACCTGGGCCGGTTGCACATCGCCCACCTGGACTGCGACGCCTTCTATGCCTCGGTCGAGAAGCGTGATCGGCCCGAGCTGCGCGATGTTCCCGTCATCGTCGGCGGTGCCAAACGCGGCGTCGTCACCACCTGTTGCTACATCGCCCGGCAGTATGGCGTGCGATCAGCCATGCCGATGTTCAAGGCGCTCAAGGCCTGCTCGGACGCCGTGGTCATCAAGCCGGACTTCGCCAAATACAAGGCCGCCAGCCGGGCCATCTTCGGCAAGGTCCGCGCCCTGACGCCGCTGGTTCAGACCCTGTCGCTGGACGAGGCCTGGATCGACCTGTCGGGGACCGAACGCCTGAACGGCGGGCCGCCGGCGTTTCAACTCGTCCGCCTGCAACAGGAGATCGAGCGGGAGGTCGGGCTGACCGTCTCGGTGGGACTGGCGGCCAACCGCTTCCTGGCCAAGATCGCGTCGGATCTGGACAAGCCGCGCGGCTTTGCCGTGATCGGTCAGGACGAGGCGGCGGCGTTCCTGGCCAACCGGCCCGTCTCGATCCTGCCCGGCGTCGGGCCAGTGTTTGCCAGGACCCTTGGCTCCGACGGCTATCGCACAGTGGGCGACCTGGCCGCCGCCGAGATCAAAACCCTGGCCGCCCGCTATGGCGAACATGGCCTGCGTCTGCACGCCCTGGCCCACGCCCGCGACAATCGCCCGGTCGATCCCGACAGCGAGCGCAAGGCCATGAGCTGCGAGACCACCTTCGACGCGGATCTGACCGGCCTGGCCGATCTCGAAAACGTGCTGTGGCCCCTGTGCGACCGGCTTGCGTCCCAGGCCCGGCGCGAGGGGGTGGCTGGTCGCGTTCTGACGCTGAAACTCAGGAAGTCGGACTTCAGGATCCTGACCCGACGCCGGACCCTGGCCGAGCCGACCCAGACGGCCCGCATCATCTTTGCCCAGGCCCGCGAGATGCTGGCCCGCGAAATCGGCCCCGCCTATCGGCTGATCGGGGTCGGCATCGCCGATCTGGTCGAGCCGTCGGATGTGGCCACCGACCTGTTCGGGTCATCCGAAGCCCGCGCCCTCAAGGCCGAAAAGGCCATCGACGCGCTGCGCGACAAGTTCGGCAAGGCCGCGGTGACCTCTGGGCGGTCCGTAATCCCTCTCCCAAAGGGAGAGGGAGGGGCCCGCGCCCCGCGCGGGAGGGTGAGGGGTTTCGGTGACTGAGGCTGCGCCCAGCCCCTTCCCCCTGAACGGGGGAGGATCAGAGGCCGCGTCCTACGCCGTCGCGCCCCGAGCGCGATTGACGATTGGCACAGATTGCTAATTTAATGGCGCGGTTGGCTAACGACCGCGCCGGCTCGGCCTGCGATACGTCGTCATCCAAAACGGAGAGACGGCCATGGCCAAGACACGCAAAACCCCCAAGACGGCGCTGGTGACGGGTGCCTCATCCGGCATGGGCAAGACCATTGCCCTGCGGCTGATCCGGGACGGCTACACCGTCTATGTCGCCGCCCGCTCGGTCGACCGGATGCAGGACCTGGCCGCCCAGGGTGCCCGCCCGCTGAAACTGGATGTCTCAAAGGACGATGACATTCGCGCCGCCGTCGATCAGATCCTGGCCGAGACGGGCGGCGTCGATGTGCTGGTCAACAATGCCGGGTTCGGCCTGTACGGACCGATCGAGGAGATCGGCCTGGACGAGGCGCGCTATCAGTTTGAGGTCAATATGTTCGGACCAGCCCGCCTGACGCAGCTTCTGGTTCCGGCCATGCGGGCCAAGGGCGCGGGCACGATCGTCAACATCACCTCCATGGGCGGCAAGGTCTATACGCTGCTGGGGGCCTGGTACCATGCCACCAAACACGCGCTGGAAGGCTGGTCCGACAGCCTGCGGCTGGAACTCGCGCCGTTCGGCATCCGCGTGGTGATCATCGAGCCGGGCCTGATCGAGACGGGCTTCGGCGACGTCGCCGGCCGCGGCGTGGTCGAGCGTTTCGGCGACGGCACCTATGGCCAGACCGCCCGCGCCGTCGCCCGCATCACCGAACAGTCCTATGGCCACGGGCGCGGCACTGCCCCGGAGGTCGTGGCCAATGTCGTGTCCAGGGCCATCCGCTCACGGCACCCCCGCACCCGCTATGTCGTGGGACGCTATGCCGGGCTGATGATCGGCATCCGCAAATGGTTCGGTGACCGTGCCTTTGATCGCATGATCATGAGCCAGATGGGCTGATCGCCATGGCCGGCACCACGCCCGACAAGTGCAAGCTGCCCGCCGCCCTGTGGCGGGCTCTGGAGGCGAACGGCATCGCCCCCTCGGCGGTGCTCAAACTGGCCCGCCTGCCCGCCACCCTGCACCTGAGCGACCGGGCGGTCGTGACCACCGATCAGTATTTCAGCCTCTGGCGGGCGCTGGAGGAGATCACCGGCACCAGCGAACTGGGCATCCAGATGGTCGCCGCCACCCCGGCCAGCGCCCACCCGCCCTCCAGCCTCGCCGCCTTCCATGCCCGGGACTTTCGCGACGGGCTGGAGCGGCTGTCGCGGTTCAAGCGGCTGTGTACGCCCGAGCGGATTCAGGTCGAGATTAAAGGCGCGGATGCGATCATTACCGTCGACTGGCCACACGCGACCACGCCCGAACCCTTGACCTGCACCGATATCACCTTCGCCACAGTGCTTGAGCTGGGGCGACGCGGCACAGGCCGGCCCTTGATCGCGCGCGCGGTCCGCTACGCCCAGGCCGACGTCCCTACCCCGCCGCGCAAGGATTTCTACGGTGCCGAAGTCTGGACCGGCATGGACCGCAGCGCCCTGGTGCTCGACCGGGCCGACCTGGACCGGGTCTTTCCCGGTCACAATCCCGAACTTCTGGCCATTCTGACACCCAGCCTGGCCGCCAGCCTCGATGAGCTGGACGCCGGCTCGTCCATCCTCGATCAGGTCAAGGCGGTGCTCGGGCCGATGCTGGCGAGCGGTCGGCCTGAGCTGGCGGGGGTGGCGTCCGAACTGGGCCTCAGCGCCCGCACGCTGCAACGGCGCATCACCGAGGCCGGGACCAGCTTCCGCGATCTGGTCGCCGACGCCCGGCGCGATCTCAGCCATCGCCTCCTGGCCGACCCCAGCACCGACATCGACGAAACGGCCTATCTCCTGGGCTTTCAGGACGTAACGTCCTTCTACCGCGCCTTCCGCGACTGGGAGGGCGTCCCCCCGGGTGAATGGCGTAGCCAGCGGTCGCTAACTTGATCCTTCCCCCTAGCGAAGCGGACGGGGGCGGATCAAAGGCCGCGTCCTACGCCGACAGCACCTCCGCGCCCAACCGCTTGAGCAGGTCCCCGCCCTGCCCCACCGCCGCGAGGCGGCTGGAACAATGGCCCAGCACATTGGCCGCATAGGCCTCGTACAGGTCGATCTTGCTCTGCAGCCAGGCCCGGTCGCCACCGTCTCCCGCCTTGAGGCGACGGTCGGCTTCGAGCGCTCCCCTGGCCAGCATCCAGCCGCCGACGACATCGCCCATCAGCTTGAGATAGGCATCGGCCCCGGCCTGAACGTCAGCGGCGCTCTCGACCACGGACTTGCGGTCGAGCATCCACAGGGTGGCGTCTTCGGTGGCCTCGATGCCGGCGGCCAGCCGCTCGACCGGCTTGCCGGGCAACAGCCGGGCCAGGTCCGGCAGTACCGACTTCATCTCTGCGATCAGGGTCCGGGCCGCCTCGCCGCCGTCCTGGCTCAGCTTGCGCCCCACCAGGTCCCCGGCCTGGATCCCATTGGTCCCCTCATAGATCGGGGTGATGCGGGCATCGCGATAGTACTGGGCCGCGCCGGTTTCCTCGATGAAGCCCATGCCGCCGTGAACCTGGACCCCCATGGAGGCGACCTCACAGGCCATATCGGTCGACCAGGCCTTGGCGATCGGCACGAACAGATCCTCGCGGCCCTTCCAGTGCCGGCGCTGATCTTCGCCCGCCGCATGGCGGGCCAGATCGGCGGCCACCGCCGTCGACAGACAGATGGCGCGCGCGGCGGCGACCTTGGCCTTCATCACCACCAGCATCCGGCGCACATCCGGATGGTCGATGATCGGGGCATTGGCCTCGCCGGTCCAGATCGAGCGGCCCTGGCGGCGGTCCTGGGCATAGGCCAGGGCATGCTGGAACGCGCGTTCGGCCACGCCGACGCCCTCGACCCCGACGGCCAGGCGCGCTGCATTCATCATGATGAACATATGGGCCAGGCCCTGATTGGGCTCTCCGACCAGTTCGGCGGTCGCGCCCTCATAGCTCATCACGCAGGTCGGCGAGGCGTGAATGCCCAGCTTGTGCTCCACCCCGACCGGCCGGAAGCTGTTGCGGTCACCCAGGGTGCCGTCGTCCGACACCAGGATCTTGGGTGCCAGGAACAGGCTGATCCCGCGCGACCCGGCCGGCGCGTCCGGCAAGCGCGCCAGCACCAGGTGCACGATGTTGTCGGTGGCGTCGTGGTCGCCCCAGGTGATGAAGATCTTCTGCCCCGACAGGGCATAGGTGCCGTCGCCATTCGGGGTCGCCGTCGCCGTCAGGGCCCCCAAGTCCGACCCGGCCTGCGGCTCGGTCAGGACCATGGCCCCGGTCCATTCGCCGGTGATCAGGCGCGACAGATACAGGTCCTTCTGGCGCGGCGTCCCGACATGGGTAAGGGCCTCGATCGCCGCCAGCGACAGCATCGGGCACAGGCCGAACGCCATATTGGCGGCGTGGAAACTCTCGAAGGCCGCCAGCTCCAGCGCCTTGGGCAAGCCCTGCCCGCCCTGGTCGACGTCGGCCGCCAGGCCGGCCCAGCCGCCCTCGGCAAAGCTACGATAGGCCTCGACAAAGCCGGGGGCCGCCGTCACCGCGCCATTGGCATAGGTCGCCCCCTTCAGATCACCCACGCGGTTCAGCGGGGCCAGCACGCCCTCGGCGAACTGACCGGCAGCCTCCAGAATGGCCGCGCCGATCTCCGGGTCATAGTCGGGAAAGGCCCCGGTCGCCGCCACGGCGTCGAGGCCGGCGATGGCGTTCAGGGCAAAATCGATGTCTCGGATCGGAGAACGAAAGGTCATGCGACGGATCCTGATGGCGGTGGAGTGAAACCCCTAGCGCCCCTGACGTTGCGGCGCCAAGCTGCCAGCCTGATCAGGAGGATTTATGAGCCAGCCGTCGCCCGTCTATTCCAACGTCTCGATTGCCCTGCACTGGATCATTGCCCTGCTGGTGATCTCGCAGATCGGCCTGATCATGGCTCACGACGCCACCGAGGGTGACCTGTCGCGTAATTTCGTCATGCTGCACAAGGCCGGCGGCATGCTGATCCTGGTCCTGACGGTGTTTCGCATCCTGTGGCGGTTCAAGGAGCCGGTCATCGCCCTGCCCCAGGACACGCCGACCTGGCAGAAGCTGGCCACTCATGCGGTCCGTATCGGCTTCTATGTGGTGCTGATCGGTCTGCCGCTGGGCGGCTGGGCGGCCTCATCGGCAGCGGGCCGCGACATCAGCTTCTATGGCCTGTTCAACTGGCCGCTCCTGCCCATCGGTGGCGGGCGCGAGGCCGCCCGCGAGCTGATGGGAATGCACGAGCTCGGTGCCAAGCTGCTGTATGTCCTGCTGTTCCTGCACATCGGCGCGGCGCTCAAGCACCAGTTCATCGACAAGGACAATATTCTGCGGCGAATGCTGCCCTCGCTGGCATATCGGCCCGATCGCCCGGGCTGAGGCGACAGGCGGCGGCCCATTCGCGGGACCGGTCGGATCGGCTATAGGCGCGCCATGCCGTCTCCCACCGACATCGCCGCCGTCGTCGCCGCCCTGAAGGGGGGCCGGCTGGTCATCCTGCCGACCGAGACGGTCTATGGCCTGGCCGCCGATGCCGCCGACGCGGGTGCCGTCGCCCGCATCTTCGAGGCCAAGGGCCGGCCGCGGTTCAATCCGCTGATCGCCCATGTCGCGTCACTGGAACGAGCCGAAGCGATCGCCGTCTTCGATGACCGCGCGCGCGCCCTGGCGACGGCTTTCTGGCCCGGCCCGCTGACGCTGGTATTGCCGATCAAGGATGCGGAGGCGGTCTGCGATCTGGCGCGCGCCGGACTGGAGACGGTAGCCGTGCGCGTGCCGGGCCATCCGCTGGCGCGCGAGGTGCTGGCAGAGTTCGGGGGGCCTGTCGTCGCACCCTCGGCCAACCGCTCGGGACGGCCCAGCCCGACGACCTACATCCATGCGCTCGAAGAAACCGGAACGGCGGCCGAGGTCACCCTGGACGGCGGCCCCTGTCAGGTCGGGCTGGAAAGCACGGTGGTGGCCCTGATCGGCCAGCCGCGCCTGCTCCGTCCCGGTTCGGTCACGCGCGCTCAGATCGAGGCGGTTATCGGCCCGCTGGCCGAGGCCGAGGCCGACGCGAGGCGGTCGCCCGGTCGGCTGGCCCTGCACTATGCGCCCGACGCGCCGGTTCGGATCAATGCCGATAGGCCGCGCGAGGGCGAGGCCTATCTGGCGTTCGGGACGCCCGGCCCTTTCAGCCTCAGCGAAAACGGCGACCTCACCGAGGCCGCCGCCAATCTGTTTCGGATGCTGCGCGAGGCCGACGCCACCCGCCCCGCCGGCATCGCCGTGGCCCCCATCCCGGATGAGGGGCTGGGCGAAGCCATCAACGATCGGCTGAAGCGGGCGGCGGGGTTCGTGGGCTGATCCTACTGGATCAACAGACCGCGGATCTTGTTCTCGTCGTTGATCGCGATGCTCCAGGTCAGAACCTGACCGCTGGCGAAGGTGGCGCGGAACTGGTGGGAACCGACGGCGGGCTCGGCAATGTGCTCCAGGGTCTGAAGCTCACCCAGAGACGCCAGGGCCGGGGTCATGGCCGCCGACTGGGTCCGCACCGCATCGGCCAGTTCGGGAACCATGGTGTCGTAGTCCGGCGTGCCGGCCTGCAGATCCGCAATCGTGTCGCGCAGGGTGTGTTCGGCATGGCGCGCCGTGGCGAAATGGGCCGCGTCGTGGGCGTGGTCGCTGTGATCCTCGCCCTGGGCGGCATGATCGCCGTGGGCGGCGTGATCCTGCCCGTGGCCGCCGTGATCGGCGTGGGCGGCATGGTCATGCTCCTGAGCGGCGGCGGCACCGGCGGTACCGAAAGCCAGGGCGGCGGCGAGAACAAGCAAGGCGCGTTTCATGAAGGACTCCCAATCTGAACCTTGCAGATAGGCGCGATCACGCGGGGCGCAAGCGGAATCCCTGCGCCCTTGCAATTCCCGGCTTTCCCCCCTATCTGCCCGGCTCACTTCACACGCAGGCGTGGCGCGCTTCGGGGAGACATCCCGTCCGCACCATTCCGAGGGCCCTCAGAAGCCTATCAACGCCTGCGGCGGATTTGATCGGATAAAGGAAAGAAATCAGATGGCTCTGCCTGACGTCACCATGCGTTCCCTGCTCGAAGCAGGCGCTCACTTCGGCCACCAGACCCACCGCTGGAACCCGAAGATGGACCGCTACATCTTCGGCGCGCGCTCGAACATTCACATCATCGACCTGTCGCAGTCGCTGCCGCTGATGCACCAGGCCCTGGTCGCCGTGCGCGACGTCGCCGCCAAGGGTGGCCGGGTTCTGTTCGTCGGCACCAAGCGCCAGGCCGCCGAGCCGGTCGCCGAGGCCGCGACCCGCTGCGCCCAGTACTACATGAACAACCGCTGGCTGGGCGGTACGCTGACCAACTGGCGCACCGTCTCCAACTCGATCCAGCGCCTGCGCGACCTGGAGGCCATCCTGGCCTCGGGCGGCGAAGGCCGGGTCAAGAAGGAACTGGTCAACCTGCAGCGCGAACGCGACAAGCTGGAACTGAGCCTGGGCGGCATCAAGGACATGGGCGGCATCCCCGACATCATGTTCGTGATCGACACCAACAAGGAAGCCATCGCCATCCAGGAAGCGCGCAAGCTCAACATCCCGGTGATCGCGATCCTGGACACTAACTCGGATCCGGACGGCATCACCTATCCGGTGCCGGGCAACGATGACGCCGCGCGCGCCATCCAGCTGTACTGCGACCTGATTGCCGACGCCGTCCTCGACGGCCTGGCCGCCGGCGCTACCCGCGCGGGTGTTGACCTGGGTGCCTCCGCCAACCCGCCGGCCGAGCCGGCGCTGAAGGAAGAGGCCGCTCCGGCCAAGCTGTCGGCCGAAGATGAGGCCGTCGCCGCCGCTGCCGAGGCTCCGGCCGAGGTTGAGGTCGTCGCGGTCGAGGTTCCGGCTGAAGCTGAGGTCGAGGCCGTCGTGGCCGAGGCCGAACCGACCCAAGAGGCCGAGGGCTGAGATCAGCCCGACCGGCCTCGACAAAGGGCCGTGCGTTTAACTGACACACGGCCGGGGCGTTTGCCCCGGCCGTTCCCCTATCCGAACTACCCCCAAGGAGACATCTCATGGCTGAGATCACCGCTGCGCTCGTCAAGGAACTGCGCGAAAAATCCGGCGTCGGCATGATGGACTGCAAGAAGGCGCTTCAGGAAACCGACGGCGACATCAACGCCGCCATCGACTGGCTGCGCGCCAAGGGCCTGTCCAAGGCCGCCAAGAAGGCTGACCGCGTCGCCGCCGAAGGTCTGATCGCCGTCGCCACCCGTCATCAGGGCGCGGGCGAGAGCGCCGCCGTCATCGAGTTCAACGCGGAAACCGACTTCGTCGCCCGCAACGAACTGTTCCAGGACGCCGCCCACAAGATCGCCATCGTGGCGCTCGACCACACCGAGGTCGACGCCGTGAACGCTGCCCCGCTGGACGGGGCCACGGTTCAGGACCTGGTCACCAACCTGGTCGCCACCATCGGCGAGAACATGCATGTTCGTCGCGTCGCGACCCTGTCGGTCGGCGAGGGCGTCGTGGCGTCGTATGTCCACAACGCCGTGGCCACCAACCTGGGCAAGATCGGCGTGCTGGTCGGCATCCAGTCGGCGGCGGATCACGCCAAGCTGCGTGAGCTGGGCCGCAAGATCGCCATGCACATCGCGGCGACCTCGCCCCTGTCGCTGGACGAATCGAGCCTCGACCCGGCCGCCATCGAGAAGGAACGCGCTGTCCTGACCGAGAAGGCCAAGGAAGAGGGTCGCCCGGACAACATGATCGAGAAGATCGTCTCGGGTCAGATCGCCAAGTTCCAGAAGGAAGTGGTCCTGACCAAGCAGCCGTTCGTGATGAACCCGGACCAGACCATCGAGCAACTGGTGGCCGACACGGCCAAGGAGCTGGGCTCGGCGATCACCCTGACGGGCTTTGTCCGCATGGGCCTGGGCGAAGGCGTCGAGAAGCCGGTCGGACCGGACTTCGCCGAAGAAGTCGCCTCGATGACCAAGGCGTAAAAACGCAAGTCACCCCTCCATCGCAGATGGGGAGGAGACAAACTTTTAGGGCGCTCCGGCTGACGGCTGGGGCGCCCTTCGTCTATGAAGGACCGATTCCGTTTCCAGCATCGCCGAAGGACCCATGGCCGACCTCAACTACAAGCGCGTCCTGCTTAAGGTCTCCGGCGAAGTGCTGATGGGCGAACAGGCCTATGGCATCGACATGAAGACCGTGGGCGAGGTCGCCGGTTCCATCGCCCGGGCCCACGCCACCGGCGTCGAGATCTGCCTGGTCATCGGCGGCGGGAACATCTTCCGTGGACTGTCGAAGGCCGCCGGCGACATGGAGCGGGCGACCGCCGACCAGATGGGGATGCTGGCCACCGTCATGAACGCCCTGGCCATGCAGGCGGCCCTGGAAAAGATCGGCGTACCGACGCGGGTGCAGTCGGCCCTGGACATGCCGGCGGTGGCCGAGCCCCTGATCCGGCGCCGCGCCCTGCGCCATCTGGAAAAGGGCCGCGTGGTGATCTTTGCCGCCGGCGTCGGCGCGCCTTTCTTCACTACGGACTCCGGGGCCGCCCTGCGGGCCGCCGAGATGGGCTGTGACGTCCTGCTCAAGGGCACGTCGGTCGATGGTGTCTATTCCGCCGATCCCAAGAAGGACCTGACCGCCACGCGCTATGAGCGCCTGAGCTACACCGACGTCCTGGCCAAGGACTTGCGGGTCATGGACGCGGCTGCCATTGCCATGATGCGCGACGCGAAGATCCCGATCGTGGTCTTCTCGATCCGCGAGCCGGACGCCTTCCAGCGCGTGCTGGACGGCCAGGGCGCCTTCACCGTCATCTGCACCGACGGCTGAGGCATAACGACAGACCGGGAGACAAAGATGGCCAAGCCAGACCTCAACACCATCCGCAGCCGCATGGACAAGGCCGTCGGCGCGCTGAAGGAGGAATTCGCCGGCCTGCGGACAGGCCGCGCCTCGGCCGGCCTGCTCGAGCCGGTCCAGGTCGACGCCTACGGCTCGACCACGCCGCTGAACGCCGTGGCCGCCATCACCGTGCCGGAACCGCGCATGATTGCGGTCAACGTCTGGGACAAGGGCGTCGTCGTCTCGGTTGAAAAGGCCATCCGTGCCGCCGGCCTGGGCCTCAATCCCATCGTCGACGGCCAGACGATCCGCGTGCCGATACCGCCTCTGACCGAGGAGCGCCGCAAGGATCTGGCCAAGCTGGCGGGTCGCTATGCCGAGCAGCAGAAGGTCGCCGTGCGAAATGTTCGCCGCGACGCGAACGATGATCTCAAAAAGGCCGAAAAGGCAGGCGAGATCAGCCAGGACGAGCAGAAGAAGATGGAGGCCGAGGTCCAGAAGGACACCGATGCCGCCATCAAGCGGATCGACGAGGCCCTCAAGGCCAAGGAAGTGGAAATCATGCAGGTCTAGGCTGCGGCCTGAACCTCGAAAGGTGCCTTGATGGCCGATCACCCCAGCTCAGACGCCGCCGGTCCGCGCCATGTGGCGCTGATCATGGACGGCAACGGTCGCTGGGCCAAGGCGCGGGGCCTGCCGCGCTCGCTCGGCCATCGGGCCGGGGTCGAGGCGCTCAAGCGCACCGTCCAGGCCGCGCCGGACCTGGGCCTGACCTGCCTGACCGTCTTCGGCTTCTCGACCGAGAACTGGCGTCGCCCCGCCTCGGAGGTGTCCGAGCTGATGGGTCTGGTGCGGGCCTATGTCGAAAGCGATCTGGAGCGGCTGGTCCGCGAAGGCGTCCGTCTTCGCATTCCAGGCCGCCGCGAGGGCCTGCCCGACGACATTCGCCAGATCGTCGAGCGCGCCGAGGCCCGGACGGCCCACAATGACCGCTTCCTCCTGCAAGTCGCCTTCAACTACGGTTCGCGCGCCGACATCGTGGAGGCCGCGCGCCATTTCGCTGAAAGCGGCGAAGACCCGACCGGCTTGACCGAGGACCGGTTCGAACGTCTGTTGTCGACCACCGGAGCGCCGCCGGTCGATCTGGTGGTCCGCACCTCGGGCGAACATCGCCTGTCAAACTTCCTGATGTGGGAAGCGGCTTACGCCGAGCTGTTGTTCCAGGACATCCTCTGGCCCGACTATGGGCGCGAGGCCCTGGCCGAGGCCATCGAAGCCTTCCGCATGCGCGAGCGCCGCTTCGGGGGCCTGGAACCCACCCGACAGGCCGGCTAGTGACAGCACGCGACATCATCATTCGCGCCGCATCCGCTGCGGTGCTGGCTCCGCTGGCGATCGCAGGGCTCTGGCTGGGCGGCTGGGCGTTCGCCGGCCTGATGGGCGTGGCGGCCCTGTTGCTGTCATGGGAATGGGCCAAGATGACTGCGCCGGGGGCCGCCAAGTGGATGGCCGCCGCCGTGGCCGTCGGCGTGATCGTCCCCGGACTGGCCGTCTATATGGCGGGCATTTCGCTGGGGCTGGTGCTGCTGTCGTTCGGGGCCATCCTGGCCTATCTGATCGCCCATGCCGTCCGACGCTCGCCGATCGACGCGGCCTATGGCGTCTTCTATCTCGGCTGGCCGCTGGTGCTGCTGGTCTGGTTGCGCCTGTCGGCCGACGGCGGCAGCTGGATGATCCTGCTGTTCGCCGTGACCTGGGCCTCGGATGTGTTTGCCTATCTGATCGGAAGCCTGGTGAAAGGTCCCAAGCTGTGGCCGCGCTTCTCACCCAACAAGACCTGGTCGGGGTTCATCGGTGGCCTGGTCGGCGGCACCGCCATGGCGGTGCTGCTGGTCGCGACCGAGGGCGGCGGCTACCTCTCGTTTGCGGGGATCAGCCTGTGGCTGGCGGCCCTCACCGGCCTGGCCGGTGCCCTGGCGACCATGGCCGGCGATCTCTGGGAGTCGGCGCTCAAGCGCCGCTACGGCGTCAAGGATTCGGGTGACCTCATCCCGGGCCACGGCGGCCTTCTGGATCGGGTCGACGGGCTGATGTTCGCCGTCGTCGTCGTCGCCGCCATCAAGCTGGCCGTCGATCACGGTCTGACGTCATGAGCCGTCGCCGCATCACAGTTCTGGGCTCAACCGGATCCATCGGGGTGTCGACGCTGGACCTGATGAGCCAGACCGGGGGGGCCGAGGCCTATCAGGTCGATGCCCTGACGGCCGGCTCCAATGTCGTCCGGCTGGCCGAACAGGCCCTGGCCTGGCGTCCCGCGCTGGCGGTGATCGCCGATGCGGCGCTGAAGCCCGAGCTGGACACACGGCTGGCGGGATCGGGAATCGCCACCGCCGCCGGTGACGACGCCGTCGAGGCGGCGGCGACGGCCGGGTCCGAATGGGTCATGGCTGCAATCGTCGGGGCCGCCGGTCTCCGGCCGGCCTGGGCCGCGGCGCGCTCCGGCGCGACCCTGGCCCTGGCCAACAAGGAAAGTCTGGTCTGTTGCGGCCCGGCCCTGATCGAAACGGCGCGTCAGGCCGGTGGCCAGGTCATCCCTGTGGATTCCGAGCATTCCGCCATTTTCCAGGTTCTGGAGCCACACAACCACGACGCGGTGACCCGCCTGACCCTGACGGCCTCGGGCGGCCCCTTCCGCACCCTGCCGCTGGCGGCCATGAAGGCCGTGACCCCCGAACAGGCCGTGGCCCATCCGAACTGGTCGATGGGGGCCAAGATCTCGGTTGATTCCGCCACCATGGCCAACAAGGGCCTGGAGATGATCGAGGCCGCCTATCTATTCGGCATGGGCGAGGCGCAGATCGAGGTTCTGGTTCATCCCCAGTCGATCATCCACTCGATGGTGGAATATGCGGATGGGTCGACCCTGGCCCAGCTCGGTCCGCCGGATATGCGTACGCCCATCGCCTGCGCCCTCGCCTGGCCCCACCGGCTTCCCTGGCCTGCCCCGCGCCTCAGCCTGGCTGAAATCGGATCGCTGACGTTTGAGGCCCCCGATGAAGTCCGCTTCCCGCTGCTCAGGCTGGCGCGTGAGGCGTTGAAACTGGGCGGCACGGCCCCCGCCGTCTTCAATGCGGCGAACGAGACCGCCGTGCGGGCATTCCTTGACCGCAGGATTGGCTTTCTTGATATTGCCACAACGGTATCGGAAACGCTCGACCAAGCCATCGGGGCTGACGTTACCGGAGCGGGTGAAGGCCCGTTGGAACAGGCCCTGGGTGCCGATCGAGGTGCCCGCCGCCTGGCGTCCGAGGCCATCGGCCGACGCGCCCGGGCGGCCTAGGTGTCATAGTGAGGGTCTGAGACAGAAATGCTTGATTTCATGGGCTCCATCCTTGGGACGCTGGCCGCCTTCCTGGCCGTGCTTGGCCTTGTCGTCGTGATCCATGAGCTCGGCCATTTCAGCGTGGCCAAGCTGTTCGGCGTCAAGATCGACCGCTTCTCGATCGGTTTCGGCAAGACCATCTGGTCGCGAATCGACAAATCCGGCGTGGAGTGGCGCGTGGCGGCCCTGCCGCTGGGGGGATACGTCAAGTTTTCGGGCGATCTGGACGTCACCGGCGTCCCCGATCGCGAAGGGCTCGAGGCTCTGAAAGAGCAGATCGTCGCCGAACAGGGGCCGGGCGCCGAGCGGGCCTATTATCATTTCAAGCCGATCTGGCAGCGCGCCCTGGTGGTGCTGGCCGGGCCGGTCGCCAACTTCCTGTTGGCCATCGCCATCTTTGCCACCCTGGCCTTGGCCCTGGGTGAAACCGTGCTGGTCAAGCCGCGGATCGGGTCGATCGAGGCCGGCAGCCCGGCCGCCGCGGCCGGCTTTCAGGTCGGCGACCTGATCGTCGAGGCCGATGGCCGCCGGATCGAGCGCTGGGAAGATCTCCAGCTCCACGTCTCGGGTCGCGCCGGCCAGCCGATCCGTTTCGAGGTCGACCGCGCCGGTCAGTTGGTCGATCTGACCGCCACACCGGGCAGCCGCGAAGTCCAGAGCGAGATCGACCAGTCGACGATTCGGATGGGCTATCTGGGCATGGGACCGAGCCGGGCCCGCGCCGACTATGTGGTACACCGCTACAATCTGCCCCAGGCCCTGGTCTTCGGCGTGCGCCAGACCGGTGGAATTCTCGACAGCACCTTAACCTACCTGGGTCGAATCTTTACCGGGCGCGAAAGCGGTGACCAGCTCTCCGGCCCGATCGGCATCGCGCGGGCATCGGGAGCCATCGCCGATCAGGCCGTAGAGGGGGCTCAGAGCTTCGGCGAAGGGGCACTGAGGCTCTTTTTCTCGCTTTTGACCCTTGCCGGCCTCCTTTCGGTCGCAGTCGGCTTCTTCAATCTGTTGCCGGTTCCGATTTTGGATGGGGGCCACCTCGTGTTCTACGCCTATGAAGCGGTCGCCCGACGACCACTGAACGCCCAGTTCCAGGAAGCCGGATTCCGTGTCGGACTTGCTTTGCTCGTGGGATTGATGTTGTTCGCCACCTGGAACGATCTGAACAAGCTCAACCTCTTCGCCTTCCTCGGCGGGACGTCGTAACCCCTAGCCCGTCGCCGATGGTTTTCAGCATGCATTACCGGTCACGCCCAGTTCTACAGACGAGCCTGCTGGCTCTGGCCGCTGCGGCCACTCTGTCCACCCCGGCCTGGGCGCAGGAAGCGCCCGCCGCCGAGCCGACGGCCGCGCCCGCGCCCGCGCCCGCCGAGCAGGCGGCACAATCGGCCATCGTGAACCGCATCCAGGTTCAAGGGGCCCAGCGCATCGATCCATCGACGATCCTGTCGTATCTGCCGATTCAGACGGGCGATGCGGTGGATGACGCGGTCATCAACCTGGCGGTCCGTACCCTGTTCCGGACCGATCACTTCTCGGACGTCCAGATCGCGCTGCAGCCGAACGGCACCCTGATGATCCAGGTCGTCGAGAACCCGGTCATCAACCAGGTCATCTTCGAAGGGAACAGCGCTCTCAACGAAGACCGCCTGCGCGAGGAGATTACGGTGCGGCCGCGCGGCGTCTATACCCGTGCCCGCGTCCAGGCCGAGGTTCAGCGCATCGTCGAGCTGTACCGTCGCTCGGGCCGGATCTCGGCCACCGTCACGCCCAAGCTGGTTCAACTGGAACAGAACCGCGTCGACCTGATCTTCGAGATCGATGAAGGCGTCCAGACCGGCGTTCGCAACATCAACATCCTGGGCAACTCCGCCTTCTCGGATGGCGATCTGCGCGACGTCATGGTGACCGAGCGGTCGAACTGGTGGAATTTCCTGTCGTCCAACGACAACTATGACCCCAACCGCCTAGAATATGACCGCGAGCAGCTGCGCGACTTCTACACCAACCGTGGCTACTACGATTTCCGGGTGGTTTCGTCGGTGGCGGAACTGACCCCCGACCAGGAAGACTTCCAGATCTCCCTGACGGTCGATGAAGGGGATTCCTACGAGTTCGGCGATCTTCAGGTCGAGACCGAGAACGAGCGGCTGAACGCCGAGTTCCTGCGCGCCCTGATCCCCATTCAAACGGGCGACCGCTATGAATCGGACCGGGTCGAGCAGGCCGTCGAGGCCCTGACCTTCGCGGCCGGGGCCGCCGGCTACGCCTTCGTGGACATTCGGCCTGTCGAAACGCCGAATACCGAAACCGACACGGTCGACATCACCTTCGAGGTGCGTGAAGGCCCGCGGGTCTATGTCGAGCGCATCGACATCGTCGGCAACACCCAGACCATCGACCCGGTCATCCGCCGCGAGATGATGCTGACTGAGGGCGACGCCTTCAACCAGGCGCTGGTCGATATGTCGCGCAACAACCTGCGCCGCCTGAACTTCTTCGAAGATGTGACGATCGAACGGGTGCAGGGGTCTGCGCCGGACCGCACGGTCCTTCAGGTCGGCGTCCAGGAGCAACCGACCGGTACCCTGTCGTTCGGTGCCGGCTTCTCGTCGGTAGACAGCTTCATCATCGACCTGGGCATTACCCAGACCAATTTCCGGGGGCGCGGGCAAAACCTGGTCGCAAGGCTGTCCTGGGGTTCGCTGCGCCAGCAGGCCAACATCAGCTTCACCGAGCCGCGCTTCCTCGACCGTGACCTGCGGGCCGGCTTCGACCTCTATCACTACCGGTACAACCTCCAGGACGAATCCTCGTTCGACTGGGTGTCGACGGGCGTGGGGCTGCGAGCTGGCTGGCCGATCAACCAGTACACGTTCTTGAGTCTGCGCTACAATCTGAAGTCGGACGCCATCGAGGTGCCGGACGGCTATTGCCCCGGCTACGGCTCGCGGGCGCTGTGCGAACAGGTCGGCAGCTTCCTGTCCTCGACCATCGGCTACTCCCTGAGCGTCAACCGCACCAATGATCCGCTGCGTCCGACCCGCGGCTGGCGCGGCAGCCTGTGGCAGGATCTGGCCGGCCTGGGCGGGGATGTGAACTACGTTCGCACCGAGCTGAGCGGTACCTGGTACCGTGGCATCACCTCCTCCATCGTCCTCTCGGCCGATGTGTCGGCAGGCTACATCAGTGGCTGGGGCGGTGATCCGATCCGCATCAACGACCGCTTCTTCAAGGGGGGTAACACCTTCCGCGGCTTCGAGACGGCCGGCATGGGACCGCGCGATCTGCTCACCGGCGATGCCCTGGGCGGAAACATGTACGCCATCGGCACCCTGGAAGTGACCCTGCCGAATTTCTTGCCCGAGGAGTATGGCGTTCGCACATCGGCCTTCATCGACTACGGCACGGTGGGCATGCTCGACGACCGCTACCGCATCGACTTGACCGGCTTCCCTGATCCGAACATCGTTTCGGACATCAGCCCGCGGGCCTCGGCCGGCCTGAGCGTCCACTGGCGCTCGCCGATGGGTCCGATCCGTTTCGACTTCTCGCAGATCCTGCAGAGCGAAAGCTACGACCGGACCGAGACGTTCCGCTTCTCAACCTCCACCCAGTTCTAGGATTACTAGATGAAACTCCCCCTCCTCGCGTCCGCTGCCGCCATGGCATTTGCCATCGCCGGCACCGCCGCCGCCCAGCCGGCCCAGCCGACCAACCCCGGCCCGGTGATCCCCGGCGTCTGCACCTTCAACCAGGGCCGCGCCGTCGCCGGCTCCATGGTGGGCCAGGCCGTCAGCGCCCGGATGCAACAGTTGACCGACGCCGTGCGCGCCGAACTGCAGCCCGAAGGCGCGGCAATCGAAGCCGAGGTGACGGCCCTGCAACAAGGCCAGGCCAGCCTGCCCCAGGACCAGTTCCAGCAGCGCGCCGGGGCCCTTCAGCAGCGCGCCACGGCCTATCAGCAGCTGGCGGCCCAGCGTGAAGGCGAGCTTCAGTACACCCAGGGCCTGCAGGTCCAGCGCATCGGCGAAACCATGGATCCGATCCTGGTGCAGGTCTATCAGGAGCGGGGCTGTGGCCTGCTGTTCGATCGCGCCGCCATGTTCGGTGGCAACCCGGCCATGGACATCACCGACCGGGTCGTCGAACTGATGAATCAGCAGCTGCAGACGTTGTCCTTCGACCGTTCGCCGCTGCCGCAGCAGTAAGACGGGTCGCTTCAGAGATGCCGGACGCGCGCTTTTTCGAGTCCGCGCCCGGCCTGTCTCTGGCCGACATTATCGAGGTGACGGGGGCCGTCCTCGTGGACGGCAATCCTGGCCTCAAGATTGAGACGGTCGCTCCGCTCATCCATGCCGATGAGCGGAGCGTCGCTTTTCTGGCCGACCCCAAATACCGATCCGCCCACGCGGCCACCCGCGCCGGTGCCGTTTTCCTGACTGAGCGCCACGCCGACCTTGCGCCGGCGGAATGCGTCCGACTGGTCACACCTGCGCCCCAGGCGGCCTGGGCCGACATCGCCCGGCGACTGCATGCGGTGCGCCAGGCCGACCATCGGGGGGAAGCCCGGCCCGCCCAGCTGGAAGACGGGGTGGCGACCGGCCCCGGCGTCGTCCTGGGCCAGGGCGTCAGCATCGGTGCCGGAAGCCGCATCGGGGCCAATACGGTCATCGGTCCGGGGGTCCAGATCGGGCGCGACTGCGAGATCGGCGCGAATGTATCCCTCGGGTTCTGCCTGATCGGGGATCGCGTCCGGATCGGTGCCTCCACCGTCATCGGGGAGGCGGGCTTCGGCGTTGCGGGCGGGGCTTCGGGCCTGGTTGATGTGCCGCAGCTGGGCCGGGTCATCCTGCAGGACGATGTTTCCGTCGGGGCCAATAGCTGTATCGACCGGGGTGCCTGGGACGACACCGTCATCGGCGAGGGCTCCAAGATCGATAATCTGGTTCAGGTCGGCCACAATTGCCGTCTGGGCCGCCATGTCATCCTGGCCGGACACACCGGGCTTTCAGGCTCGGTCACCATCGGCGACGGGGCCCAGCTGGGCGGTCGGGCCGGGGTGACCGACCATGTCGCCATCGGAAAGGGCGCGCGGATCGCCGCAGCTTCGATGGTGATCAACGACGTTCCCGCCGGCGAGGTCTGGGGCGGTCAACCGGCCCGACCCATGCGGCGGTTCTTGCGCGAAACCGTCTGGCTCGCCAAACAGGCGAGCAGACGACAGGGAGGCCCCGATGAGTGAGTCGGAAGATCGCGGCGAGGAAATTGATTTTGCAGAGGTCATGCGGCGGATTCCGCATCGCTTTCCCCTGCTTCTGGTAGATCGGGCCGAGCACTACCTCGCCCACACCTCGATCACCGGAATCAAGAACGTCACCCACAACGAGCCGTTCTTCCAGGGCCATTTCCCCGGCAATCCGGTGATGCCGGGCGTGCTGATCGTCGAGGCTCTGGGCCAGACCGGGGCGGTCTTGATGTCCAAATCGCTGGACGCCGACGTCAGCGGCAAGGCCATCTTCTTCATGTCGGTGGACGGGGCCCGCTTCCGCAAGCCGGTGCGTCCGGGCGACCAGCTTCGGATGAAGGTGGTCGTGGTCAAGCACCGCGGCGACCTGTTCAAGTTCCGCGGCGAGGCCTTCGTCGACGGCAAGCTGGTGGCCGAGGCCGAGTTTGCCGCCATGGTGGTCGAGACCGGCCTGTAGGGATGCCTGACCAGTGAGCCGCATCCACCCGACCGCCATTGTCGACGCCGCCGCCCGCCTCGCTCCCGATGTCGAGATCGGGCCGTGGTGCCGCGTCGGGCCGGAGGTAACGCTGCATACGGGCGTCCAGCTGGTTTCCAGCGTCGTCATCGACGGCGTGACCGAAATCGGGACCGGCACCGTCGTGCATCCCTTTTCCGTCCTCGGCGGTCCGCCCCAGCATGGCGGTTACAAGGGTGAACCCACCCGGCTAGTCGTGGGTGAGAACAACCTGATCCGCGAAGGCAGCACCTTCAATCGCGGTACGGTCCAGGGGGGTGGCGTCACCACCATCGGGTCGAACTGCATGTTTATGACCGGGGCCCATGTCGGCCATGACGCGGTGGTCGGCAATCAGGTCACCTTCGCCAACAACGCGACCCTGGGCGGCCATGTCGTCATCGGGGACAATGTTTTTCTGGGCGGACTGTGTGCCGTCCACCAGTTCGGACGGGTCGGGCGTGGGGCCATGGTCGGCGGCCTGGCGGCGGTGACACGCGACGTCATCCCCTTCGGCTCGGTTTGGGGCAATCACGCCCGCCTGCACGGTCTGAACATGGTCGGGCTCAAGCGCCGCGGCTTCGACCGGGACAGGATCAAGCGGATGCTGGCTTTCTATCGCGACCTGTTCGAGGGGGGCGGCACGTTTGCCGAACGGCTGGACCGGGCCGAGACCGAGACCGGCGACCTGGCCGAAGCCGCCGAGATCATCACCTTTATCCGCGACGGTGGCTCGCGCCCGCTCTGCCTGCCGGAGACCTGAGATGGACCGCCTGGGCCTGATCGCGGGCGGCGGCGACCTGCCGGTCCGCATCGTTGCAGCGTGCCAGGCCCAGGGCCGTCCGCTCTTCGTGATCAGGCTCAAGGGCTATGCCGACGCCGCGCTCCAGACCACGGACGGCGTCGATCTGGCCCTGGGCGAGTTCGGCAAATGCCTCGACGCCCTCAAGAAGGCCGGTTGCAGCTCGGTCTGCCTGGCCGGCAAGGTCAGCCGCCCGGACTTCTCGACCTTCAAGGTTGACCTCAAAGGCATGACGTTGCTGCCCGGCATCATCGCCGCCGCCAGACAGGGGGACGACGCCCTGCTGCGCCAGGTCCTGGGCGTCTTCGCTGATGCCGGGTTCGCCATTGAAGGCGCCGACGCGATTTTGGGCGGCGACCAGACCCTGCCCGGCGGGGCCCTGGGAGCCGTCAGGCCGCGGGACGCAGATCGCGCCGATATCGAAAAGGCCTTGAGGGTCGCACGCGCCATCGGCGATCTGGATGTCGGCCAGGGGGCCGTCGTCTCCAACGGTCTGGTGCTGGCGGTCGAGGCCCAGGAAGGCACCGACGCCATGCTGGAACGGGTGGCCACCCTGCCGGTCGATCTCAGGGGCACGGCCCCCCAGGGCGTGCTGGCCAAGGCCCCCAAACCGATCCAGGAACGCCGTGTCGACCTGCCGGTCATCGGCGTGCGGACGATCGAACTGGCCCATGCCGCTGGTCTGGCCGGCATCGCGGGCCAGGCCGGGGATCTGATCGTCATCGACCGGCCAGGCGTCATCGCGGCGGCGGACCGTCTGGGCCTGTTCGTCTGGGGCGAGGGATGAGCCGTCCCCTGACCGTAATGCTGGTCGCGGCCGAGGCCTCGGGCGACAACCTGGGGGCCGGGCTGGCCCGTGCCATCAAGGACCGGGTCGGGGTCGACAACGTCCGGTTCGTCGGCGTCGGCGGGCCGCGCATGGCCGAACAGGGGGTCGCCAGCCCCTTTGACATTTCCGACCTGTCGATCCTCGGCTGGATCGAGGGTATTCGGGCCTATGGTCGGGTCAAACAGCGGGTCCGCGAGACGGTTGAACTGGCGGTACGCGAAAGGCCGGACGTCGCCGTCCTGATCGACAGCTGGGGCTTCACCATTCGGGTGGCCAAGGGCCTGCGCGCCGCCCTGCCCGATCTGAAGATCGTGAAATATGTCGGGCCCCAGGTCTGGGCGTCGAGACCTGGCCGGGCCAGGACCCTGGCGGCATCGGTCGACCATCTGATGACCCTGCACGGCTTCGATCCGCCGTGGTTCGAAAAAGAGGGTCTGGCCACCACCTTTGTCGGCAATCCGAGCCTGGCCCTTGATTTCTCACAGGCAGACGCAGGCCGCTTCCGGCGAGAGCACGGGCTGGAAGCCGACCAGCCGCTGCTGCTCGTCCTGCCCGGCAGCCGACCGGCCGAGATCGCCCGCATGACGCCTGTATTCGAAGAGGCGGCGCGCCAGTTGAAGGTCGCCCGCGCGGATCTGGCGGTCGCCGTGGTCGTGGCCGATACAGTCGCAGACGACATTCGCGGGCGCGTGGCCGGCTGGCCGTTCCGCGCGGTCCTGGTCGAAGGAGATGCGGCCAAGAAGGACGCCATGCGCGCGGCCACGGTGGCCCTCGCGACCTCGGGCACCGTCTCGACCGAGCTGGCCCTGGCCGGGCTGCCGATGGTGATCGCCTATCGGCTCGGCGGCCTCAGCTTCGCCCTGACACGACCCCTGATGTCGGCGCGACACATCACCCTGTTCAACATCGCCGCCGACGATCGCATCGCACCCGAGTTCCTGCAGA
>CAUJHO010000096.1 GCA_963205025.1 Pseudomonadota bacterium | reverse complement strand
GGTCAGGCTATCGGGGAATATGATGCCTCGGGTGGTCTGATCCGGCGTTATGTGCCGGGGCCGGGGCTGGATGACTATGCGGCCTATACGGCGGGGACGGGCGGGTCGATCACCCGGTCGTGGCCGATGCCGGATCCTCTGGGCAGCGTCACGGCCGTCACCGACGGTGCCGGCGTCGCCACCCAGATCAACCGCTATGACGAATACGGCGTACCCCAGGCGGGGTTCTCAGGCCGGTTCGGCTATGCCGGCTCGATGTACCTGAACCGCGCCATGGCCGCGCCCTGGAATATGCGCAACCGCCAGTACAACCCGACACATTTCGCAACGCGCGTTTTGATCCGATAGCCGGGTCCCACCTATCGGAGCGCGCTAGGGGCCGCTTCATGCAGACGGATCCGATTGGCATAGCGGGCGGGGTGAACCTCTATGCCTATGTGGGCAATGATCCGGTCAACCTGGTGGATCCGTTCGGGTTGCAGTCGCTTGTGCCAGACGGCCCCTTTCCTTTTGTACCTCGCCGCTGGGAGGATCAAGTCGATGACGTAGAGATCATCGGGTATCGCTGTAGGTCGGGTTTCGCCTGCCTTGTCGATCCTAATGCGATCCAGGATTTGCTCGATCAGTTGGCGCAGCGTGACGAGTACCGTGTCGACCACGACATCTACACCTTCAGTTTCGTATGCCGCGAGGGGGGGCGATGTACAGAGCAGCGTGTCTACATGTGCCTGCGCGCATTCCCCGCCCCCGGTGCGACAGGCGACCGGCCGGTGGGGACGGGTGACATCACTTCCGTTGACGTTAACCTACTAGGAATAGGGCTAGTTTCTGGTGATGTTGAGCATGTCGTCGACTTCAACAATCGGATCGTGACCAACATCACCCTGCCGAACCACACACTTCATCCCGGTCGGGTGGGGCGTAGAGTGGTGACCAATTCCGGTGGCTGGATCGGTACGCTGAACCATTCTACGGGAGGTGGAGATATGGGAACTGCCAATGCAGCCGGGAGCGCCCCCCTGTGGCAGCTTCAATCTGTGGACATAGCCCGATGCGTGTATGGACGGTGATTATTCTCGTTTGGATCGCCTGCGTGGCGGTGCAGGGCGTCGTGGGTGTGATTGCCGCCGCAGGCTTCCTCGCGCTCGGAGCTCAGGGGCCTCTAGGCTCGCTTCTAGCGATCTACGTCGCCTATCTCCTTGTCGGCATCCTGGCGTTCTGGATTGCGTTTCTCGCCTCGAAGAAGCGTTGGAAACTCGCCACGATCTGGAGCACCAGCGCTACTGCGGCGGCGGTGCTGGGCTACTTCTTGTTCGTGGCGTTCAATTCCGTACTCATCGTCAACGGTACGCCGATGTACGCGTCTGGCCGCATCTACCCAGCGTTCATACCGCTCGCAATCGAGAACGCGGCGTACTGCAGCCTCATGATTGCTGTCGGGATTTGGGGGCCCCTCAGACTTGGGGGTCTGGTCGTGGGCCGCTACGCCAAGACGGATTGCGGTGGGTTACCGTGACAGTGCATTCAGTCGCCGCAGATTGCGGTGACAGTGCAATCGGTAGCCGCCGCGCCTGACTCTCCCCGTGTCGTTGTCCGGCGCACCCTGTCCGCGCTCCGGGCGGGCCAGCCAGCCCATCGGCCAGACCCACGACGAGAACGGGGCGATCTCCGGCGCGGGGGTGCTCGCGACCTACGCCTATGACAACCTGAAAACAGGGACGGAAAACAGGGACTCGAAACAAGGGGCGCATACGCTTCTTTTTGCCCCCCTAGGCGCCGCCTCCTGGGCCCCTGGCCACCCTGGTGGTCAACAAGCTGCGCGGCGGCCTGCGGGTGGCGGCGGTCAAGGTGCCGGGCTTCGGTGATCGCCGCAAGGCTATGCCGGAGGACATCGCGGTCTTTGCCACCCAGATCAACCGCTATGACGAATACGGCGTGCCCCAGGCGGGGTTCTCAGGCCGGTTTGGCTATGCTGGCTCGATGTACCTGAACCGCGCCATGGCCGCGCCCTGGAATATGCGCAACCGCCAGTACAACCCGACGCTGGGCCGCTTCATGCAGACGGATCCCATCGGCATCGCCGGCGGGACGAATCTGTACGCCTATGTGGGGAACGATCCGGTCAACCTGGTGGATCCGTGGGGGCTATCAGACGACTATTGGGTCAGAAGTACCGAATGCCAATATATAACCATGCCGAACGGTGACATTTATGCGTATTGTCGGATCGTCTACTCAGTGGTTCGACTTAATTGGAGTCCTAGTTTCGAGAATTTCGGTTCGCTTGAGTTGCTGCGTCGGCAAGGATTTTCTAATCCTAGCGTTGTTGGGCCATATTGCCCGAGCCGACCAGTCGATCCAAGGATTAGCGCAGGAGCTGAGGCCGCTAGTGCGGGGAGCTTCGCCCATGGCGTGATACAAGGCGGTCTTGTCGGCATCGCGCGACATTATGGGGATCACAGCAGCGCGCGCGCAATCGGACGGAGTTTCCTCCCGATGGCTATTTTATTGACGTCCGCTGAGATGGGCTTCACCGCTGAGGCCAGTTCTCAGAGAGGCGAGCCTCTAGATGTCACCGCTGCACGAGTGCTTTTACCAGCGGCCGGCGGTATTGGGGGCGGCGTAATAGGTGGTGGAGCGGGGGGCGTTGTTGGCGGCCCAGTGGGTGGTTTCTTGGGCGGTGCCGGTTTGGGGGTCGCGGGGGTTGAAGGCGGGGACGCCTTGGCAAACGAATATGCTCAGGCTCGCGGATGTCAATAATGGCTTCCAGTGAATCCTTGAATGAACGGTTCTACGCTTCCCGCTGGAAGTACGCGGGCGTTGCAATTGTCTTCGGTCTCGGAGCATTTGCCTTGTTCACGCCCCCTTCCCCTCGGGAAGAGGTGGTCTTGTTCAGCATTCTGTGGACGCCGTTCGGTCGTCTTTTGGGGCTGGTCCTGGGGGCAATTTGCCTCGCTTTCTCGGTCTTCGGCTTGGCGGTCGCCGGGGGCGCTGCTTTCGGAACGCCGATTCTTGAGATAAGCTCGAGCGTTCTTAAATACAGAGGAATGTTTCGCCGGCAATTTCATCGCTCAGAGGTCGTAAGGCTTATTGATGATAGATCAACGATAGTCATCCAATCTAAATCGGGTCAAAGAATCCGTGTTCCGATTGACCTTCTGGCGAATCCGCGTGGGGCTAGGACAGCGCTATTGCGCTTCGCCGGTGCCTCGAAGCCAATGTAAACTGATACTTGGTTCGCCAGAGTGCGCGGCCGGGGTGAACAGCCGCTTCGTCTATGCCGGGGGCCAGGCGATCGGGGAGTATGATGCCTCGGGCGGTCTGATCCGGCGCTATGTGCCGGGGCCGGGACTGGATGACTATGCGGCCTATACGGCGGGGACGGGCGGGTCGATCACCCGGTCGTGGCCGATGCCGGACCCTCTGGGCAGCGTCACGGCCGTCACCGACGGGGCCGGCGTCGCCACCCAGATCAACCGCTATGACGAATACGGCGTACCCCAGACGGGGTTCTCGGGCCGGTTCGGCTATGCCGGCTCGATGTACCTGAACCGCGCCATGGCCGCGCCCTGGAACATGAGAAACCGTCAGTACAACCCGACACATTTCGCAACGCGCGTTCTGATCCGATAGCCGGGCCCCACCTATCGGAACGCGCTGGGGGCCGCTTCATGCAGACGGATCCCATCGGGATCATGGGCGGGGTGAACCTGTATGGATATGTGGGCGGGGATCCGGTGAACCTGGTGGATCCGTGGGGGTTGCTCCCCTTTTGTGTTTCTCGAACAGGCACCGAGGTTGGTCCAGATGGGCAACTGATCGTCATAGGCACGGAGCGGGACTGCGGAACGTTCGAATGGCTTATGAGGGTGCCGATCAATCTGGGCCAATTCGTTGCGTCAGTTACTGGTTCTCCAAGCGCCCCACAGTCGCCTGTTACAACAATATGTCAGCGACGAGACTGGCACAATTTGATGCGAGATCAGAAGGTTCAGGCACTTAGGGAGGCGGGCTTCCTAGTAGCAGTCGAAGTCTATATTCGGACAATAAGTTATGACGACGCAAGGGGTTATGCTATCGCAGACTACATTGCCACAATCCCCAATTCCGGGGTATTTATTATCGGCGAAATTAAGACTGGGGATGCGTCCTTGGTGCCAAGGTAATCTCAGCATTTTAGATCTGGTCTAATCCAGATTATTGGCAGGGGTGGTATCCCAGTGGGGCTGCCTCCAGGCGCGGTCATGCCGGCTGTATATCTTGAAGAAGACCGTTTCCCCGGCTGCCCTGCATGACAAGAGAAAATACCAGCAAACCCGTGCTTCATATCAATAAAAAATATCTACAGGCCGTGCGCAGTGCTGCGGATATGTTCAATTTGAAATATGATTTGTATATAAATGTATGTAATGAGGAAATAGTAGAATTTCATTTCCATCGAATACCAGACTCTACGCTTATCGAATTTCTAAAAAATATTCCATTGGACGCCTATGTTTACAAAGCAATAGTTGGAAATGTCAATACGATTGATGAGGATATGCATTGACGTCGACAGTGATATCATCTATATGAGGGCTCCCTTTAGATTTATATTGCTGCTTATCATTAGATATTATAATTAGACATCTCGTGGCGTGATTCTATGGATTAAGTATTTTATTTGTTGTCCGAGGGTGGAGCTAAATATAGTTTTTCGGAGCTGACGGGCCACTGGTCGCATCGGAATGACCTCCGGGGGGCGGTGGCGTGCCAGGCCTACATCTGGCTGTTGGCGGCGCGGTGCCTGTGGTCTCTCTCCGCTCGGCTTATTTCCCTGAGTTGGACGTCGCGCATAGCGTCAAACCAGTGATCAACCGCTATGACGAATACGGCGTACCCCAGACGGGGTTTTCAGGCCGGTTCGGCTATGCCGGGGCCCTCTCCCGACCGCCGTGCGGTCGGGAGGCGGTGACCGTCCTACATCAGCCGCACGGCGATGCCCGACAGGGTCTCGCGCAGGGCTGATGCGCGGCGCGTGGTGGCGCGGTCGTCGCCGGCCACCGTCAGGCCTTCGGCCAGGCCACGCAGACGGGCCGCCACGGTGGCGTCGGAGCTGCCCGCCTCGATCAGGGGCAGGGCCTGATCCAGGGCGGCGTTCAGCTGGGTGGCGGCGTCGGCGGTCAGGCCGCCTGAACCGGTCAGCTGTTCGACATAGGCCCGCGCGATGGTCGGGTGGGCCGGCCAGGTCACCGGCGTCTGGCGTTGCGGGTTGAAGGTGTTGCCCTGATCGGCCAGGCTGGCCGCCGCCAGTTCGGTTTCGGACAGATATTGCGACGGGGCCAGCTCCAGCACATCCAGGCCGCGCGCGATTTCGGTGCCGTAGATGCGGCCCTGGTACCAGTAGGCCGACCAGAAGCCGCCGAACTGGAAGCCGGTGTCCGACATCGGGCCGCGGTCGAAATAGGCGATCTCATGCGGGGTGTTCGGGTCGGTGAAGTCGATCACCGAAATGCCGCCCTGGTACCAGGCCTGGACGAAGATATCGCGGCCCGGCACCGGCACGATGGAGCCGTTGTGGGCGACGCAGTTCTCGCGCGCCGACTGGGCTGCCGGCAGCTTGTAGGTGCCGCGCCGCTCAAGCTGATTGTCGACGATGTCGTAGAAGGCGTTGGCGCCCCAGTTGCGCGGGTCCGTCGTCTGACAGCGCGGACGGCCGCCGCCACCCCACTCGTCGGTGAACAGGACCGTCTCACCCTCATTGTCGAAGGTGGCCGAGTGCCAATAGGCAAAGCCGGGGTCGGTCACATCGTCGATACGGACCGGATTGCGCGGGTCGGAGATGTCGAAAATGATGCCGTTGCCCGAACAGGCACCGGCCGCCAGGTTGCGGCTGGGGAAGACGGTGATGTCGTGGCACTGGTTGGTCTGGCTGGTGCGCTGGGTGCCCGCGCCGTGGTCGCCGCCCAGCCACAGGCCGGCGACGGCCCCGGTCTGGGCATCGGCGAAGACGCGGGGGCTGGAGATTATGCGCGAGGCCGCCGGATCGGCGCGCGGGATCTCGATGACGTCGATGGAGAACAGAGCCGTGCGATCATCGCCCGGCTCGCCGACCACACAGCCGGCCAGCTCGTCCTCGTCGCGGACCGAGGCGGTCCCCGAGTTATAGACGATGATCGAGCGTTCGTCGGAGCTGACCACCGAATGGGTGTGGGAGCCTCGGCAGGTCTGAACCTGGCCGACCTGGACCGGCCGAACCGGATTGGAGATGTCAAAGATGCGGATGCCGCGGAAGCGCGCGTCGCTGGCCTCGGGGCCCACGCCCTGACGACCGCAATCGATGCGGCCATTGGTGGATTCCACCGACATGATCAGCAGGTTGTCAACGATGGAGACGTCACCCTGGCCGCCGGGACAGACCACCGACGAGATCAGCTGGGGCTGGTCACCGCCGAGGCGATACAGGTTGAAGCCATGGTAGGAGCCGACCGCCATCAGGTTGCCCTGGAAGGCCATGTCGGTATTGGCAAACGACAGGAACGGGCCGCGCATGGAGAATCGGGCCTCTTCGGCACCGTCACGCTCTTCGTCATCGTCGGCGGGCGGCAGGGGCAGGGGCGCACCCGACGGATTGGTCGGGTCGTAGAAACCCTCAGGCTTGGGCAGGCTGGCGATCAGGACCATGTTGGAGATGGCCTGCTGGGCATCGAGGAAGCCGCCGGTCAGGGTCGAGCGCGGGTCGGCCTGCAGCGTGCGCAGGGCGACGTCCATGCGGCGGATTTCGGCCTGCTGCTCATTGGTGACGTCAGCGACGAACTCGAACAGCGCCGGCTCATAGGCCGAGCCGGGCCGCGCCAGCAGGTGCTCGACCATGGTCACGGCCCCGGCATGGTGGCGGATCATCAGGTCAAGGAACAGGCGGTCGAAATCCGTGCCGGAGGCGGCGGCCAGGGCCGCCATCTGCTCGGGGCTGGCCATGCCGGCCATGTTCGAATGGTCCATGGCCGCGCCGTGGCCGGCGTGGGCACCATGTCCGGCATGGTCGCTGCCAAGCATTGGAACCGGCTGGCCGCGCTCGCTCAGCCAGGCGCGCATGAAGGCGATTTCATCGTCCTGGGAGGCGCTGATGCGGTCACCCATCGACACGATGTTCGGGTTGTTGGTCCGGGCGGCGATCAGGGCCGTCATCTCGACCGCCTGCTGATGGTGGACCATCATGCCCTGCATGAAGGCGACGTCGTCGTCCGAATAGCGGTTGTCAGAGACGCGGGCGGCGGCCTCGGCCTCCAGCACGCGGCTGGCCTGGCCGGGGGCACCGGGCTGGACGATCGGCGCTGTGGTCTGGGCCTGGGCGGCTCCGGCCGCGATCAGGGCTGCGATCGAGCAGCCCAGGAAAAGACGAACAGACCGAACCGACATGCCAAGGCCCCCGTGTGGAAATGCGATGTGTCGGCTTAGCACGCGTACGCCGCCTGGCCAGATTAAAAGGGGGTAAGCCCGCCGACAGGACATGGAGAGAACCGAAGTCGACCCGCGAACAGAATTGCCAAACCGCGCTTGCCGGGGCGAAGGCGGGTCCCTAGCTAGGGGTCCGCAACGATTTGTGTTGCAGACATCTGGAGCGTCGCATGACACGGATCGCCTTTATCGTCGGAAGCCTGCGCCAGGGCTCGCTGAGCCGCAAGACGGCCGAGGCCCTGATCCGGCTGATCCCGGAGGGCATGACCGGCGAGATCGTCGAGATCGGTGACCTGCCGCTGTACAATCCCGATCTGGATGGGGATGCGACACCGCAAGCCTGGACGGCGTTTCGGGACACCATGCGCGAGGTCGACGGGGTGGTGTTTGTGACCCCGGAATACAATCGCTCGGTCCCGGCCTCGGTGAAGAACGTGATTGATGTCGGGTCGCGGCCCTATGGCCAGAGCGTCTGGGCCGGCAAGCCTGCGGCCATCGTCAGCCTCTCGCCCGGGGCCATCGGCGGGTTCGGGGCCAACCACCATCTGCGGCAATCGCTGGTCTTCCTCGACATGCCGACGCTGCAACAGCCGGAGGCCTATATCGGCGGGGCCGGCGATCTGTTCGATGAGGCCGGCGAGGTGAAGTCGGACAAGACGCAGGCCTTCCTGGCCTCGATCATGTCGGCGTTCGGGGCACTGATGGCGAGGTATCCGAAGCGGTGAGCCACACAGGCCGATGACGGCGGCGCGAGCGGTAGCTAGACAGGTTCGATGGATGTTTCGGCCCTGAGGGTGGCGCAGCTGGAGTGGTACGACGCCGGGTCGCGTGAGCTGCCGTGGCGGGTGCGCGACGGACAGGCCGACCCCTATGCGGTGTGGCTGTCCGAAGTCATGCTGCAACAGACGACCGTACCGCACGCGACGCCGTATTGGCTGGAGTTCCTGCGGCGGTGGCCGACGGTCAGCGACCTGGCGGTGGCCGACGACGCCGAGGTGATGAGCGCCTGGGCCGGGCTGGGCTACTATGCGCGGGCGCGCAATTTGCTGGCCTGTGCACGGGCCGTGGCGGGCGATCACGGCGGGGTGTTTCCCGATACCGAGGAAGGGCTGCGCGCGCTGCCGGGGGTGGGGCCCTATACGGCGGCGGCGGTGGCGGCGATTGCCTTTGATCGCTTCGCCCATGTGGTCGACGGCAATGTCGAGCGGGTGGTCAGCCGACTGTTCCGGATTTCGACGCCGTTGCCTGGTGCCAAGCCCGAAATGCGTGCCCGGGCCGCCGAGCTGACCGATTCGGGTCGGCCCGGCGACTGGGCCCAGGCGATGATGGATCTGGGGGCCATGGTGTGCCGCCCCAAAGGTCCGCTGTGTGACCGTTGCCCGGTGGCGCCCTGGTGCGAGGCCAGGGCGGTGGGGGATCCCGAGACCTATCCGGTCAAGGCACCCAAGGCGGTACGACCCCGGCGCTATGGTGCGGCTTATGTCTTGCGGCGGGGGGACGAGGTGGCGCTGGTGCGGCGGCCGGCCAAGGGGCTGCTCGGCGGGATGCTGGGCCTGCCGACAACGGACTGGTCAGGGGTACGGCCGGATGCGATGGCCGAGGTCCCGGTCGCGGCCGACTGGCAAAGGGTCGGTGAGATCGAGCATATCTTCACCCATTTTTCCCTGACGCTTGAGGTGTGGACAGCCGAGGGTGAGGTTCTGGACGGTGCCATCTGGTCGCGCGACATCAGCGGCTTGCCCAGCGTGTTTCTGAAGGCGGTGCGCCTCCTATCCTCGCCCGCGAAGCGGGAGAGGAGGGCCCCGTCCCGCTGAGCGCGCAGCGCGAAGCGATGGGACGGGAGGTGAGGGTAGGCGGCACTCCGATTTTTGCCCTCATCTCCCGCGCGGACCCTCGGCTACGCCTCCGGTGCGCGGGGCCCTCTTCTCCCCTGACGGGGCGAAGACGAGGGGCTACTGCATCCCCGCCCGGACCTGGGCGCGCAGGACGTCAATGGGCTGCAGGCCGCGGTCGGATTTGAAGCGCCAGTAGGTCCAGCCGTTGCAGGCCGGGGCGTTCTCCATCAGGGCACCCAGCTTGTGGATCGAGCCGGTCACCTCTCCGGCGATCAGCGAGCCGTCGGCGCGCACGCGAGCCTCGCGCTGGCCCTTGGGGCAGTACAGGCGGTCGCCTGGACGCAGGAGGCCGGCCTCGACCAGCGAGCCGAAGGCGACGCGCGGCTCGGCCTTCTTGGAGCCCGTAATCTTGAGATCCTCGGGCGTCGCCGGGACGACCTCGGCGATGCGCTTTCGGGCCAGCTCGGCGTAGGTCTCATCGCGCTCGATGCCGATGAAATGGCGGCCCAGTCGCTTGGCGGCCGCGCCGGTGGTGCCGGTTCCGAAGAAGGGGTCCAGCACGATGTCACCGGCCCTGGTCGAAGCCAGCAGCACTCGATACAGCAAGCTCTCGGGCTTCTGGGTCGGATGGGCCTTGTGGCCGTCGTCGTCCTTGAGGCGCTCCTCGCCGGTGCACAGGGCCAGATGCCAGTCCGAGCGCATCTGGGTGTCTTCATTGAAGGCCTTCAGGGCGTCATAGTTGAAGGTGTAGCGCTTCTGTTCGCGGCTGCGCGCGGCCCAGATCAGGGTCTCGTGGGCGTTGGTGAAACGGGTGCCCTTGAAGTTGGGCATCGGATTGGCCTTGCGCCAGATGATGTCGTTCAGCACCCAGTAGCCCAGGTCCTGCAGCGCCGAACCGAGGCGGAAGACATTGTGATAGCTGCCGATCACCCAGATCGCGCCGTCCGGCTTCAGAACCCGCCGGCACTCGGCCAGCCACTCGCGGGTGAAGCGGTCATAGGCCGCGAAGCTCTCGAACTGGTCCCAGTCGTCATCGACGGCATCGACCTTTGAATTGTCCGGGCGCAGCAGCTCACCACCGAGCTGGAGGTTGTAGGGCGGGTCGGCAAAGACCAGATCGACCGAGGCGTCCGGCAAGGTCCTGAGTTGCTCGATACAGTCACCGATCAGGATAGTGTCCGGCTTCGCGCCCATGGTCTGGTCCCCAACTGAGAAGGGTCAGAAAGCCAAAACACGGTGAAGGAAGCGTTAGCCGTCTCGCATCGGGCCGGGTCCGTGCGGGCGAATGGGCGATTTTTCGCCAATGAAATGAGAACCAATCGGGCCCGTCGGGCGTTCAACACGGGTCCGGTCGCCGGCGTGGCCGGCGCTCGTCAAGGTCTGGATCGTAGAGGTCGCTTTCGCCATGCTTCAGAGTCCGCCGCTGAAGGTCATGGTCGTTGAGGACCAGGCCCTGCTGGCCATGGAAATCGAATATGTGCTGCGCGAACTGGGCCACGATGTGGTCGGTTGCGCCACGGACTTTCCCTCCGCAGAGGCCCTGGCGGCGACCGCGGCTCCCGAGGTGGCCCTGGTTGACCTCAATCTGCACGATGGGCCGAGCGGTCCCCGGATCGCGGATACCCTTCACGACCGACAGGGCGTGGCGGTGATCTTCCTCACGGCCAATCCGGAAGAGGTCCCTGCCGGGCTCGATGGGGCGGTGGCCCTGATGCTCAAGCCGTTCGAACCCGAGACCCTGGCCGAGGCCGTCGCCTTTGCCGGGCGCTATCGCCGCGAAGGGCGGCTCGACAATCCGCCGGTGAAGTTGCGGGTTGCCCCGCGACTGCGCAATGCTGCGGTCCGGCCCGGCTAGGCAGGGCTGCGGCCGGATCGGTGCTGTGCGATGTCGCGGCCGATCCGCAGGACCAGCAGGATCAGACCGGTGACCACCACGATCACGCTGACCCCGGCCAGCAGGATCAGCCACCAGCTGTTGATGTTGTCGCCGGCGGGACCGAAGTCCAGGATGTGCAACCGCCACATGGTGTCGAACAGGCTCCAAAGGTCTGACCGGCGCGAGACGACGGCACCGGTGGCCGTATCGAGATAGAAGCGCGTGCCCTCCGGGTCGTCGAACTCGACCCGCCACAGCGGGCCTTCGCGGCCGGTCTCGGCCGGGGCCTCGGCCAGCAGTTCGGCGGACCGGGCATGGCCGGGGCCCTGATACTGAAGCGTCGCCAGGCGCGTGGCCTCGGTCGCATCATAGGCCGGCATGGGCTGGCCGGAGCGTGCCGACAGGCGAACGGGGACGCCTTCAGCGGGTGTCAGGCTCCAGACGGCACCCCGCGGCGTCATGCTCAGTTCGGCACGGACCGGATCGACGCCTGCGGCAGCGGCGATGTCTGCCAGGGCGCGCGCCTGATCGAGATCGAGCTGGACAGCGGGGGCTTCCGCCAGGCGATGCTCGCCGCGCACCTGCTCGACGGGCAGGGCCACCATGACCAGGCCGCCGATGACCCAGAAGGCGATCTGGATCGCCACGATCAG
>CAUJHO010000095.1 GCA_963205025.1 Pseudomonadota bacterium | reverse complement strand
GACCCTGAGGCTTGCAGCAAGCCTCAGATCCGGGTGGCAGCCCTAACGCGGCTTACGCGGCCCGCCAGGCGGAGCCCCCCCCGGGCGCGGGCCGCCGGGACCTGAACGCGGCTTGAAATCGCGCTTGGGGCGGTCGCCGCTCTCAGAACGATCCCGAGGCTTGAAGTCCCGCTTGGGACGATCCCCACCCTCGGCGCGATCTCGGGGCTTGAAGTCGCGCTTGGGACGATCCCCTCCCTCGGCGCGATCCCGAGGCTTGAAGTCCCGTTTCGCGCGATCCCCGCCCTCACCGTCTCGCGGCTTGAACGGACGCCGCGGGCGATCCCCTTCGGCCCGGTCGCGCGGGGTATAGGCCCGCTTCGGGCGATCCCCACCGTCGCCATCGCGCGGTTTGAACTCGCGGCGGGGGCCTCCGTCCCGGCCCGGTCCGCTGCGGCGCGGGCGATCATCCTCGTCGCGGCGGCTTTCGCGGCGCTGGGCCCGCTCGGAAATCTCGGCCGCTAGGGCCGCCTGTTTCGCCGCATGGGCGCGAACCTTGGACGGCTTCATCGACGGATCGGCCAGGCCGGCGCGCGCCTTCTTCGGGGCCGACGGCAGGGCCTCGACATCATCGCCCAGGGGCAGGCTTTCAGGATGGATCATGCTGGCCAGCTGCTCGCGGATTACGCGCGGCCCGACCTCAGCCACTTCACCCTCTGCCAGTGTGCCCAGCTGGAACGGACCGTAGGACAGCCGGATCAGGCGGTTCACCGTCACGCCCAGATGCTCCAGCACCTTGCGGACCTCGCGGTTCTTGCCCTCGGTCAGGGCGACCGAAATCCACAGATTGGCCGGAGCCTTGCCGTCGGCCGACTTCTCTTTGGCCTTGTCCAGCGTCGCCTCGATCGGGCCGTAGCGAACCCCCTCGATGACGATGCCGTTCTTGAGCGTGTCCAGCCTGTCCTGGGTGACCGAGCCGCGCGCCCGCGCCCGATAGCGCCGCACCCAGCCCGTCGTCGGTAGCTCAAGCGCCCGTGCCAGCTCGCCGTCATTGGTCAGGAGCAGCAGACCTTCGGAGTTGATGTCCAGCCGCCCGACCTTGACCACGCGCGGCATCCCCTCGGGCAGGGCGTCAAAGACGGTGGGCCGCCCGGCCGGATCCTTGGCGGCGGTAATCAGACCGACCGGCTTGTGGAACCGCCAGACCCGCGTGGCCTCGGGCCGCTCGACCGGGCGACCGTCGACGGTCACCACATCCTGGGCGCTGACCAGCACCGCCGGCGTGTCCAACACCCGGCCATTGACCGCAATCCGGCCCAGGCCGATCAGGCGTTCGATCTCGCGGCGCGACGCCACACCTGCGCGCGCCAGGCGTTTGGCGATGCGCTCCTTGCGAACGGACTCGGCGGGCACCTTGTCTTTCGATCTGTCGGAATGCTTGGGTTTGCCCTTGGCGAAGGGCTTGGCAGGCGGCTTGTCCATGCGCGCGCCATACACGAGCCGGGGCCGCGCGCGAAGGGGCGGCGCACGGATCAGGGCTGGCGTCGGTCGGAAAACCCGGACACAACAGAAGACTGCATGGCCCCGCCTGACGATACCGAGATGATGCGCCGCGCCCTTGATCTGGCCAGGGCCGCCGCCGAGGCCGGCGAGGCACCGGTGGGTTGTGTCATCATCGACCCCGCGACCGGCACCCTCGTCGCCGAGGGAGCCAACCAGCCCATCGGCGATCACGATCCGACCGCCCATGCCGAGATTGTCGCCCTGCGCGCGGCCGGCGCGGCGCTGGGCAATTACAGGCTGACCGGCCTGACCCTCTATGTGACGCTGGAGCCGTGTGCCATGTGCGCCGGCGCCATCAGCCATGCCCGCATCGGACGGGTGGTCTGGGGGGCCGACGATCCCAAGGGCGGTGCCGTGATCCACGGCCCACAGTATTTCAACCAGCCGACCTGCCACTGGCGGCCCGAAACGCAAGGCGGGGTCCTGGCCCAAGAGTCCGCCGACCTCCTGAAAGGCTTCTTCCGCGCCCGCAGGTCTCGCGGAACAGCCGGCACGGGTGAGCGTTAGGTGGCTATGAGACTTACCCGGTTTGCCATCCTCGCCGCCATCGTCGCACCGCTAGCCGCCTGTAGCGCGTCGGGTGAGGACGAACTGCCGGCAACCGGGGCCGAGGTGCGCCAGCGCGTGATCGACGCCGGCCTGGCCGATGCGAACCCCGGGGCTGAGATCCAGGCCGAGGATGCCCAGCATCTGGTTCGGGCGGAATACACCTGTGTGAATGGCGAGCGCCTGTCGGTGGTGTTCGACAACCCGCGCGAATTGGCCACCATCCGCATGCGCGACATGACAGCGGTCGACCTGCCGCAGGAGCGTGCGGCCGACGGCATCTGGTACCGGTCCGGTCCCTACGAACTCAGGGGGCGCGGCAATGAAGCGACCTGGTCGGCCTCGGATCGTGACCCGACCGCCTGCACTGCCCTTGGCTAGGTGAAGGCCGCCAGGCGCTGATCCAGGTTGGCGCGGGCCTCCGGCCATTCCTCGGCCAGGATCGAGAACATCACCGTATGGCGCGCGCGGCCGGTCCAGGTGATCTTGTGACGACGAAGCACGCCCTCCTCGATGGCCCCCAGCTTGGTCAGGGCGGCCCGGCTGCGATCATTGATGGCGTCGGTCAGGAACTCCACGCGCATTGCGCCGCTGTCGAAAGCATGCGCCAGCATCAGGCGCTTGGTCTCGGGATTGATCGCGCCGCCCCGCGCCTCGGGGCGGTAGTAGGTGCCGCCGATCTCAAGACGGGAATGGGGCACCGAGATTTCGTGATAGCCGGTGACCCCGACGACCTCCCCGTCTGACCGGCGGATCACGGCGTAGTTCAGGCTGGGACCGGCGATGACCCTTTCCCACCAGGCGTCGAAATGCGGACCAAAGGCGACACTGACCATGACCGACCAGGCGGCCTCATCTCCGTCGAGCGCCAGCCGCATCGGTTCGCGATGCCCTTCAGAGAGCGGCTCCAGCCGGATGTGACGCCCCTCCAGCACCTCATGGCTCAGTTTCACTGGAGCACGGCCCTGAGCTCTGCCGGGGCGACGTCGCGAACAACCTCGGCGTGCCCGATAGCGTCCGCCAGGATCAGGACCGGCACGCCGCCTTCGGCCTTCTTGTCACCGGCCATGCGCGCGATCAGGGCGTCCGGCTCGAACAGGCCCAGGGCCTCGATCTCGGTCGGCAGGCCCGCCAGCGCCGTCAGCCTCTCCACCCGTCGCACGGCCTGAGCCGGAACCCTCCCGAGCCGTTCGGACAGGCGAAACGCCAGCACACACCCCAGCGCCACCGCCTCGCCGTGCAGGACACTGTCGTCGAGGAAGCCCGCCTCGGCCTCCAGGGCGTGGGCGAAGGTATGGCCGAGGTTCAGCAGGGCGCGTCGGCCCTTTTCGGTCGGATCCTCGGCGACGATCTCAGCCTTGATTTCCACCGAGCGACCGATGGCGTGTTCGAGCGCCGCCGGGTCCCGGGCGACGACACCGGCGATGTTGGCTTCCAGCCAGTCAAAGAAGGCGTCGTCTGCCAGCATCGCAGCCTTGAGGATTTCGGCGGCCCCAGCCCGCATCTGCCGATCCGGCAGGGTTTCCAGCACACCGAGGTCCGCAAGGACGCGGCGCGGGTGGTGGAAGGTCCCGATCAGGTTCTTGCCCCAGGCGGTATCGATCGCGGTCTTGCCACCGACCGAGGAATCGACCTGCGCCAGCAGCGTCGTCGGAGCCTGGATCACCGGAATACCCCGCATGAACAGCGCCGCCGCCAGCCCGGCCAGGTCGCCGACCACACCGCCGCCCAGCGCCACGACGGTCGAGCGGCGATCCAGCCCCAGGCCCAGCATCCGGTCCAGCAGGCTCGACAGTTCCGGCATCGACTTGGAGCCTTCGCCGGGTGGCACCGTCACAAGATCAGCCAGAATATCGGCCGCACCGAGCGCCGCCATCAGAGCGGGCCCGTGCAGCGCCGCCACCGTTTCGTCGGACACCACCACAACGCGCCCCGCGCCGATGTACGGGCCCAGAAAAGTCTGGGCCTGGCTCAGCAGGCCACGTCCGATCACCACCTCATAGGGCGTCACCCCGGGGCCCGAGATCAGTAAAGTCTTCATCCGGTGTCCCTGGCGTAATAGGCCCTTATCGCGGCGGTCACGGCGCGCACCGAATCCCGATGGGCCCCGTCTCCCGTCATCACATGGACATCGGCCTCGGCGTATAGCGGATAGCGGGCCTCCGCGAGCCGGGCCAGCACCTGGCGCGGATCCTTGCCGCGCAGCAACGGCCGGGTATCGCGCCGGGTCGCGCGTTCGACCAGAACATCGAGGTCGGCCTGGAGCCAGACCGTGACCGTCCGGGCCTTGAGCAAGGCGCGCGTGCCGTCGTGGACGAAGGCCCCGCCGCCGGTCGCCAGAACCGTCGCCGGCCCCTCTACGATGCGCTTGATCACGCGATGCTCGCCGGATCGAAACTCGATCTCGCCGAGGTCTGAGAAGATCTCCGAGACGGATCGACCCGCCGCCACCTCGATTTCGGCATCGGCATCCACGAACGGCATCGCCAGCGACGTCGCCAGCCGGCGGCCGACCGAGGATTTTCCGACCCCCATCAGCCCGACAAGGGCGATGGTGCGGCTTGCAATGTCTTTTGCGTCATCCATGGGCCGGATCAGCTATAGACGGCGCGTGGGGCGCTTCGCCAGCCAGGGATCGCGATGAGCGCGCAGATTGAGGCCTTTCTGGAAATGATGGCGGTGGAGCGCGATGCCTCGCCTCACACCCTGGCCGCCTATCGCCGCGATCTCGACGATACCGACGGCCGTGTCGAGGGCGGCCTGATGCAGGCCGACAGCACCAGTCTCGAGGCGTGGTACGGCGATCTGGCCCGGCGCGGCCTGTCGGCGGCGACGGCGGCCCGGCGGCGCTCTGCGGTGCGGCAGTTCTACCGGTTTGTCCTCGAAGAGGGCTGGCGTGCCGAGGATCCGTCGCGCGGCCTGACCGCACCGGCCCGGGGCCGCCCCCTGCCCAAGGTCATGTCGCGCGAGGCCGTCGAACAGCTCCTGGGTGCAGCGGCAGACGCCGAGACGGGGGGTGCGGTTCGGCTGCTTTGCCTGATTGAGCTGACCTACGCCTCTGGCCTGCGGGTGTCGGAGGTTCTTGGTCTCAAGCTCGAACAGGTTGCCGGCAACCCGGCCTTCCTGACGCTCAAGGGCAAGGGGGGCAAGGAGCGCCTGGCCCCTCTCAATGAGCCGGCCCGCCGGGCGATCGGGGCCTGGCTGGCCGTGCGCGCACCGGCAGGGTCGCCGTGGCTGTTTCCCTCGACCGGCAAGACCGGTCGTCTGACCCCCCGGCGGTTTGAACAGCTCTTGAAGACGGCGGCGCTGAAGGCGGGCCTGGATCCGGCCGGGGTCAGCCCGCACATCCTGCGCCATGCCTTTGCGACCCATCTGCTGGAGGGCGGCGTCGATCTCAGGGTGCTGCAGACCCTGCTGGGTCATGCCGACATCGCCACGACCCAGATCTACACCCATGTCTCGAGCGAGCGGCTCAGCGAGGTCGTCAAGGCGCATCATCCGCTCGCCCGACGCCCTGACAGCCGCTAGAGGTCCACCACTTCGACGCCATCCTCCTCGGCCAGTCGGTCAGAGAGGATACGGCGGTGGCATTTGGCGGCGGTCTCGCAGTAGCAGAGGATCGCGGCCCTGCGCGTGCCGACCAGTTCGCGCAGCCTTTCAAAATCCAGCTGGAAAGCCGGCTCGGCCATGTGCCCGGCATAGATCTCGCGCAGTTCCTGTGTCCGCCCGTCCCGCGCAGCCTCGCGACCGGCCCTTGGGGTGCCCACGCCCCTCAGATGGACATAGTCGATACCGGCTTCGGCCAGGCTGCCGGCCAGGAGGGTCTTGGAGAAACCGGCCCGTCGTGAGGCAGCGATGGCCCGGACATCGACCAGCACCTCGACCCCGACCGCCTTCAGGGAGTCGATCAAGGCGGCTTGCGCCTGGCCCTGGTATCCGATGGTGTAGAGCATCATTGTCACACCATGACCCAGATAGGGCCTCCGATCCATGATGCGCCGTACCCTCCAGACCGACGGCCTGACCCAGTCTGTACTCGAGGCGGGCGAAGGGCCGCTGGTTCTGCTGATCCACGGCTTTCCCGAGCTGGCGATCAGCTGGACCGCCCAGATCGAGGCCCTGGCGGCCGCAGGGTTCCGGGTCGTGGCCCCGGACATGCGCGGCTATGGCCAGACGCTCGGGCCAGAACGGACTGAGGACTTCTCGATCCTGCATCTGGTCGGCGACATGGTCGATCTGGTGCGGGCGTTAGGCGAGGACGCTTGCGTGGTCGTCGGCCACGACTGGGGCTCTGCCGTGGCCTGGTCGTGCGCCCTGATGCGACCCGATGTGTTTCGCGCCGTCGTGGGCATGTCGGTGCCATTCCAGCCGCGTGCGCCCGGCGGGCCGCCGATCAAGGCGATGAAGGCACTGACGGCGCGGGCGGGCCTGGGCGACCTCTATATCGTTGCCTTCCAGAGCATCGTCGCCCACACCGATCTCGACCTCGACCCGACCGTGGCGCTGAGAAAGTGCTTCTGGGCCTATGACGGGGCGACAGCAGCCGCTGATCGCCACACCGGATTCCTGCCGCCGGGGGTGCCGCTGCTGGCGACGATCAGCGACCAGGCGACCCTGCCGCCGTGGATGAGCGCCGACCATTTCGCCCAGTATGTCGCGGCCTTTACCGACGGCGGTTTCAAACGGCCCTTTGACTGGTACCGGAACCTGGATCGCAACTGGGAGCTGACGGCCTTCCTGCAAGGCAAGACCATCAACCAGCCCAGCCTGTTCATCGTTGGGGCCGATGATCCGGTCCGACACTATGCCGGCCGCCACGAAAAGACCCAGGGCGACTGGCTGACCGACTTGCGGGGACAGGTCGAGCTGGACGGAGCAGGTCACTGGATCCAGCAGGAGCGGCCGGATGAGGTGAACGCGGCCCTGATCGGCTTCCTGCGGGGCCTGGAGCCATGACGATCGACCTGTGGACCTATGGCGACAGCCCGATCGGGCCGCTGGGTCTGGCGACAGACGAGGCCGGCGTCGTGGTCGGCTGTTCGTTCGAGGGGACCGGCGATCTGGGGCGCGTCATGCGCCGGGTCTGGCCGGGCGCGGAGGCCCGCGCCGGTGGGGCAGCCGAACCAGTGGTTGACGCGCTGGATGCCTATTTCGCGGGCCGGAGGGACGCGCTGGACCGGGTGAACTGGCGCGTGCCCGGTGAGGATTTCCAGGCGCGGGTCTGGCGGGCCCTGGCCGCGGTGCCGGTCGGCACGACCATCACCTATGGCGAGATGGCGCGGCGCGCGGGCGAGCCGGGCGCGGCCCAGGCGGCCGGCGTGGCCCTGAACCGCAATCCGATCCCGCTGATCCTGGCCTGTCACCGCGTGGTCGGCCACGACGGCAGCATGGTCGGTTTCGGTGGCGGGGTGGAGCGAAAGTCCTGGCTGCTGGCCCATGAAGGCGCGCTTCTGATCTAGCGGCGTGCCCGCGGATCGAGGATCAGCGCCCTATTCGCCGGTTGTGTCAGACCGCTCGGTGGGCGGACGATTGACCTCCTCGACGTCCAGCAGCGGGACGCCGCCCTCAGGGTTGCTGGCTTCGTATTCGGCCATACGCGCATTGATGGCGGCGATGTCATCGCGGGTCGGCTGGCGTCGACCACCGAGGCTTATGACGCCGACCTGACGGACCTGGCCGCCGACCACGACGGTCCGGCCTTCTTCGATGATGCCGGCGGCCTCCAGAGCGGCGGCGTCATTGATGATCTGGACCAGGCGCGGACGCGAGAAGCGCGCCTCGTCGATGACAGGCTCATGCCCTGAATAGGTCTGGCGGAAGGCGGCGGTTTCGCCGCTTGCCCCGCGCCAGCGATAGAAGATGTGGGCCCCGATCTGATTGACCTTGCTCAGGGACGGAGCCCACCAGGGTCGCACATAGTCAGCGTGATAGTGGGTCGCGGTCCCGACGCTGACGGCGACGTTGCCGGCCAGGGCCTCACGGGCGACGGCTTCCGCGCGGTTCCAGGCCCAGGCCACCGGCGTCCGGGCCAGCGATCCGTCGCAGGTGAAGGAGAACTGGCAACCCGTGGTGCGCTCGGCGCCCTGGAAGACGACGCCACAGACCGAGGCCGGGAAATTGGGATCGCGGACCCGGTTCAACACCACCTGGGCCACGGCCTGTTGTCCGGCGTGCGGCTCCAGCGCGGCTTCGTAGTAGATGGCCTGGGTCAGGCAGCGCTGCGCGCGGCGGCGGTCGCCATCGGACGTCGGTCGAAAGGCAAAGGCGCTGATCGGACGCAGGGCACCGATCACCACCGGCGAGGCGGCGTTCAGGCGCTGGATCTCGACGCCGGCCCGGCCCAGGGCATCCAGCGGTGGCCGGCCCGACAGGGACAGGTTGTCCCATCCCGGCGTCAGGCCCCAGACGGCGGGCGTCAGGGCCGGGTCATGGCGGCGCGCCAGGGCCAGGCCTGCCGGGTCCAGTCGCGAGGACACGCGCGACAGCGCCGAGTTCGACAGGTCGGATCCAACCTGGGCGACGATGGGGTCGACCAGACGGTTCTGAGGACCAACGCCCCAGGGCGTGCTGGCCCCCATCAGCAGGCCGCCGGCGATCAGAGCCGTGATGCTCAGAACCAGGCTGGGACTTTGGAGGTAGGCGTCGGCCACGCTCGCAGCGGTCTCAGCCGACCGCCGCAGCTGCGGTCGGGCCGTGTTCATCCAAGCTCGCAGTCGCGTCAGCATGATCGTTGTGTGCCTGAAGTTTCGGACGGTTTCGAGGCCAAACGAGCGCCGGTCACGCGGGTTCCCGCCCAACGGCATCCTCCAGGGCGGCGAGAGGCGGGGGAGAAGAGGTTAGGCTGACGGCGGCAGAGCGCCGCCGGGCAGCCGAGAGCCAGGTCGCACGAGTCACTTCGCATTCGGCTTGACACGCCTTATGCTCATTCTTAGTATAAGTGAAGTTCGGGTCGCCGACCTTCTTTTTGGCCCGGCATATGCTCATAGTGAGCATAGGAGACGAGAAATGGCTGATGGTGCCCTGATGCTGGCCCCTGAGATCGAGCGTGAGACTGCGCCCGTCTGGGACAAGGTCAAGGACAAGGTCACGCCGCTGGAGTGGCTCAGCTACGCGCCGCTGATCGCCGAGATCAACCGGCTGAAGGTCGAGCGCGGGGCGGTGATCCTGGCCCACAACTACATGACGCCCGAAATCTTCCATGGCGTCGGCGATTTCGTCGGCGACAGCCTGGGCCTGGCCAAGGAGGCGGCGCGCAGCGAGGCCCGGGTCATCGTCCAGGCCGGCGTGCATTTCATGGCGGAAACCTCCAAGATTCTCAGCCCGGACAAGACGGTGCTGATCCCCGACCTGCGGGCCGGCTGCTCGCTGGCCAGTTCGATCACGGGTGCGGATGTGCGCCTGATCAAGCAACGCTATCCGGGCCTGCCGGTCATCACCTATGTGAACACCACCGCCGATGTGAAGGCCGAGACCGACATCTGCTGTACGTCGGCCAATGCGGTGCAGATCGTGGAATGGGCGGCCAAAGAGTGGGGCGTGGACCGCGTCATCCTGATCCCGGATGAGTACCTTGCGCGCAACGTCGCCCAGCAGACGGATGTGAAGATCATCGCCTGGGCCGGCCATTGCGAGGTCCACAAACGCTTCACCACCGACGACATTGCCGACATGCGCGCGGCCTGGCCGGAAGCCGAGATCCTGGCCCACCCGGAATGCCCAGAAGAGATCCTCGAGGCCTCCGACTTCGCCGGCTCGACGGCGGCCATGACCGACTATGTGATGAAACACCGGCCGGCGCGCGTCGTGCTGATCACCGAATGCTCGATGGCGTCCAACATCAAGGGCGAGCTGCCCGACACCGAGTTTGTGGGGCCGTGCAACCTGTGCCCGCATATGCGCCGCATCACGCTTGAGAACATTCGCGACTGCCTGCGCGACATGAAGTTCGAGGTTACGGTGGACCCGGAAATTGCCGAACGCGCCCGTCTGGCGGTTCAGCGCATGGTCGACCTGCCGCCGCCGCAAAAGCCGGCCCGCTATGATCTGGTGCGGGCGCGCGGTCACCGCGTTCAGGTCGAGATGATCTAGCGCAGGGCTCTTTTCGTCGGAACCGGATTCAGCCCTGCTTTAGGTCTTGGTGACGCGCGTTTGGATCCGATACCCGGTTCCCACCTATCGGAACGCGCTTTAGCAAGGCTTGCGAAGCACGCGCCTGAGGCTCAACTGAACCCCATGACAAACGACACACGCCGACCTGGCCCCTGGGATACGCCCGCGTCGGGCCAGCCGCCTCAGCCTTCGGTTCCGACCGGGCCGGATCAGGCCCCAGCCGAACCGCCGCCGATCCGGGGGCAGCACCCTGCCGTGGCGATCGGCGGGACGCTGCTGTTTGCGGGCTTCATCTGGTACCTGACCCAAAGCTGGATCATCGCCGTGGCGCTGATCTTCGGCCTGATTGTGCATGAGTACGGCCACGTCCTGGCGATGAACCGGCTCGGCATGGGCCCGGCCAGGATCTACATCATCCCTTTTCTCGGCGGGGTTGCGGCGGGGCAGCGCGGTCCCAAGAGCGTCTGGGACGGGGTGGTCGTGTCACTCGCCGGCCCGCTGTTTGGCCTGTTGGCGACGATCCCGTTTTTCGGACTTTATCTGTTGCTCGGGGATCCCATGTGGATCCTCGGGGCCTTCGTGATCTGCATGATCAATCTGATCAACCTGGCTCCGGCTCCACCGCTCGACGGGTCCAAGGCGATCGGGCCGCTGCTGGCACGCATCCACCCCCGCATCGAACAGGGCGTCCTGCTGGCTATCGGTGCGGCTGTCATCGTCTGGGCCATGACGCGCGGCAGCTACATCTTCGGCATTTTTCTGGCCCTCGCCTTGTTCGGGCACCTGCGTCGCGGCCCCCAGGTTCCGTCGGGACGGCCTCTGACCAATCGGGAAACCGTGCAGAGCCTCGGCCTCTATCTGATGACGGCGCTGGCCTGTGTGGCGGTCGCTGCCGTCGCACCCACGATTCTGGCCGGCGATCCGATGGTGGGTCTGAACATGATCGCGGACTATTTCGGTCTCCGCCAATGACTTCTTCGGCTGACGTCCCCGAGGGCGACTTCGCTTGACCCAGACCCTTCGCCACGACGGCGTCCTGATCATCGGCGGCGGCATGGCCGGACTGTCGGCAGCGCTGGAGGCGGCTCCGCGTCGGGCCCTGGTCATCACGCCCGCGCCCCTGCTTGAAGCCTGTTCCTCGGCCTGGGCCCAGGGCGGTGTGGCCGCAGCCCTGCGGGGCGAGGACAGCGCCGAGCTTCATGCCGCCGATACCCTGGCCGCGGGGGCCGGACTGGTGGTGCCAGAGGCTGCCCATGCCCTGACCTCGGATGGTCGAGACACGATTGAGTGGCTGGCTCGACTGGGCGCTCCGTTCGACCGGACCTCCGACGGCGACTTTGCCGTGGGGCTGGAGGCGGCCCATTCGCGCGCCCGGGTCGCCCGTGTCGGCGGCGACGGGGCCGGTCGTGCGATCCTGTCGACCCTGGTGGTGGCGCTCAGAGGTGCCCGCCATGTCACGACCTGGGACTCGGCGCGTCTGCGCGATCTGATCCAGAACGCCGAGGGCCGCGTGATCGGTGCCCTGATCGAGCGCGAAGGGCGTCTGGTTCGCGTCCTGGCCCCGGCGGTGGTGCTGGCAACCGGCGGCTACGGCGGTCTTTATGCGCGCACGACGACGCCGACCTCCCTGATCGGTGAGGGGTTGGCCCTGGCCTGGCGGGCCGGAGCCGAGATCCGCGACCCCGAGTTCGTCCAGTTTCATCCCACCGCCATCAATGTCGGTCTCGACCCCATGCCGTTGGCGACGGAGGCCCTGCGCGGCGAGGGCGCGCGCCTGATCGACGCGACAGGGGCCTTGCTGCTGGGGCGGGAACCCGATGCCGATCTGCAAGCTCGTGACATTGTCGCCCGCGCCGTTCATGCGGCGGTTGCAAGCGGGCAAGGGGCCTTCCTCGATGCCCGTTCAGCCGTGGGGGAGGCCTTCCCGGCCCATTTCCCGGCGGTCTTCGCCACCTGCATGCGCGCCGGTCTAGACCCACGATTCCAGCCGATCCCGGTGGCGGCAGCGGCCCACTATTCGATGGGTGGTATCGCCGCTGAGACCGATGGAGCCACCACCTTACCCGGCCTGTTCGCCGTCGGCGAATGCGCCTCGACCGGCGTACACGGGGCCAATCGCCTGGCCTCAAACTCACTGCTGGAGGCCGCGTCCTTTGGACGCCGGACCGGCCGCGCCGCAGCGACCCTGGAGACGTCCGGCAGTCGGGCTGTCGGTGCTCTCGCGTCGCCATCAGATCTGCCGACCCCGGCCCTGCAGAGGCTGCGTGCGACGATGAGTTCGCAGGTGGGTGTGGTCCGCGATGCCACAGGTCTTGAACGGGCCCTGGAAGAGATCGCGACGCTGGAAAGCCAGGCTCCGGGAACCCTGCCGCTGCTGGCGGCTCGCCTGATCGCCGAATCGGCCCTGGCCCGCCGCGAAAGCCGGGGCGGCCACTTCCGCTCGGACTATCCCGATACCCTGCCGCAGGCCCGCCACACCGTGCTGAGGCGCCCAGGGTCGACCGACCCCACCCCCACCCGCAAAGAGGAGATCCCGGCATGAGCCGCGCGCTGCCCGACCTGATCATCGCGCCGGTGATCCGCGCCGCCCTGGCCGAAGACCTGGGCCGCGCCGGTGATGTGACGGCCCAGGCCTGTATCCCACCTGGCACGCGCATGAGCGCCGTCTTCGCGGCCCGCAAGCCGGGTGTGCTGGCCGGGGTCGACTGTGTGCGCCTGGCGGTCCAGGCCATGGATGTCGATGCCCGCATCCGTCTGCGCCACGCCGATGGCGACGCCTTTGAGGCCGGGGCCGTGCTGGTCGAGGTCGAGGCGGATGCTCGCGCCCTGCTGGCGGCAGAGCGGACGGCCCTGAACCTGCTGGGACGCCTGTGCGGCATCGCCACCCTGACCCGCGACTACGTCCGGGCCGTGCAGGGCACCTCGGCCCGCATCACCGACACCCGCAAGACCACGCCGGGCCTGCGCGCCCTCGAGAAACATGCCGTGGTCTGTGGCGGCGGCATCAACCATCGCTTCGGCCTGGATGACGCCATCCTGATCAAAGACAACCATGTCGCCCTGGCCGGCGGCGTCGGCGAGGCCGTCCGGCGCGCCCGCGCCGCTGTCGGCCACCTGATGAAGCTGGAGGTCGAGATCGACCGACTGGGTCAGCTTGACGAAGCCCTGGCCGAGGGGCCGGATGTGATCATGCTCGACAACTTTGGCCTGGATGACCTCAGAACGGCGGTGGCGCAGACCCGGGGCCGGGTCGTGCTGGAAGCGTCCGGCGGTGTAAACCTGACGACCGTGCGGGCCATTGCCGAGACCGGCGTGGATGTGATCTCGGTCGGGGCCCTGACCCATTCGGCGGCCAACCTCGATGTCGGCCTGGATGTGATCTAGCTGTCGAAGCTATGAAGGTTGTTCACCCGAGGGGGTGCTGAGAAGCTGGGGTTGTGAAGCCAACCAACCCTTAGGGGAGCCTCTCGGGCGAACATGCACACGAATGTCCGGCTGACACCTTCGGGCCGAGCCTTGTTGGCGGATCGGACTGAGGGCGGCTGGCGAACCGAGGCGGCGGCTCTTGCGGGCGGGGGTCGGTTCGCACGGTGCGCAAGCGGCTGAAGCGTCATCGTCAGGGCGTGGGTCATGAGGATCGCAACTCGGCCCGGATCGACTGTCCGCGCTGGATCCAAAGCCCGAGATCATCCGCCACATCCGCACCCGACCCTATACCCCGCGCACCAATGGAACGGTCGAACGCTTCATCCAGTCCACCCTGCGCGACCGGGCCTACGCCAAACCCGGCGTGAGGTCCGTCGAAAGCGCCGCCGCCATCCAACCTGGACCGACGACGACAACCTCAACAGACCCCACTCAGGCATCAATGGCCTCACACCATGGTCCAGAGTGAACAACCTTCCTGGAAACGACATCTAACCCCGGTGGCCATCGCGGTCGTTGCGATTGTTGTTATCGCGGCGCTCTTCGCTGACCTGATTGCTCAGCCGATCAAAGCGACGGTCGAGATCCTGGCGCTCCCAGGCCGACAGGCCGCCGCGACGATAGCGGGCCTCCAGCTGGGCGATCTGGCGGAACGCGGCGCGCAGGGTCGTGGCTTCCCGGCGGCTGAGCGCACCATTGCGGACGCCGACCATGATCCGCCGTTCCAGATTGGCCTGGCGAGCATTGATCGACTGCCAGCCGCGCCCGCTGTCGTCATGGCGCAACGCGGCGGCTGGAGCCCGGTCGTTGTTGTGGCGCGACTGGGCCTGGGCGGCCAGCGGGGCCGAGAGGGCCGAAACCGCGATCAGGGCGGCCAGGGCAGAGGCAACAAAGGGTCTCATCGGTCTTTCCTTTCCATGAGCGCCATCAGCGGCGCTCTCACAGGATTGAACGGGCTCCCGCTTGTCCTCCGTCGCGTCCGAACATTAAAAAGAAGAAATAAAACAGATGGATAAATAGGCAAAACGGCGCAGCCCTTTCGGACTGCGCCGCTCTGATGGGGCATCCCCGCTGGGGAGGGCGACAGGTGCGAAGACGCCCAGGATCGGGTCCTAGTGGCGACGGCCGCCGCCGTTACCGCGTCCGCCGCGATTGTTGTTGTCGTGGCGCTCGTAGCGGATCTGGGCCGAGAGACGATCGAAGCGACGGTCCAGGTCGTTGCGCTCCCAGCGGCTCAGGCCACCGCGGCTGTAGCGGTGCTCGAGCTGGATCAGCTGACGGAATTCCGAGCGCAGGCGCGTGGCTTCCCGGCGGCTCAGCTGGCCGTTGCGAACCCCCTGGTCGATCCGGCGGTCCAGGCGCTCGAAGCGGCGATCAATGCGGTCCCAGCCGCGATCCCAGTTCTGCTCGTAGCGGTCACCCCGGTCGTGGCCGCGATCATGGCCGCCTCCGCGGTTCTGGGCGGCGGCCGGCATGGCGGCAGCGATGGCCGTCACGGCGATCAGCGGGAGGATGGCTTTCTTGTACATGGTGGGCTCCTGTGAGTTGGTCCCCTGTGTTGAGGTGGACAATGCCAGCCGCCACCTGAGCCGCTTCTGAATGGGCTGTTTCAGGTCGGGTTCACCTTGCTGAATGTGCGCCAACCCTTGCCAAGTGCCGGCGATAGGCGTCTGCCTAGGCACGATGACTCGCGCGCCCAGACCCCAGCTGAAGCCCGCCCGGCCCTGGTTCTCCTCCGGGCCGACGGCCAAGCCTCCGGGCTGGCGGATGCAGGACCTTTCGTCAGACCTGATGGGACGCAATATCCGGGCACCTGAAGTGCTGGCGAGGTTCGATCACGCTCACGCCCTGACGCGGCAGGTGCTGGAAATCCCGGCCGACCACGCCCTGTGTTTTCTGCCGGCATCGGATACGGGCGCGGTTGAGGCGGCCCTGTGGAACCTGCTCGGCGAGCGGCCGGTCCAGGTCCTGGCCTATGACAATTTCGGACAGTTGTGGGCCAGCGATGTCCGCGATCACCTGGGCCTCGAGGCCGAGGTCATCTCCGCCCCCTACGGCGATCTGCCCGACCTGGCGCGGGTTCGCCCCGACCACGACCTGGTCTTCGCCTGGAACGGCACCACCTCGGGCGTGCGCGTACCTGATGCCGCCTTCATCGCACCGGACCGTTCCGGCCTGGCGATCTGTGACGCCACCTCGGCGGCCTTCTGCATGCCGCTGGATTGGGGTCGGCTGGATGTGGTGACCTTCTCCTTCCAGAAGGCCCTGGGCGGCGACGCCGGGATCGGGGCCCTGGTGTTGTCGCCCCGAGCGATCGCGCGTCTGGACCGGTATGTGCCGGACCGCCCCATTCCGAAAATCCTGCGGCTGAGGGGGAGCGACGGCTTTGACCGCAAGCTGGCGACCGGAGCGCCGATCAACACCTACTCCATCCTGACGCTGGAGGACTGGATCGCGGCGCTGGCGTGGGCCCACGAAATCGGAGGTCTTGAGGCCCTGATCAGGCGGACCAGATCCAATTTCGAGGCCCTGTCGGCCTGGATCGGGACGACCCCCTGGATCGACTTTCTGGCCCACGACCCGGCCTGCCGGTCCGAGACCTCGGTCTGTCTGGGCTTTTTGGATCCGAAGGTGGCCACACGCGAATTCGTCGGCCGGTTCTGCGCCCTGCTGGCGGAACAGGGCGTCGCCTTCGACATCGAATCCCACCGGGCCGCCCCGCCCGGGCTCAGAATCTGGTGCGGAGCCACTGTCGAGACGGCGGACATCGCCGCGCTCGGCCCCTGGCTGGACTGGGCCTGGTCAGAATTGACCGGCTAGCTATTGCCCCGGGCGCGTTTGCAGACGACATTCTCTGCTGGTTTATGGGGGGCTCATGTCATGCGTGGTGCAATTGTCGCCGCAGCGTCAGCCAGCGCGCTTCTTCTTGCTGCAGGACCGGCCGGCGCCGGCGAGGTCATCGCCGGGGTCTATGCCCATGACGTCACCTTTCTGGGCGAAGCGGTCGGCCTGGGGGCCGCCGGCAAGGAGGGCGGTGCCAATATCCATCTGGGTTGGCGTTCGGACCGGATCGACGCGGCACCGGACTGGATGGGCGGACCGCGCGCCCACATCTTCATCTCTGCCAATACGGCGGGCGACACCTCCTATGTCGCGGCCGGCCTGAGCTGGCACATCCCGATCACCGACGACGCGCGCTGGTACGTTCAGCCGGGCATGGGCCTAGCCTATCAGGATGGCTATGACATGTTCCCCGACTGGCGCGATCCCGGCCTGTCGGTCGAGGAGGTCAATCGGCGGATCGCCCTGCGGTCTGAGCGGATCGAGTTCGGCTCGCATATCCTGTTCGAGCCCGAGATCGCCTTGGGCTATCGCGTGACCGACAATACGTCGGTCGAGCTGAGCTATGTCCACCTCTCGAACGGCCAGATCTTCAACCAGGGCAAGAACGAAGGCCTGGACGAGGTCGGCCTTCGCTTCGTCCACCGCTTCGGCGGATAGGGCGCGACAGGAGCGGTCATCCCCGCTAGAACCGCCCCGCATTTCAGCGGAGCATGAACCTTGGCGAACGTCGCGGTGATCGGCGCCCAGTGGGGCGACGAGGGCAAGGGCAAGATTGTCGACTGGCTGTCGCACCGGGCCGATGTGGTCGTGCGTTTCCAGGGCGGGCACAACGCCGGCCACACCCTGGTCGTCGACGGCACCGTCTACAAGCTGGCCCTGCTGCCGTCCGGGGTCGTCCAGGGCAAGCCGTCGATCATCGGCAACGGCGTCGTCGTCGATCCCTGGCATCTGGTCGGGGAGATCGAGAAGATCGAGGCCCAGGGCATCCAGATCTCTCCCAGCATCCTGACCATCGCCGACAATGCCTGTCTTATCTTGCCGATCCACCCTGAGCTGGATGTGGCACGCGAGGCGGCGGCGTCCGGACGCGGTGCCCGCATCGGCACCACGGGTCGCGGCATCGGCCCCGCCTATGAAGACAAGGTCGGGCGTCGCGCGATCCGGGTCTGTGACCTGGCTTCGGAAGCCGATCTGAAGACCAAGATCGACCGGCTGCGCTCGCACCACGATCCCCTGCGGGCGGGCCTGGGTCTGGATCCGATTGATCCGCAGGCGCTGCTCGACCGGCTGCTGGAGATTGCGCCGAGAATCCTGCCCTACGTCAAACCCGCCTGGCGGGTGCTGGATCAGGCTCAGCGCGCGGGCCAGCGGATCCTGTTCGAAGGCGCACAAGGGGCCTTTCTGGACGTCGATCACGGCACCTACCCCTATGTCACCTCGTCCAACACCGTGGCGGGTCAGGCGGCGGCCGGGTCAGGCATCGGTCCGCGCGGGGTGGGCTATGTCCTCGGGATCGTGAAGGCCTATACGACCCGCGTGGGTGAAGGCCCGTTCGCCTGCGAGCTTCACGACGCGGTCGGTGAGCATCTGGCGACGGTCGGGCGCGAGGTCGGCGTCAATACCGGCCGCGCCCGGCGTTGCGGCTGGTTCGATGCGGTGCTGGTGCGCCAGTCGGTGGCAATCAACGGCATCGACGGCATCGCCCTGACCAAGCTGGACGTCCTGGACGGGCTGGAGACGCTCAAGATTTGCATCGGCTACCGCATCGGCGACCAGATCTTCGACTATCTGCCGTCAAGCCTCAACGATCAGGCCGCCGCCGAGCCGATCTTCGAGGAACTGGAGGGCTGGACCGAATCGACCGGGTCGGTCCGTTCGTTCAAAGACCTGAACGCCAATGCCGTGAAATATGTGCGGCGGATCGAGGAACTGATCGGCGCGCCGGTGGCCCTGCTGTCGACCAGTCCCGAGCGCGACGATACCATTCTGATGCGTGATCCGTTCCTGGGCTGACGTCTGGGGTCTAAAGGCCTTGTTTACGACACCGCCCTAGAGTCCGCTCGGCTGACAGTAACGGGGGTTTTCGGTGATCGGTGATGACGTCAAAATGCTGGCTCGCCTTGAGCCGGTCGTGCGTCGAGTCCTGATCGTCGATGCCAACATGCATTCCGCACGCCTGCTGGCCGACCTCATGAAGGGCATGGGGGCCCGCGAAATCGTATTCGAGTCCGATCAGAAGGGGGCCATCGAGGTCATCCGTGACTTCGAACCCAGCCTGATGTTCGTCGAGCGGTTTGGGCCCCGCCTGGATGGTGAGGCGCTGGTGGGGCGTCTGCGCCGCTCGTCGCTGTCGTCGCGCAAGATCCCGGTGATCATGGTGACGGCCGAGGCCACCGCCACGACCATCAAGGGGGCCCGCGACGTTGGCGTCCACGAATTCATGGTCAAGCCGTTCACAACCGGCGACCTGATCCGTCGCCTCGTCAATGTGGCGACCAGGCCGCGTCCCTGGGTCGAGGCCATGGGCTATGTCGGTCCTGACCGTCGTCGCTTCAACTCCGGGGAATACACCGGCAAGCGCAAGCGCCAGGACGAGGTGCGCGAGATTGTCGGCAAGGTGTCCGAGGATATGGATCGCGCCGGCAAGATCATTCTGTCGGCCATCAATCAGTTTGACAGCGACCCGGCCCAGGCGCGCCGGGCACTGGTGGCCCAGGGCGAGATCCTCATGGGCCAGGCCGCCGAGCGCGGGTCCACGCCCCTGTCGGAGGCGGCGTTCAATCTGGTTTCGGCGGCCCAGGCCGACGGGGCCGGGCTCCCCGTGCTGCGCGGCCCCGCCATGGCGGTTCTGGCGCATCTGTCCGAAGCCCGGGGGGCGGCGGCGGCCTGAACGCATGGCGACGGGTGAGGCCCGCGCGTCGAATCAAAGGTGGGCGTTGATCCCAGCTCAGGCCCTGGCGTTCGACAAGGCCATCTCGGCCGGCGCGGGTAGGCAACCCCGGGGGCTGAGCATCCCGGCCGAAGCCTCGGCCACCTAGCCCCGGTCGCGCGCGAGCAGCGCCAGGTCGCCGCGCAAGGACCGGATCTGCATCTCGGGCCACATCGACAGCTTGATGATCAGCGACATCAACAGCAGTACGCCCGACGGCAGGCCCCAGCGTAGGGCCGTCAACACATCCGTGGCCTGAAAGAAGCGCCAGGCGGCATAGGCGCCGACAATGAACAGGGCCGTCTGGCTGACGATCATCAGCCAGTTGACCCAGGCGTTGCGGGTGCGAAACAGGCCCAGCGCCTGATCGAAAAAGCCCGGTTCCTCGCCGATCTGCTGCAACAGTTTCAGCTCTTCGTCGCGCAGGGCCGCGTCGATCTTGGCATCGGGGTCAGTCATGGGTCTCTCCTTCCAGCGCGGCTCTCAGCTTGAGCCGGGCGTGCATGAGGCGGGTCTTGAGGGTGCCGACGGGAACGTCCATGGCCACGGCGGCCTCGGCCACCGACAGCCCCTCGAAATGATGCAGGGCGATGGCCGCCCTATGATCGGGCGGTAAGGTACCGATGGCGGCGCTGAGGGCGGCGCCCTCCCCCGGCTCAGGCGGATGCGCCGACTGGGGTTCAGTCAGGGCCGCCCGTTCCAGAGCTGCGGCCAGGCGGCGCTGGCCCTGCCGTGCGCGAATGATCGCAGCCGCCTGACGGGTGGTGATGCGAAAGGCCCAGGCCGGGAAGGCCACCGGCTCGCGCAGCCGCTTGATCCCGCGTGCAATCTCCAGCCAGGCCGACTGGGCCGCCTCGCGCGCCGCCTCTCGGTCTCCGAGAAGACGCCAGGCATGGGCGACGAGCCGCGCATCCCAGTCGCGTGCCAACAGGGCGAACGCGACCTCGGACCCACCCTGGGCCTCGCTCACCAGCTCGGCCACTCGCCAGCGTTCGGTGGACGGCACGGCCGTCAGCGGGCGCTGCGGGTCAGACGCAGCTCCAGCTCGGCGACCTGACGCTTGAGGCGGTTGATGTGCATGACAGGCCAGAAAGCGAATTTGATGGTGAAGGACATCAATATCATGCCCAGCGCCGGGAAGCCCCAGCGCAGCGCCTCGATCACCTCGCCCGACTGGCTGAAGCGCCAGGCGCACCAGGCCCCGCCGATAAACAGACCGACCTCGGCCGCCATCATCGCCAGCGTCGGCCATGCCTGACCGTCCTTGAACAGACCCGCCGCCAGCTCGAAGAAGCCCGGCTGGCGCTCCAGGCGGCGCAGGATCGCCTGGTCGTTTTCCGACAGGCTTTGGGGAACAATGGTCGTCATCTCAATCTCCTCGGCTGAACCGACAGGAGACAGGTGTGCGATGGGGGGCGTTGGGTTCAATTGGCCCGCCGTTTTTCCCGGGCGACCGAAAGCCTAGTCTGCACCCTTCTCCCCTCGGGGGAGAAGGTGGCCGCCGGAGGCGGACGGTTGAGGGGGCTCTTTCCGCTGCCTCGCCTTCTCCCGGATCGCGCTCAAAACAACGCCGGGATTGTTCTCGAACGCCGCATTGTCAAAACGCAGAACCTCAAACCCAGCCACGCGAAGCCGTTCATCACGCAGAGCGTCTTCGCCCTCGCGCAGCCGATGGACCCCGCCATCCAGCTCGATGATCAGCTCCAACTCCGGGCAGAAGAAATCCACGACGAAGCCGGCGACCGGCGCCTGACGTCGGAACTTCAGGCCATCGAGGCGTCGGCCACGCAGCATTTCCCACAAAGCGGACTCGGCCCCGGTCATGCCCGAACGCAACCGACGGGCCCGCCGTGTGCGATCCGCAGTCTGGTCCATACGGATAGAACCCCCTCAACCGAGCCACTTCGTGGCCCACCTTCTCCCCCGGGGGGAGAAGGGGTCAAGTTGGGCTGTGCTGCCTCGTCCCCCGAGGGGAGAAGGGGGTTAAGCCGCCGCCTTCTGCCCCGAGAACTTGCCGTAGAAGGTCTCGCCCTTGGCGGCCATGTCGCGCAGGAACTGCGGCACCTTGAACCGATCACCATAGCGCTCGGCATAGATGTCCGCCTGTTCGACGAAGCCTTTCAGGCCAGCCTGATCGATCAGGGTGATCGGACCGCCGGTCCAGGGCGCGAAGCCCCAGGCCAGGATGGCGCCGACATCGGCCTCACGCGGGTCGTCGATGACGCCCTCTTCCCAGCACCGGGCCACCTCGACCGCCTGACGGTAGAGCAGGCGGCGCTTCTGGTCCTCGACCTCGGCCATCGACAGTTCGTCGACCTTGACCGGGGCCAGCTCGGCCAGACCCGACCAGATCACCTTGGGCTTTTGATCATAGTCATAGAAGCCCTTGCCGTTCTTGCGGCCATAGCGGCCCAGGTCCTCGACCATCTTGCGAACGATGTCCGAGCCCGGCAGCGGCTGATAGGCGTCGCCCAGATCCTCTGCAGTCTGTTTGGCGATCTTGACCGACAGATCGAGAGCCACATCGTCGTGCATTTCCAGCGGGCCGCGCGGCATACCGGTGGCCCGGCCGATGTTGTCGATCAGGGTCGGGCTGATGCCTTCTTCCAGCATGGCCATGCCCTCGGCCACATAGGTGCCGAAGCAGCGCGAGGTGTAGAAGCCGCGCCCGTCCTGAACGACGATCGGGGTCTTCTTGATCTTCATCACATAGTCCAGCGCCTTGGCCAGCGCCGCCGGGCCGGTCTTTTCGCCCATGATGATCTCGACCAGCATCATCTTGTCGACGGGCGAGAAGAAGTGGATGCCGATGAAGTCTTCCGGCCGCGACGAGGCCTCGGCCAGGCCTGAGATCGGCAGGGTCGAGGTGTTGGAGCCGAACACCGCGCCGGGCTCCAGCTGGGCCTCGGCCTTGGCCGTCACCTCGGCCTTCAGCTCACGGTTCTCGAACACGGCCTCGATCACCAGGTCCGAGCCCTTGATCAGGTCGTAGTTGGACGTCGGGGTAATGAGGGCCAGAACGGCGTCGGCCTTGTCCTGGGTCATCTGGCCGCGCGAGACGCGCTTCTTGATGATGTCCTCGGTATAGCCCTTGCCGCGCTCGGCGCTTTCCTGATCGCGGTCGATCAGGATGGTCTCGATGCCGGCCATGGCCTGCACATAGGCGATGCCCGCGCCCATCATGCCCGCACCCAGAACCGCGACCTTCTTGGGGTCGGAGGCTGGAATGTCGGCCGGACGGGCCGCGCCCTTGTCCAGCTCCTGCTTGCTGAGGAACAGCGAGCGGATCATGGCCTGGGCCTGCGGCGTCATCAGGGTCTTGATGAAATACCGGGTCTCGATGCGAAGCGCCGCATCCATCGGCACCTGCAGGCCCTCATAGACGGCCTTCATCAGGTTCAGCGCCGCCGGATAGTTGGCGTAGGTCTGCTTGCGGATCATCGCATTGCCGACCAGGAAATTCTGGATACCCGCCGGGTGATAGGGGCCGCCGCCGGGGATCTTGAAGCCCTTGACGTCCCAGGGCTGGCCGGCCTTGCCGCCGTTCTTGATCCAGGCCTTGGCGGCCTCGACCTCGGTGCCGGCCGGGACGACCTCATGCACCACACCCGCCGACTTGGCGTCGTTCGGACGCCAGGACGACCCCGCCGTCATGGCCGTCATCGCCGCCTGCACGCCGATCAGGCGGGTCAGACGCTGGGTGCCACCGCCGCCGGGGAACAGGCCGACCTTGATCTCGGGCAGGCCCAGCTGGATCTTCGAATTGTCGCCGACCACGCGATAGTGACACGCCAGGGTCAGTTCCAGCCCGCCGCCCAGCGCCAGGCCATTGATCGCGGCCACGACCGGCTTGCCGCAGGTCTCCAGCGCGCGCAGCGCCCCGTTCAGACGCCAGCCGGCGTCGAACGCCGCCTGCAGGTCAGTGCCACCCAGCATGCCGGCGGCCATGTCGCCCAGGTCCGCACCCGCGCAAAAGCCCGAGGCCTTGCCCGAGGTCAGGACCACGCCCTTGATGGCGGCGTCGGTCTTCACCTGTTCGACCCACTCGGGGATTTCCTTCATCACACCTGAAGTCAGGGTGTTCATCGAACGGTTCGGCACATCAAAGGTGATGAGGGCGATACCGTCGGCGTCGACGTCGATCTTGAAGTTTTCCATTGGCCCAGGGCCCTTCATTCTGAAACGTCAGCCGGTGAGGCCGACAGCTGCTGGTTCATCACCACGAACACAAGGATGGCACGAAGGACACGAAGCGGATGGGGCTGACGGCGCCGATCCCTTTGTGTTCGTTGTGATCCCTTCGTGTCCCTTGTGATGAACCCCTCAAAGAAACTCAGACCCGCTCGATCACCGTAGCGGTGCCCATGCCGCCGCCGATGCACAGGGTGATCAGGGCGGTTTCCTTGTTCGACCGCTCCAGCTCATCCAGCACGATGCCGGTGATCATGGCCCCGGTGGCCCCCAGCGGGTGGCCCATGGCGATCGAGCCGCCGCAGACGTTGATCTTGTCATGGGGGATATCCAGCGCCTGCATGTAGCGCAGCACAACGGCCGCAAAGGCCTCGTTCAGCTCCCACAGGTCGATGTCGTCCTTCGACATACCCAGCTTGCCGAGCAGCTTGTGGGTCACGAACTCCGGGCCGGTCAGCATGATCGACGGTTCCGAGCCGATCGAGGCGGCACCCCGGATCTTGGCCCGCGGCTTCAGTCCCAGAGCCTTGCCGGCCTCCAGGCTGCCGATCAGCACGCCCGCCGATCCATCAACGATGCCCGAGGAGTTGCCCGGTGTATGGACATGATTGACCTTGGCCACCTCGGGGTAGCGCTGGTTGATCACCGCGTCGAAGGCCATGTCGCCCATCATCTGGAATGAGGGGTTCAGGCCGCCCAAGGTCTGCATGTCGGTGTTCGGGCGGATGGTCTCATCGCGGTCCAGCTGAACCAGGCCGAGCTGGTTCTTGACCGGCACGACCGAGTTCTTGAACCGGCCCTCTTCCCAGGAACGGGCCGAACGCTTGTGGCTCTCGACGGAATAGGCGTCGACGTCATCGCGGCTGAAGCCCCACTTGGTCGCGATCATGTCGGCCGAGACGCCCTGGGGCACGAAATAGGTCTTGAAGGCGCTGGTCGGATCGACCGGCCAGGCCCCGCCGTCTGATCCCATCGGGACGCGGCTCATGGCCTCGACGCCGCCGCCGACGGCGAAATCGGCCTCGCCGGACTTCACCTTCGCCGCCGCCATGTTCACGGCTTCCAGGCCCGAGGCGCAGAAGCGGTTGATCTGGACCCCGGCGGTGTCCTGCGACCAGCCGGCATTCAGCACGGCGGTACGGGCGATGTCGGCCCCCTGTTCGCCTACCGGCGAGACGCAGCCCAGGATCACATCATCAACCCTGGAGGTGTCCAGGCCGTTGCGGTCGCGCAGCGCTTCCAGCACCTGGGTCGCCAGGCTCAGGGCGGTGATCTCGTGCAACGAGCCGTCGCTCTTGCCCTTGCCGCGCGGCGTGCGGACGGCGTCAAAGATATAGGCGTCGGTCATGGGCGGTGTTCCTTCCCGGGGTCGGCTCTTGGGGGCGTGCAGGGCTTATAACGTCTGGAATCGAAACGCGCACGCAAAAAAGCCTACGTTTACGTCAACGTCAAGATATGAGCGCCGCGCATTGGCCGCAATCGTCGTCAAACTCGACCCGGACATGATCGTTCCTGGCCTGATGATCGCCCTGATTGCCGGGGCCCTGCCGACAGACCAACCCACGCCGCCGGTGGGCGAGCCGAGCGTGGCGCGCCGGTCGCCCGGCCGCCCGGTCAGCACGGCAGACCTGAACCAGCAGCTGCTGGCTCTGCACAATCGGCCCCGCGACGAGGTCGGCGTCCCGCCCCTGAGCTGGAGCCCGGCCCTGGCGGCTCAGGCCCAGGTCTGGGCCGAAACCCTGATCGCCGGCCGACGCTTCGAGCACGACGGCGCTCGCGGCCTTGTCGGCGAGAACCTCTGGGCCGGATGGGGGCGGCGCTTCTCCCCGGAGGAGATGGTCGAGGCCTGGACCGAGGAACGGTCCGCCTATGTCCACGGGGTCTATCCCCATGTCCGGCGTCCGGGCGATGCCACCGTGGTCGGTCACTACACCCAGATGATCTGGCGCAATACCACCGAGGTCGGCTGTGCCGTGGCCGAACGGGACGACCGCCAGGTCCTGGTCTGTCGCTACAGCCCACCGGGGAATGTACGCGGCGAGATGGCGTACTAGGTGGCTCTTCTGATTGACCGGATGTCAGGCGTGGCGATCCCCTGCCGTTTCTAAGGGCAAAGGGAAATTAGTGACGGCCTGGATTCGCTCGCATTTCGTCGCTGCCCTGACCCTGATCATCGTCGCCGGCTGTGATCGCGGCGGGCCAGTTGAGGGCCCAGACGGCGGCTTGACCCTCACCGTCGAGGGTTTCCCCACGGTTCGCCTCCAGCGCCTGTCACGCGCAGCAGCGCCCTGGACTTGGCCGACGGCCTCCGATGTGGCGCTCACCCCCGATGAAGCGGTCATCACCGTCGGCTGCAACGACCGGGACGAATTCGCCCGTTTTATCGGCACCACCCGCGTCCAGGCTGAAGGCGGCGGCTCGGCCATGACCACCTTCCGGTTGATGATGTACACGCCAGATGACGGCCTGCTGCATTGGGAGATGGGCCCGCCGATCCAGAGTAGCAGCCTGTTCGCCGCCAGCCGAGCTCGCTAGCGACCGACTGGCCCGTCTCTTGCGCCGTCCGAGGCGGGCCAATCCATCGGCTCACAGATTTTCGGCGCAAATCAAAGAGTTCGCGCTTAAATGATCGCCCGACGCCCGGCAGAATTAGCCGGGTCGGCGCAAAGCCTGCCGGTGTCTGCTCATCTCATGAGCCTGAACCTGATCATGAATACGGCGTCGACGGGCCTGATGGCGGCCCAGACGCAGCTGCGCGTCGTCTCGGACAATGTCTCGAACGTCAATACGCCCGGCTATGTCCGCAAGATCGCCGATCAGGTCGCCTACGCCTCCAACGGAATCGGGGCGGGCGTCGATGTGGCACGTATCCGGCTGGCCACCGATCGGTTCCTCCAGGCCGCCAGCCTGAACGCCGAGGCCGACGCCGGGCGCTATGGCGTCCAGTCCGAGCTCTATGACCGCATCCAGTCGCTCCTGGGCGACCCGGGCGGGTCCGGCGGCCTGCTCAGCCAGGTCAACAGCCTGTTCTCGGCCTTTTCGACCCTGTCCGAGAATGCCATTTCCGGCCCCTATCGCCAGCAGGCCCTGACCCAGACCCAGGCCCTGTTCGATGAAGCCTCCCGCATCTCGGGTCAGATTCAGGCTGTGCGCGAAGACGCCGACGCCCGGATTTCGGCTGGCGTGGCACGCGCCAACGATCTTCTCTCCCAGATCGAGGCGATGAACGTCGAGATTTCGCGGGCCTCGATCGCCGGCGGCGATACGACCGGTGCCGAGGCGGCCCAGGCCTCTCTGATTGATCAGCTGTCGGGCATCATGGACATCCGCGTCTCGGTTCGACCGGTCGGGGGCGTCCAGATCCGAACCGGCACCGGCATGCTCCTGGCCGGTGACGGCCACGCCACCCTCGAATACCAGCGCGCCGGGTCGGTAAATGCCGAAGCCTCCTTCGATGACATCTGGCTGACCGAGCCGCGCGGAGCCCGGCGCTCCATGCTGGATCACCTCGGTTCGGGAGAACTGCGGGGTCTCGTCGATCTGCGCGACACCGAGGCCCCGGCCGCCTCCCAGCGTTTGGCCGAACTGGTGAGCCGCATCGCCGACGAGCTGAACCGCGCCCATAATGCCTCGACCTCGGTGCCGGCCCCCAACAGCCTGACCGGTCGCAATATCGGCACCGGCCTGGAAGCGGCCCTGACCGGCTTTTCCGGCACCACCAACGTGGCCGTGACCAACGCCGCCGGGGCCATAACCGCCCGCGCCGAAATCGTCTTTTCGGGCGGCAGCATGACCATTAACGGGGCCGCCGCGACCCCCGCCAACTTCCTCAGTGTCCTGAACGCCCAGCTCGGCGGCGCCGCCACGGCCTCCTTCAGCAACGGTGTGCTGTCGATCCAGTCGACCGCGTCCGGCAACGGCGTCGTCATTGCCGACGACGCCACCAGCCCCTCGCAAAAGAACGGACGCGGCTTCTCGCACTACTTCGGTCTGAACGATCTGGTGCGCTCGGATCGCCCCGCCACCTATGACACCGGCCTGACGGCCAGCTCGCCGCATGGATTCACGGCGGGCGAGGCACTCACCTTCCGCTTCAACAATGCCTCCGGCGCGCGCGTGCGCGATATTACCGTCCAGGTTCCCGCCGGAGCCACCATGGCCGATCTGGTCACGGCCCTGAATGACCCCATGACCGGCGTCGGACGGGTTGGTTCCTTTGCCCTGGACGCCCAGGGGCGGCTGGGCTTCACCCCGGCCGCCGGTCAGGCGATCACCTATTCCGTCATCGGCGACACCACGACCCAGGTGCCGTCAGGCGTCTCCATGACTGAGCTGTTCGGTCTGGGCGGCGGCGTTCGCGCCTCGCGCCTGGACGGCCTGACGGTCCGCTCGGACATTCTGGCCCAGCCCAGTCGCCTGGCCCTGGCGCGGCTGGACCTGAATGCCGCTCCCGGCGCATCGGCACTGGCGGTCGGCGACGGACGCGGGGCTCTGGCCCTGGGTGATGCTGGCGAAATCAGCGCCGCCTTCGAGGCCGCCGGGGCGGTCGGGGCTTCGTCCATGTCAATCAGCCGCTATGTCTCGGAACTGGCCGGCGACGTCGGCGGCCGCGCGGCGGCGGCCCAGTCGCGCGCCGAGGCATCGGCCGCCGTGCGGACGGAGGCCCGTCAACGCCAGGCCTCGCACGAAGGGGTCAATCTTGACGAGGAACTGGTCAATCTGACGACCTACCAACAGGCCTTCAACGCCTCGGCCCGCATGATCCAGGCGGCCAAGGATCTCTATGACACCCTGCTGAACATGATCTGATGACCCGTGTAGCCACCAACGCCAGCTTCCAATCTGCCCTGCTGGACCTCCAGCGGGCCCAGTCACGCCAGCAGGATGCCCAGAACCGGATCGCCACCGGCAAGATTGCCACCGATCTCTCCGGGTTCGGACGCAGCGCCGAGACCTTGAATGCGCTCAAGGCCGCCGATGCGCGCCTGGCCGGCTTCATGGCGACGGGAGAGACCGTCAAGGCCCGGCTCGATACCCAGGCGCTGGCCTTCGATCGCCTGATCGAATCGACGGATGTGGCCCGCGAGGCCATCGCCAATGCTCTGGCGGCCGGGCGTTTCGATGGCCTCATGCTTGAGCTGGAAGGTGCGTTTCAAGCCGCCCAGGGCGCGCTCAACCTGAGACATGAAGGGTCCTATCTCTTCGCGGGCGGGCGCACGACCGACGCCCCCGTCGAAGCGAGCAATCTGGCTGAGCTGGCGGCCGAGCCCACCTTGGACGACGTCTTTTCCAATGATCAGTTGATCTCTTCGACCCGGCTCGACGAAACCATGGTGATCTCGTCAAGCTTCCTGGCCAGCGACGTCGGCGGACCATTGATGGAGGCGCTGCGCGCAATCCAGGCCTATCACACCGGCCCCAACGGCCCGATTTCGGGGGCGCTCGACGATGCCGACAAGGCCTTCCTGGCACAGCAGGTGATCGCCTTCGACGCGGCCCGCGAGCACAGTGTCCTTGCCGCATCGCGCAACGGAGCCCGGCAGAACCAGATGGAAAACCTGCTGGCGTCCCAGGAGGCGCAGCAGCTGCAGCTGGCGGAACTGATCGGCAATCGCACCGACGCCGACGTCACCCAGGCCGTGACCGACCTGAACCTGTCCCAGATCGCCATCCAGGCCTCGGCCCAGGTCATCAACCAGCTTCGCGATGTCAGCCTGCTGAACCTTCTGCGTTAAGGCAGCGCTACAGTCCCGCCGCCAGGGTCTCGATCCGCTCGGCAGCAGCGTTCAGGGCCTCGAGCACCGCCGCATCGTCCGACGTCGGCTGCAGCTGGACGCTGGATTTCAGGTCCTGATTCTCATCGGCCAGCAGCAGCCCGGCCATCAGGAACAGGCGCAGGTCCCCGACCTGGCCGACATCGCCGGCGACCTCGCGCACATGCCGGTCGAACTGGGCGGCCAGGGCCATCACTCGCTTTTCCTGGCCCTCGGCACAGCCCACCTGATGGGGGCGGCCATTGATGTCGACAGTGACTGTGGCCATCAGTTCAGCCCTCTTCGCCCAAGGCGTCGCGCAGGGCCTCGGCGGCCCGTCCCAGAGCCTCGGACGCCTGCTGTGCCGCAACTCTCAACTCATCGTCGGGTACGTCCGGCACGGTGGCAAACAGGTCGTCGTCACTGACCGCGGCCCGCGCCTTGACGTCCCGCGCCCTGGATTCCAGCGCCGCCAGCGCGCGGCTCAGCCGCTCGGTGGCCGCCGTCAGATTGTCGGACATGGGTGCGCTCCGTCCGCTTATTTCCGAATCCATATAGAACCTACGCGCCTCTCGGGGTAAAGCGCCCCCGCCCTTCAAATCGACTTGACCCCGGAGCGACCGCCGCCATGGCCGACGCCAGCCCAACCGTATCCAAGCCCTCCCCGACGCGCATGGCCGACGCCATCCGGGTCCTCGCCATGGATGCGGTCGAACAGGCCAAGTCAGGCCACCCCGGAATGCCCATGGGTATGGCCGATGTGGCGACGGTGCTGTTTTCGAAGTTTCTGAAGTTCGACGCCAGCCGCCCGGACTGGCCCGACCGCGACCGCTTCATCCTGTCGGCCGGCCACGGGTCGATGCTGATCTACGCCCTGCTGCACCTGACCGGCTACAAGGCTGCGACCCGACAGGAGCTGGTCAATTTCCGCCAGTGGGGCTCGCGCACCGCCGGCCATCCCGAGTTCGGCCACATGCCGGGCGTCGAGGTCACGACCGGCCCGCTAGGTCAGGGCCTGGCCACCTCGGTCGGCTTCGCCATGGCCGAGCGCCACCTGGTGGCCCGCTTCGGTGAGGACCTGGTGGATCACCGCACCTGGGTCGTGGCCGGGGACGGCTGTCTGATGGAGGGTGTGTCGCAAGAGGCCATTGCCCTGGCCGGTCGCCTCAAGTTGTCGAAGCTGACCGTCCTGTGGGACGACAATGAGATCACCATCGACGGCAAGGTGTCCCTGTCCGACACCACCGACCAGAAGGCGCGCTTCAAGGCGGCCGGCTGGGCCGTCAAGGCCGTCGACGGCCACGACCACAAGGCCATCCGCTCGGCCCTGCAGTGGGCCACCCGCCAGGACAGGCCGACCCTGATCGCGTGCAGGACCCGCATCGGCAAGGGCGCTGCCACCCTGGAAGGCAGCCACAAGACCCACGGCGCGGCCCTGGGCGCGACCGAGATCGCCGCGACGCGGGAGGCGCTGAACTGGCCCCACGCACCGTTCGACCTGCCCGAAGATCTCACCAAGGCCTGGAAGTCCGTCGGCCGTCGCGGCACCCGTCCCCGCAAGGCCTGGGAGGCGCGCCTCGCCGCCTCGCCGCAAGGCTCCGAATTCACCCGCGCCATGACGGGCGACCTGCCCGCAGGTGCCTTCGACAAGCTTGACGCCGCCATGTCCGAGCTGGTCCAGACCCAGCCTGCCCAGGCCACGCGCCAGGCGTCGGGTGCCGCGCTGGATCAGCTCTTTGCCGCCATCCCCGAGATGATCGGTGGCTCAGCCGACCTGACCGGCTCGAACAACACCTTCGTCAAGGGCACCGAGATCCTCGACGCCCCGACCTATGACGGGCGCTATGTGAACTACGGGGTGCGCGAGTTCGGCATGGCCGCCGCCATGAACGGCCTGGCCCTGCACGGCGGCGTCATCCCCTATGGCGGCACCTTCATGGTGTTCTCGGACTACAGCCGCCCGGCTATTCGTCTGGGGGCCCTGATGGGGGTGCGGGTGGTCCATGTCCTGACCCACGATTCCATCGGCCTGGGCGAAGACGGCCCGACGCACCAGCCGATCGAGCACCTGGCGGCGCTGCGCGCCATTCCGAACCTCAATGTCTTCCGCCCTGCCGACACCATCGAGGCGATGGAATGCTGGCAGGTCGCGCTTCAATCCAGAACCACACCCTCTGCCATGGCCCTGTCGCGCCAGAAGACCCCGGCGGTTCGCACCACGGCCTCGTCTGACAACCTGTCAGCCAGGGGTGCCTATGAGATCAAGGCCGCCTCCGGCGATGCCAGGGTCACCCTGTTCGGCACCGGCACCGAACTGGCCCTGGCCCTGAAGGCCGCCGAAACCCTGGAAGCCGAGGGTGTGCCCACCCGCGTCGTCTCGGTTCCCTGTTTCGAACTTTTCGAGCAACAACCCTCGGCCTATCAGGCCTCCGTGATCGATCGCGGCACCGTCCGCGTCGCCATCGAGGCCGCCATCCGCCAGGGCTGGGACCGCTTCATCGGTGAGGACGGCGGCTTCGTCGGCATGACCGGCTTCGGGGCCTCGGCCCCCGCTGAGGTGCTCTACGAGAAGTTCGGCATCACCGCCGAAGCCGTGCTTGAAGCGGTCCGCGCACGGCTGTAGCCATACCCGGACGGTGACCAGGAGCATCTCATGCGATTTCTATCTGCGGTCGTGGCCCTTTCGGTGACGATGACCCTCGTCGGAGCCGTCGCGGCACAGGCCCAGTCACCGCAAGCCGCCCCGGCCGCGACGGTGGGTGAGAGTTTCACCCTCCCCAGCACCGTGATGGGTATGGAGCGCGAGCTCAATGTCCTGCTGCCTGCCGGCTACGCCGACCAGCCCGACCGCACCTGGCCGGTTGTCTATCTGCTGGATGGCGGTCAGGCTCAGGACTTTCCTGTCTATGCCAACATCGCCGCCGATCTCATGGCGGCCGGCGAGATGGCAGAGGTAATCTTCGTCGGTGTCGCCTCCATGGATCGCCAGAACGAATTGACCTGGCGTTCGGCCGACCGACGCATCATTCGTCAATGGCCCAACCACGGTCAGTCGGACCGGTTTCGTCGCTTCCTCGAGCAGGAGGTGAAGCCCTGGGTCGAGACAAACTATCGGACCGGCGGCGATGACGCCGTCCTCGGGGAATCCGCCGCGGCGCTGTTCATTGTCGAGACGTTTCTCAACACGCCAGACCTGTTCGACCGCTATCTCGCCGTCAGCCCCTCGATGTGGTGGGATCGGGGTAACCTGGGGGCCGATTCCGCAGCCTTGCTGGCGGGACATTCGGCGGCCGACCGACAGTTGCTCCTGACCATCGCAGACGAAGGCGGGGAAATGCAGGCCGGTCTCGACGCCCTGCTGGCAGCACTGGCCACCGCGCCCCCCGAAGGACTCATCTGGTCGTATGAACCACGCCACGACCTGACCCACTCCACCATCTTTCTCCAGATGGGGCCCGCCTTCCTGCGGCAAGCCTATCCGCCGCAGCCCCAACCCAGATGACCGTTCGCCGCCTCGGCACGCCGCTTTCCGATACCGGCCTGCGCGCCATGCTGCTGGGCGCGGGCGAGCTCGGCAAGGAAGTCACCATCGAGCTTCAGCGCCTCGGGGCCGAGGTCATTGCCGTGGACCGCTATCCGAACGCCCCGGCCATGCAGGTGGCCCACCGCAGCCACATCATCCCCATGACCGACGCCCAGGTGCTGAACGGCGTCATCCTGGCCGAGGCCCCGCACATCATCGTGCCCGAGATCGAGGCCATCGCCACCGAGGTCCTTGCCGACATCGAGGCAGCAGGCCTGGCCACCGTCATCCCGACCGCGCGCGCGGTCCAGCTGACCATGAACCGCGAGGGCATCCGCCGGCTCGCCGCCGAGACCTTGAACCTGCCGACCAGCCCCTACGCCTTTGCCGGATCCGAACAGGAGCTGGCCGAGGGGGCCGCCGCCGTCGGCTATCCCTGTTTCGTCAAGCCGGTGATGTCCTCGTCCGGCAAGGGCCAGTCCTATGTCGAACGCCCCGATCAGATCGCCGAGGCCTGGGCCTATGCTCAATCCGGCGGGCGGGTCGATACCGCCCGCGTCATCGTCGAGGGCCGCATCGACTTCGATTTCGAGATCACCCTTCTGACCGTCCGCTCCGTGCAGGATGGCCAGGTCGTCACGACCTTCTGCGACCCCATCGGCCATCGCCAGGAGAAGGGCGACTATGTCGAGAGCTGGCAGCCTCAGCCCATGACTGACGCCGCCCTGGCCGAGTCGGAACGCATTGCTCGCGCCGTCACGGACAATCTGGGCGGGCTTGGCGTCTTCGGCGTCGAGCTGTTCATCAAGGGCGATCAGGTCTGGTTCTCAGAGGTGTCGCCGCGCCCGCACGACACCGGCCTGGTCACCCTGGCGACCCAGATCCAGTCCGAGTTCGCGCTGCACGCCCGCGCCATCTTGGGCCTGCCGACCGATGTGACCCGTCGCGCCGTCGGGGCCAGCGCCGTCATCTATGGCGGCATGGACGCGATCGGCGTGGCCTATGAGGGTGTGGCCGAGGCCCTGTCGGTGCCGACCGCCGATCTGCGCCTCTTCGGCAAGCCCGAGGCCTTCGAACGTCGCCGCATGGGCGTGGCCACCGCGACCGGCGACACGACGGATCAGGCCCGCGAACGGGCACGCGACGCCGCCGGTCGGGTGCGCGTGGTCCGCGCCTGATTCCCTTCTCCCACAGGGGGAGAAGGGAGCCTCGTCATCAGTGCCGGCGCTCGGCCTCATCCACGAAGCCATCGTGGTTGGCATCCAGGTGGTTGAAGTGTTCGCGCAAGGGGGCCGCCATTTCATCGAAGCTCCAGCGGCCGTCGCCGTCCGCATCCAGCCCGCCTTCGGCGCTATGACGGAAAACCATGACATGGCGCTCGCCGCCCTCGCCCGGTGCCCCCGATCCTTCGTGGACATCCACCGTCTCTCCGTCAGACCCACGGCGCACGATGACGATGCGGCGTTCGCCCCCGTCACCGCCCTCGCCATTGATGGTTTCCCCGTCAATCACCAGCGGCTCGTCGCCGGGTCCACGACGCCGTACGACGACGTGGCGCGAGCCGTCTTCGCTGGTCCACTCGCCGTTGCCGTCGAGTTCGACTTCCTCTGCACCGTCCCCGTGCAAAACCATCGCGCGACCAGCGCCGCCGCCATGCGCCGCTGCCATGGCCGCCATTTCCTCGCGGGTGACGACGCCGTTGGAATCCGCATCCAGCCGGGCGAACATCTCGCCATGGCGCGCCTCAAACGCCTCGCGCGTCAGCCCGCCCTCGGGAATGTCCAGGCGCTGAGCGCCGGCACCGGCCATGACGACGACCCGTTCTTCGCGGCGGACCTCTTGCTGGGCCTGGGCAACGGCGGGGGCCAGCACCAGCAGGCCGGCGGCGCACAACAGAAGCTTCATCGCATGTCTCCTCAAGGATCATCGGGCCGTCTCGCCCGTCCAGCCTGTTTGATCAGGCCCGTCTTGCGCGCATATTTCAGCGTTGAAATCATTTCGCCAAGCCGCCCGGTCAGATTGCCTGCATGAATGCCCCCGCCTCCGCACAGGCCCGCATCCTGGTCGTTGACGACGATCCGGGCATCCGCGACGTCCTGACCGACTATCTGGTCCGCCAGGGCTTCCAGGCCGAGGGGGCCGCCGACGCCCGCGAGATGGATCGGCTGCTGGCGCGCCGGCCCACCGATGTCGTGGTGCTGGATCTGATGATGCCGGGCGAGGACGGCCTGTCCGTCTGCCGCCGCCTCGCAGAGACGGGGCCGCCGGTGATCATGCTGTCGGCCATGGGCGAGGACACCGACCGCATCGTCGGGCTGGAGCTGGGGGCCGCCGACTATCTGCCCAAGCCGTGCAATCCGCGTGAGCTTCTGGCCCGCATCCGCGCCGTGCTCCGGCGCGGCGGTGACCGACCCCGCTCCAATGGTCAGGCCGTCTGGCTGGGCGCGTTTCGGCTCGACGTCGTGCGCCGCGAACTGACCGATCAGGCCGGTACCGTCACGGCCCTGTCGTCTGGAGAATTCCGCCTGTTGCAGGCCTTCGTCGAACGCCCCGGACGCATCCTGACGCGCGATCAACTGCTGGATCTCTCCCATGGCCCGACGGTCGAATCCTTCGACCGCGCCATCGACGTCCAGATCAGCCGCCTGAGGAAAAAACTCGACGACGGCACCGGCCGCGACGTCATCGAAACCGTCCGGGGCGAAGGCTATCGCCTGGCCGTCTCGGTGCGTCCGGTATGACCCGCCTTCCCGCCCTGTCCGTCTTCTTTCAGGTGACCCTGCTGGTGGCGGTTTCAATCGCCATCGCCATGGCCGTCGCCTTCGGCGTCATCCTGCATGCGCCGCCGCCGGCCCAGCCCGGCTTCACCATCGACGAGGCGGTGGCCGCGCTTGAGGGCCAGGCCGTCCGCACCGCCGAGGGCCGACGTCTGCGCCGCAATCTGTCGGGCACCTCGCCGGTCACCGCCGCCGCCGATCAGGACCCGCTGGCGCGCGTCATCTCCCTGGCCCTGCAACACCGGCTCGATCTGCCGGCCGATGCCGTGCGGGTCAGCGTTCCTGTCGTCGAAGGCGACGAGCGTCGGCGCATCCACGAAGACCTGGGCGGGCGCTGGGTCCACCAGGGCGCAGACCAGGCACCTCAGACCGGACAGCGCCGCACCGAAACCATCGTCATCCGCCGCGCCGATGGCGCCGGTCCGCCCGCCGGCACGCCCGCGCTGACGTCGCCGCCACCCGGGGGCCAGATCCAGATCCTGACCCAGGACATTCGCGGCACCCCCGATGGCCAGACCCGCCAGCAGATCACCGTCTTCACCGAGGAACTGCGCTTTCCGCCCTTCATCGCCAGCGTGCGCCTTGACGATGGCCAGTGGGCCACGGTGAGCCCGCCGACCGGCCTGTGGTCGCCCTGGCACACCCGCATCCTCCTGACCTTCCTGGCCTGTCTGGTCCTGCTCTTGCCACTGGCCTGGCTGATGGCACGGCGGCTGGCCCGCCCGGTGCGCCTGTTCGCCCAGGCCGCCGAACGCCTCGGCTCGGATCCTCATGCGCCGCCGCTGGATGAAACAGGCCCGCTGGAGGTGCGCGCTGCCGCCCATGCCTTCAACGACATGCAGACCAAACTCAATCGCTATGTCGAGGGCCGCACCCAGATGGTCGCCGCCATCGCCCACGACCTGCGCACCCCCCTGACCCGCCTTCGCTTCCACGCCGAACAGGCCGACCCCGACATCCGCGACCGCATGGCCGAGGACATCGAACAGATGGACGGTATGATCTCCCAGGCTCTGGCCTATGTCCGGGGCGAGACCGTGCGCGAGGATCGCGCGGCGCTCGATCTTTCGGCCCTGGCCGGTTCCGTCGTCGACGACCTGACCGAGATCGGCGCAAATCTCAGCTTCGCTGCCGCCGAACCTGTCTTTGTCCTGGGTGAGAGCCTGAACCTGCGTCGCGCCCTGGCCAATCTGGTGGAGAATGCCGTCAAGTTCGCCGGTGCCGCCGAGGTCTCGGTCACGACCGAGGGCGCGCTGGCGGTGGTCACCGTCTCGGACAGCGGCCCCGGCCTCTCGTCCGATGAGCTGGAGACCGTCTTCGAGCCGTTCCATCGCGGCGAAAGGAGCCGCAACCGCGACACCGGCGGAACCGGCCTCGGCCTCGCCGTCGCCCGCAGCATCGCCCGCGCCCATGGCGGCGATGTGGTCCTGTCCCATCGCGAGGGTGGCGGCTTGATAGCCCGCCTGACCCTGCCCCTCGCCTGACCCCTCTCCCACGGGGATCGGGAGGGGCCCACCGCGAAGCGGTGGGAGGGTGAGGCGCTACGGCCTCGGGGTCGACCCCTTCGCCCCACCAGGGCAGAGGAGGCCTCGACGCAACATCCCCTCATCCCCTGTGACCGGACTTGGGGTTGACCAAATCGGGTCTGGACCCGATACCGCGCCATCCCCATTTCACGGGTCGATCAGGCGCGCCTGCGCCTCTGACCCGACTGACGTATCAGGAGCCCGCCCATGACCACCCGCGTCGCCATCAACGGCTTTGGCCGCATCGGCCGTCTTGTCCTCCGCTCGATCGCCGAACATGGCCGCACCGACATCGAGGTGGTGGCGATCAACGACCTGGGCCCGGTGGCCACCAACGCCCACCTGCTGCGCTATGACTCGGTTCATGGCCGCTTCCCCGGCACCGTCGAGGCCGGCGATGACTGGATCGATGTCGGCACCGGCAAGATCAAGGTGACCGCCGAGCGTGACCCGGCCAACCTGCCGCACAAGGACCTGGGCGTCGACATCGCCTTTGAATGCACCGGCATCTTCACCGCCCGCGCGAAGGCCGAGGCCCACCTGAACGCCGGCGCCAAGCGCGTCCTGATCTCGGCCCCCGGCGACGGCGCCGACAAGACCATCGTCTATGGCGTCAACCACGACGTCCTGACCGCCGACGACGTGATCGTCTCGAACGCCTCATGCACCACCAACTGCCTGGCCCCGGTCGCCAAGGTCCTGCACGACCTGGTCGGAATCGAGCGCGGCTATATGACGACCATCCACGCCTATACCGGCGACCAGCCGACGCTGGATACGATGCACAGCGACCTGTACCGCGCCCGCGGTGCGGCCCTGTCGATGATCCCGACCTCGACCGGTGCGGCCAAGGCCGTCGGCCTGGTCCTGCCGGAGCTGAAGGGCAAGCTGGACGGCTCCTCGATCCGCGTCCCGACCCCGAACGTCTCGGTCGTGGACCTGAAGATCGTGGCTGGCCGCGCCACCACGGTGCAAGAGGTCAACGCTGCCCTCCAGGCCGCCGCCGACGGCCCGATGAAGGGCGTCCTGGCCACCACCAATGACCCGGTCGTCTCGCACGACATGAACCACATTGCCGCCTCCTCGACGGTGGCCCTGCCGCAAACCCAGGTCATCGACGGCACCTTGGTGCGGGTGCTCAGCTGGTACGACAACGAATGGGGCTTCGCGACGCGGATGTCGGATACGGCGCTGGCGATGAGCAAGCTGATCTAATGCGGTTCCGCCTCGGCCCGGTCGGCGAGCGCGTCCTTCAGGGGATCGTCCTTGCCATGGCCGGGCCGGTGGCGTCCGCCGGCGTGACTTTCGGATGCGCCGTCCGAAACGTGATTTCCTCGCCCGACGAATTTGCCAGAAATTTCGAAGCCACTAGCCCGGGCGCATCGGACCCGGGTGTCGTCGGTGGTGAGCCGCATGGCGTCCTGATGGGCATGGACCTCGCCCGCATCAGCTTCACCATCCTGCCCGCCTTGCTGATGCTCATCTGGCTCTGGGCCGCCTACCGCTTCGTCCGCGCTGAGCCCCGCTCGCCGGTCACCTGGGTTATGGCTCTGCTGATCGCGACGGTATTTGTCCTTTGCGCCGTGGCGACCTGGCAAATGGCCTATCCTGTCTGCAATCCCTACTAGGCGGCCCTTCTCCCCTTGCGGGAGAAGGATCAATACGGTCACTTGGCGAACGCCGTTTCCACGGGCACACTCCCAACAGGGAACCGGGGGGAACACCATGCGACTGACCATGACAGCCGTCGCCGCTCTGGCGCTGGCTGCCGCCGCGCCGGCGGTGGCGGACGCGACGGTGGAGGGGTCTCTCTCAGACCTGATCGACAATCCCATCCTGTGCGCCTCGCCCGACGAAGCCACGACCGCCGCCGGCGCGCCGGTGGCCGAGATGGTCATGGTTGAGGGCTTCGGCACGGGCGGCTTCCGCATCGACACAATCAACCCTGAAGCCCAGGCCTGGTTCGACCACGCCGTCAGACTGCGCTGGGCGTTCGAGCACACGGAATCGGTCCGCGCCTTTCAGAGGGCGCGCCTGCTGGACCCGAGCTGCGCCATGTGCGCCTGGGGCGAGGCCTGGGCCATGGGGCCGAACCTGAACGGCGGCGGCACGGGCGAAGAGGTCCGCCGCAATGCCCTCGCCATCGCCCGCGACGCCCGGCGGCTTGCGCGCGACGCTGACCCGATGCACCGGGCCATGATCGACGCCCTGATCCAGCGTTATTCAGGTCGGGAGACCAGTCGCGCCGGACGCTTTGCCCGACGCATGGACCGGATCGCCCGCGACCATCCCGCCGACGTCGCCGTGGCCAACATCACCGCCGACGCCTGGATGATGGTGGTCGAGGAATGGTGGGACGACGAGGGCCATGCCACCGACCCCAGCGTCACCCGGGCTGTGGATATCCTGCAGGCCGCGCTGGCTCACTCGCCCGACGATCCGGGGGCCATCCACCTGTATATTCACCTGACCGAATGGTCCGACGATCCGCACCGCGCCATTCCCTATGGCGAGCGGCTGGCGACCCTCGCGCCGGGGGCCAGTCATCTGGTGCATATGCCGTCGCACACCTTCTTCCGGGTCGGGCGTTATCGGGACGCGATGATGTCCAACGTCAACGCCGTGGCGCTGGATGTCCGCTATGACGAGATGGCCTCGCCGCCGGGCGGCGTTCGGGGCATGCGCCTGCACGGCCACAATATCCATTTCGGCATGGGCGGGGCGCTGATGTCCGGCGGCGCCGACGAGGGTTTACGTCTGGCCGAGCGATTCCTGACCCTCTACACCGCCCGGCACCCGCGCCTGGACACCGCCTGGGGTCAGGCCACCGCCAATAATGCCTATGCCCTGTATGGCCGTTTCGGCTCGGACGATCAGTTGGCGGCCCTGACCGAGCCCGCTGACTCCCGGCCGTTGCAACGCATCGGCCTGCGTTATGCCCGGGGCGAGGCTGCGGCCCGCAAGGGCGACGCCCAGGCCGTCGAACACCAGGCTGCCGAGATCGCCCGCCTGCGCCAGGCCCTGCCGCACAACGCCGATTACAGGTTTACAGACACCTTCAGCGAGGTCTTTCAGCGGGTCCTGGAGGGCCGCGCCGCCATGATCCGCCGCGACTGGCCCGCCGCCATCCAGGCCTATAGCCGCGCCGCCGCGCTCCAGGGCGAAGGCGACGAAGGCGGCGATCCGCCGGTGATCTGGTTCCCGACCCGGCGCAGCCTGGCGGCGGCCGTGCTGGCCTCGGGCGATGCCGCCGGTGCGCGCGACAAGGTCCTGGAGCTGCTCGAAGACTGGCCCAGCGACCCCTACAGCTATTTCGTTCTGGCCGAGGCCTATGAGGCCCTGGGCGACACCGACGCCGCCGCCCGCGCCCGCGCGGCCGGACGCGTCGAATGGATCGGCGGGGCCATGTCACTCGACCTGGCCTGAACGGGTTTCTCGCCCATATGGAACAGGCGCGTCCTGCCGGACGCGCCTGTTTCTGCGGTCGTGCGGGCGACGTCACCCCGGTGGCCGCGCGGCGGCTCCCGGGGCCTGTGTCGACAGGGTCAACCCGTCAGAATATCCGGCCAATCCCTTCGCGGATGCGATCATGCACGCGGCGTTCGGCTTCCTCGGCCGCGACGCGGGCCGCCCGTTCCGCCGCCGATTCGACGGCACCGGGCTGTCCGCCGCGCTCGCTACGGCGCTCGCCACCGCTGGAGGCACGGTCACCCGGCTGACCGCCGCTCCCGGCCAGGACCCGGCTCGAGGCCCCCGGCCCGAGATAGCGAACCGACGAGATGGTCCCCCCGAAGTCGCGCAGATCGGCCTGATCGCCTTCGACGGTGCGGCATTCGCCACCGTAGTCGACGTCCTCGCACACCGACCAGCGCCCCTCGGCAGCCAGGCTGTAGGAGAAATCGCCAAAATTCAGTTCGTCCGTGTGCAGGCTCGCCGTGTCACGGTTCAGGCTGATGGAGCGTCCGGCAAATCCGTTGTCGTCAAACAGAACCAGGCGCGCGGCTCCACCGGTTTGTCCCCCACGCCCGCCGCCCGCAGCGACCTGGGCGTCGACCGCCGCCGCGATCGTCGGGTCACGACCGACAAGCTGGCCATGCCAGGCCGATTCCGCCGCCCCGCCGCGATCACAATAGTCCCAGTACCCCTGGAACTCATTGCGTGAGCGGTTGAATACCAGAGTGACCTGACCCCAGTGATAGGTGCCGTTCCTCTGGGAATCACAACGCTGATCCGCATTGGATTGAGCCCAGATCCCACGAAGGGTCGCGCTCCCGTCACCGTCATAGATCTCCAGCGTGCCATCAACGCGGCCTGCATCCGAGCCGTCTTCATTCTGGCCGGCATAGCGCGCCGCCACGCCGTCGCGGTCCCAGCGCTCGATCGTCATGCGACCAAACCCGGTGTCGTAGATGCTGCCGATCACCTCCGGTTCGAAATCGACCCGGTACGCCCCCTGGCCTTGCGCTTGACCACTGGCTCCAGCGCCGGCCCCTGCGCCCCAAGAGCCGGTCCCGCCGGCACCGGCGTCGCCCCAGTCGCTCGGCCCGAGATAGCGGACCGAAGACAGACTTCCGTTCCAGTCGCCCATGTCGCTGATCCGGCCCTGCACCACCCGACACTCGCCGCGGTAGCGTGCATCCAGACAGACCTCCCAGCGTCCTTCGGCGATCAGGCTGCGCGCCGCGTCATTGAAACGCACAGTGTCGAGGTTCTCGATACTGCGGTCGGCTCTGTAGGACTCCCCGCTGAATCCGGTGTCGGAAAATAGCCGCAGCGACTGTCCGCTCTGGGCCGCCGCCACGCCGGGTACCAAAAGCGCGATCGAGATGGCGCTGAGGCTTGCTGCAGTTCTTTTCATTGTACCAATCCTGTCCAGGGAACCCCCACAGACAGAAACGCCAAGTCGCCCGCCAACCGGACATCTCGATTGACGGGCCCTGTCGCACGGGCCCGCCAGGCCTCAGTTCGGATCGAGGCCGGGCGCGACCGGCGGGTGGCCCAGCCGTCCCCGGAACCCGTCCGACAACGCCACCGACTGTCCGTCCACGGCCCGCACATAGGTCAGGGTCGCGGTACACAGGCGCTCGCCGTCACGGCTCATCTCGACCGTCAGGACATAGCTGGACCGCCCAACCCGTTCGCACCGCACCGCCAGCGTCAGCACATCGTCGAACCGGGCCGAGGCCCTGAACGTCAGATTGGCGTCGACCACGAAGGTCTGGCCGAACTCCTCGCGGCAATGCTCCATGATGCCGCCGGCGCGCATGAACTCGGTCACGGCGACATCGGCATACATCAGATAGTTGGCGTTGAAGACGACCTCCTGGCCGTCGACCTCACTCCAGCGTACGCGGATCTGGGTGGTGGTCATCGGAATCAACCGCCGCCGCCGTCCCCGCCCCCGGCGTCGCCGCCATCGGATCCATCGCGGTCGACGCCGTCGACAGGGGTGGCCCCGCCATCGCCCTTGCCGTCTCTGGCGCTGCGCGGCGTCGCGGCCGCACCCGCCGTGCCCATGCCGGCCCCCAGCGCGACGCCCAGCGCAATCCCAAGCCCCAGATTGTCCAGCGCCAGGCCCAGAGCCACGCCAATGGCCATGCCGGCCCCGATCCCGATCGGGAGGAAGGCTGCATTCCTGTTGGCAGGTTCGCTCATATTCGCTCGGCTCCGTCGCACAATTGCGGAATCGACCCTAGATTAGGCCCATGTCGAATCCCAGAACCGTCCGCGTCGCCATCATCGGCTCCGGTCCCGCCGGCTGGACCGCCGCCATCTATGCCGCGCGCGCCATGCTCAACCCGGTGATCATCGCGGGCCTCCAGCCCGGAGGCCAGCTGACCATCACCACCGATGTCGAGAACTATCCCGGCTTTGCCGAGGTCATTCAGGGCCCCTGGCTGATGGAGCAGATGAAAGCCCAGGCCGAGCACGTCGGCACCGAGATCCTCCATGATATCGTCATCGAGGCCGACCTGTCGCAACGCCCCTTCCGCCTCAAGCTCGACAGCGGCGGCGAGATGCTGGCCGAGACGGTGATCATCTCCACGGGTGCCCAGGCCAAGTGGCTGGGTCTGGACAGCGAGCAGAAATTCCAAGGCTTCGGGGTGTCGGCCTGCGCCACCTGTGACGGCTTCTTCTATCGCGGCAAGACGGTCGCCGTGGTCGGCGGCGGCAATACGGCGGTCGAGGAGGCGCTGTTCCTCACCAACTTTGCCGAGAAGGTCATCCTGATCCATCGCCGCGATGAGCTGCGCGCCGAGCGGATCCTTCAGGAGCGGCTGTTTGCCCATCCCAAGGTCGAGGTCATGTGGAATCAGGCCATCGACGAGGTGATCGGTGAGACCGACCCGCTCGGCGTCACCGGGGTCCGCCTGCAAGACACCCTGACCGGCGAGACCCGGACGCTCGATGTCCACGGCGTCTTCATCGCCATCGGCCATGCCCCGGCCTCAGAGCTGTTCAAGGGCCAGCTGGAAATGGACGGATCCGGCTATCTGAAAGTCACGCCCGGCCGGACCGAAACCGCGATCCCGGGCGTCTATGCCGCCGGCGACGTCACCGATGACGTCTATCGCCAGGCCGTCACGGCAGCGGGCATGGGCTGTATGGCCGCGCTGGAAGCCGCCCGCTTCCTGGCCGAACAGGACCACGCCGCCGAGGGCCATCCGATCACCCACAAACAGGCCGAGAAGATCGGCGTCTGGTAGGCGCGATGGTCGCTATGCGTCGCTGGCCGCCGTCAGCTCGGCCACATCGGCGTCGGACAGCGCCAGCTCGGCCGCCTTCAACGTATCTGCCAATTGCTCCAGCGTCGTGGCGCTGACGATCGGCGCGGCCACGCCGGGCCGGGTCAGCAGCCAGGCAAGGGCGACCTGGGCCGGGGTCGCCTGATTGCGCGCGGCCACGGCGCGAAGGGTCGCCAGAATCCGGACGCCGCGTTCATCAAACCGGTCCTTCAGACTCGCTGCGCGGGGGGAGCCTTTGAGATCGTCGACACTGGCGTATTTGCCGCTGAGGAAACCGGATTCCAGGCTGAAATAGGTGATCGCGCCCAGACCTTCGCGCACCGCCAACTCCTGAAGCGGGCCCTCAAAGGTGGCGCGGCTGTACAGGTTGTAGTGCGGCTGCAGCGTCTGATACCGCGCCAGCCCCTCCCGTGCCGAGATTGCCAACGCCTCTGCCGTTGCCTCAGCAGAATGGTTGGACACGCCGATCGCGCGGACCTTCCCCGCCTTCACCAATCGATCAAAGGCCGCCAGGGTTTCTTCCTGCGGCGTGTCAGGATCGGGGAAATGGGCCTGGTACAGGTCAATGACATCGGTGTTCAGGCGACGTAGGCTGTCCTCCACCGCCCGTTCGATCCAGGCGGGCGACAGGTCATTGTGACCTTGCCCCATGTCCGACCCCACCTTGGTCAGGATCAGCACATCGTCGCGCCGACCGCGGGCCTTCAGCCATTCCCCGATGATGGTTTCGCTCTCACCCCCCGCATGGCCCGGTACCCAGCGGGAGTAGGCGTCCGCCGTATCGATGGCGTTGAAACCGGCCTCGACGAACGCATCGAGGAGTTCGAAGGACCGCGCCTTGTCTGCCGTCCAACCGAAGACGTTGCCGCCGAAAACCAGTGGGGCAGTTGACAGGCCGCTATGGCCGAGCGCGCGCATCTTCATCGTCGTTCCTTCATGCTCCGAATTGTATTCAGAGCCTCAACGCCTTCTGCCGGATTTCGTCGCCAACCGACCGAGCGTGCGTGCCCCGATTCGGGTCACCGTTCACGATCAGCGATATGCCAGATATCTCAAGCCGCCTTCCTGAGCAGGCCGCCACACCTCTCTAAGGCAAGGCCGGAAAGCTGTGCGTCGAACGCAGCGCCGCCGCCTTGGCCACCACCATCGGACAGGCCGACTTCCAGTAGTCGGCGTCTTCGGCACGCTGGGCGGCCGCCCGCTCGACGGCGCGCATCCGGCGCGCGGCCGCATTGGCCAGCAGGCGCGCATGCAGGGCGCGGGCACTCAGTTCTTCCACGCGCGGAGCACCCGGCGTGGCGACGGCGTCGGTGCCCAGAGGGCGGATGGTCGGGTGGGTAATCGAGATAAACATGGGCTTGGTCTTCCGCTGGGCTCTCAAGCCTGGCTTTTGCCGGGCCGGAACGTCAGTCGCGGACGCATCCTGCATCCGCTCATGGTTAACCCCTCACCCCTGTGGATAGTTCCGTGGAATGTCCAAATTTAGGCAGGGATTTCAGGTAATTATATTAACCCATCGTTAAGGATGGTTAAGGGTCGCGCCCCTCCCGATCTGATCGAGCCAAGCCACCCATGTATCGCGACCCGCTGTCGTTAGCCGAATGAGCGTCCGCGGCTTCCGCCCAAAGAATCCACGCTCCAGCTTGACTAGGCCCGCTGCCTCCAGTCGCGCCAGGTGACCCGACAGGCTGTTGTTTGCGACACCCAAGACCTCTGCAACTTCGGTGAAGGCAGCGACCTCCCGGTCCATCAGGAAGGCCACGATCCCTGCTCGCAGGCGATGTGTGAATACCGCTGCCGGGTCGTGTTCATCCACGGTCGGATCGCATCAGGATGACCGCCGGCAAGGTGGCCAGGCCGAGCAGACAGACCCCGGCAAGCAGCAAGAGTTGGGTGCTGTTGCCGATCGCCGCCGCCGCCAGGGCCGCCGCGAAGCTCGCCGCAGCCACGACGGTCATCCAGCCGCGATGGGTGGCGATTGCGCTGGTCCACCAAGCCATGCCCCACAGCACGAGGAGCACCGAGCTGAGCATATAGGTCGTATAGAGCTGGTCCGTCGGCGGCTCACCGTGGGCGTAGATACGAAAGGCAGCGACCGTCACAAACAGGCCGATGAAGGCCGCGCTCCAGGCCGCGCCCGCACTGCGGCTAAGGCCGCGTCCCCGCGTCGCCAGCGCCCGCCACGCTGTCCAGAGGAGCCCCCCCAGAAAGGTGAAATGCGCCACCACCGGCAGATAGTGGGTCCAGCCCGGCAGCCGTCCGGCGCTGATCACATCGGCATAGATGACCAGGAAAGTGACGCCATAGGCTGCACCGAACAGCGCCATCAACGGCAGCACCGGCGCCGGACCACCTCGGCCCGCCATCGCCATTCGCCTCAGGAAGGCGAGATCGTCAGACAGGCTTGGACTCGCATCTTTATTCGACGGCATGACTCCATTCCCCACGGTTGCCATGATTTCTTTGTATAATAAAGTTATCAGGCGTCAAGTCTGCGACCGGGTCTGTGCACCGAATCATCCAGACTCCATCCACAATCCATCCACTGACCGACAGGAACTTGGGGAAAGCGGTCCAACCCCTTGGCCGCGATAGCTCATCGACAGATATCAGATCCGCCATGCGCCTGGACGAACGTTTCCTTGACGAGCTGAAGAGCCGACTCCGCCCGTCGGAGGTCATCGGCCGCACCGTCAAGCTCAAGCGTCAGGGCCGCGAATGGGTCGGCTTAAGCCCCTTCACCAAGGAGAAGTCGCCCTCCTTCTTCGTCAATGACGACAAGGGCTTCTTCCACGATTTCAGTTCGGGCAAGCACGGCGACGTCATCTCGTTCCTGCAGGAGACCCAGCGCCTCAGCTTCATGGAGGCGGTCGAGCGCCTGGCCGCCGAGGCCGGCATGGCCCTGCCCGCCCCCGATCCCCAGGCTGCGCGCCGCGAGGAGGAGCGCAAGGGTCTGGAGCACTGGCTGGAGGAGGCCGCGCGCTGGTTCGAGGCCCAGCTTCGCCGCCCGGCCGGCCAGTCGGCCCGCGACTATCTGGTGCGCCGCGCCCTGCCCGAGGACCAGTGGAGCCGCTTTCGCCTGGGCTTTGCCCCGTCCAGCCGCACCGCCCTGCGCGACGCCCTGGTCCAGAAAGGGGCCAAGCCGCAGGAGCTGATCGATGCCGGCCTGCTGATCCGGCCTGAAGACGGCAGTGCGCCCTACGACCGGTTCCGCGACCGGCTGATCTTTCCGATCACCGATGGCCGAGGCCGGCTGATCAGCTTTGGCGGGCGGGCCCTGGACCCGGAAGCCCGCGCCAAATATCTGAACGGCCCAGAGACCCGCGTCTTTCACAAGGGTGCCAACCTCTATGGTCTGGCCGAGGCGCGCCGCCTGCTGGCCCAGGGCGGCGACGATGCGCGCCTGTTCGTGGTCGAGGGCTATATGGACGTCATCGCCTGCCAGCGGGCCGGCCTGGCTGCCGTCGCGCCCATGGGCACGGCCCTGACCGAGGAACAGATGGCGGTGCTATGGCGGGTCGCGCCCACGCCGGTTCTGTGTTTCGACGGCGACAATGCCGGGCGTCGCGCCGCCATGCGCTCGATCGATCGGGCCCTGCCCCTGCTGAAGCCGGACCGCACCTTTGATTTCTGCCTGCTGTCAGGCGGGCTGGACCCCGACGACATCCTGCGCGAACTGGGTGCGCCCGGCCTGAAGAAGGCCCTGGCCCAGACCACCCCCTTCTCGGCCCTGCTGTTCGAGCGTGAGCGCGAAGAGGTCGGCGCTCTGGATACGCCGGAAAAGGAGGCCCAGTTGGTCGCCAGCCTGCGCAAGGCCGCCGCCACCATCGCCGATCCCGAACTGGCCCGGACCTACAAGGAGTTCCTGGTCAACGCCTTCTACCAGCACACCCGCCCGTCCGAGGGAGAGCGAAAGCAGGCCAACCGGACCCTCTATCGCGACCGCCGGGCCCGCGCCGCCGCCGACCTGACGCGCGTGACACCCGAGGCCCGCAGCGCCGCCGCCACCCTGTCCCAGGCCCCGCGCCCGTTGGTCGCCGCCGTCGTCGAGGGGCTGATCGCCCATCCCGAGGTCGTGCGCGAAAAATCCGAGCTGCTGGGCGTGCAGGGCGTGGGGGATGACGGACTGGATCGACTGATCGGCGACCTGATCCCGCTGATCGAGGATCTGGGCGATGCCGCCGAAAGCCTCGTCCGGGCACGGCTCGCCTCGATGGGCCACGAAGAGACCCTGCGCCGGATCGAACGCACCGCGCCGCTGGCCCACGCCGCCTTTCTGGATCGGACCCTGCCCGAGCGCGAGGCCGGCCGCGACCTGATCCGGGCGCTGGAACTGGTGCAACAGTCCGTCAGCCTGAGCCGCGCTCTGGAAGAGTTGAAGGGCGACCTGTCCGGCGGCGCGGCCCTGGATTCCCAGGCCTTCTCCCAGCTCAAGGCCGAGCGCGACGCCGCCGCGCGCGCCCTGATCGCGGGCCAGCTGTGGCCTGAGGCGACGGTGCATTAGGAATCTGGCCCACAGAAGCCCGTCGATTCCCTTGACAGACTAGCCTTCGCTCGCCATTTCGGGGCCTTCGGACCTTGAAACGTCTATGTGAGCGGTGCGACGGCGGCGGCAAATGACCGACCGACCCGTCAGGGCAAGGACGCCCCCCTCGCCGATGTGACCGTCCGAGGGTCGATGACCTTTCAAGCTCCCGGTGCTGGTGGCGGCGCGGGGCGGTTTTGCCGTTGGTGGCCGATGTGTTTGCATCCGCCCCGGTCCGGTACCCGTCCAGATGCCTTCCAACGCTCGGGATCCAGACTGGATCGACCGCGCCAGAATCCGTCCGTGCGGACCATCAAGACCGGGGCTGACGGTCGGATGATTTGCATGGTTCTTGCATGACCGGACCCGTTCCGGCCGGAGACTTGAATGACCGCCAAAGCGGATACCCAGGACCAGGACCAGGCCAACGACGGCCCCCTGCTCGACCTCACCGACGCCGGGGTCAAGAAGTTCATCAAACAGGCCAAGGCCCGCGGCTACGTCACCATGGACGAGCTGAACAAGGTCATGCCGTCTGAAGAGGTGACCCCCGACCAGATCGAGGACACCCTGGCGATGCTGTCCGAGATGGGCGTCAATGTCGTCGAGGCCGAAGAAGACGCGCCCGAGGGCACCGAGGTCGTCAACCGCGAAGAAACCGCCGTCGTCGAGACGGAATCGAAACCCGCCTACGACCGCACCGACGACCCCGTGCGGATGTATCTGCGCGAAATGGGCTCGGTCGAACTGCTCAGCCGCGAGGGCGAGATCGCCATCGCCAAGCGTATCGAGGCCGGCCGCGACACCATGATCCGGGGCCTGTGCGAGAGCGCCCTGACGTTCGAGGCCATCATGGTCTGGCGCCAGGAACTGGAAGAAGGGCGCATCCTGCTGCGCGAGGTCATCGACCTCGAAAGCACCTATTCCGGCCCGCCGGTCGACAATTCGGTGCCGCGTCCCGAAACCGAGGAAGAAGAGCCCGAGCCCGAGGCCGCCAAGGAAGAAGAAAAGGCCGAAGAGTCCGACGACGAGGACGACGACGACTTCGACGACGGCGCCGGCCTGTCGGTGTCGGCCATGGAGGCCGAGCTGCGCGACGGGATCATGGAGATCCTGGATGGCGTCGCCTCTGACTTCGGGGCCTTCCGCAAGCTGCAGGACAAGCTGGTCAGTGCCCGCCTTGAAGGCACCGACCTGTCCGACAAGGACCGCAAGGCCTACATCGCCCTGACGACCTCGATCTCGGACAAGCTGAAGTCCCTGACGCTGAACAATGCGCGCATCGAAGCCCTGGTCGATCAGCTCTATGCCATCAACCGGCGCCTGATCGGCCTGGAAGGCCGGCTGCTGCGCCTGGCTGACAGCTACGGCATTTCGCGCCCCGAATTCCTCAAGGCCTATTTCGGTGCCGAGCTGAACCCGGCCTGGACCGATCAGGTCAAGGACATGGGCGTGCGCTGGACCAAGTTCATGGAGAACGAGGCCGCCGCCGTCACCGCCATCCGCGCCGATGTCGCCGCCATCGCCACCGAGGCCGGCCTGCCCATCGACGACTATCGCCGCACGGTTCAGACGGTTCAGAAGGGCGAACGCGAGGCGCGTCAGGCCAAGAAGGAAATGGTCGAGGCCAACCTGCGCCTGGTCATCTCCATCGCCAAGAAATACACTAATCGCGGATTGCAATTCCTTGATCTTATTCAGGAAGGCAACATCGGCCTGATGAAGGCCGTCGACAAGTTCGAATACCGCCGCGGCTACAAGTTCTCGACCTATGCGACCTGGTGGATCCGTCAGGCCATCACCCGCTCGATCGCCGACCAGGCCCGCACGATCCGCATCCCGGTGCACATGATCGAGACGATCAACAAGATCGTCCGCACCCAGCGCCAGATGCTGCATGAGATCGGCCGCGAGGCGACCCCGGAGGAGCTGGCCGAACGCCTAGCCATGCCGCTGGAGAAGGTCAGGAAGGTCCTCAAGATCGCCAAGGAACCGATCTCGCTCGAAACGCCTATCGGCGACGAGGAAGACAGCCACCTGGGCGACTTCATCGAGGACAAGAACGCCATCCTGCCCATCGACGCGGCCATCCAGTCGAACCTGCGCGAGACCACCACCCGCGTCCTGGCCAGCCTGACCCCGCGCGAAGAGCGGGTGCTGCGAATGCGCTTCGGCATCGGCATGAACACCGACCACACCCTGGAAGAAGTCGGCCAGCAGTTCTCGGTCACCCGCGAACGCATCCGTCAGATCGAGGCCAAGGCGCTGAGGAAACTCAAGCACCCGTCGCGGTCACGGAAGCTGCGTAGCTTCTTGGATAGCTAGGAATTTCGCGCTAGGATTCAGATATGGCCAGACCCGCTAAGCGTCGCGCGCATATCCAGATTCGAGACGACAGTGACGGCGACAGGATCGTCATCAATTTCGGTCGGGTCGAGGTTGAGGCGATCCGGGCGGATGGTCGGGTTTTTGAAGCCAACGTCATATCCGGCCAACAGGTCATGGAACGCGCGGTCAGAAAGCTCGCCGAGCCGGGCGTTCGTTTCCAGAAGAAGCGGGGCGTCGCCAGCTATCGCGCCGATCCGAAGAATCCCGGCCTGGTTATTCGCGAACTGCTCGGTCGGACAGAATCCGGGACCTTTGTGGACGGCGAGTTCAGAGCCGTCCCGTGATCGGGTTTGATGCTGCGCTGCAGGTCGCACTCGAGGCCCATCGCAGATCGAACAAGCCCCTCGCAGTCGTCCTTGCCGGCCACAATGGCTCGGGCAAGTCGACATTATGGTACCGGCATCTGGCTGAGACGCTCAGAATACCCTTGGTCAACGCCGACCGGATGATGCTCTCCATCCTGCCCGAACCCGGGGATGACGGCTTTCTGGCCGACTGGGCCGCTAACCTTCGAGACACCGACGAAAGCTGGATGCGCGTCGCGCAGAACGGCGTCCAGGCCTTTGTCGCGCAGGCGCTGGCCCAGGGCGTCCCCTTCGCTATGGAAACCGTTTTTTCGCATTGGGTTGAGCACACCGACGGTGCCGTCGAATCCAAGGTCGATCTCATTCGCCAGATGCAGGCGGCGGGGTATTTCGTGCTGCTTCTTTTCGTTGGCCTCACAAATGAACAGGTGTCGATCGGGCGCGTGGCGACGCGCAAGGACGAGGGCGGACATGACGTCGAGGTGAGAAAGCTCGTCACCCGCTTCCCAAAAACGCAGAAGGCCATTCGCCACGCCGCACCCGTGGCCGACGCCACTGTCTTCATGGACAACAGCCGCACCAAGAAAGAGGCCTTTACAGTCGTTCGCGTTCAGATCGGCTCCGAGCAGCGCTTCGATATTCGGGATGTGTCGACCGGTGCGCCCGCCGAAATCGCAGAATGGATGAGCAAGACTTGCCCTGATCTGTCTCAACCGCGTTAGGCAAATGCGTCGCGACAGTCCCGGTCGGCCTAGCCTGAAACGAGCCCCACCAGCTCCCGACCCGCCAGCACGCAGAACAGCACCGCCGCCGCCGCCATGAGGGCGTTGGATACCCAGCCGTTGCGCCATTCCGGGGCCACCCGGTTTGAGTTCAACAGCCAGATCAGCGTCCCGGCCAGAAACGGCATGAACAGGCTGCCCAGCGCCCCATAGGCGATGATCAGGGCCACGGGGCGGTCCATGAACAGCAGGGCCATCGGCGGGAAGGTCAGCCACAGGGCATAGACCTTGAAGGCCGGGGCGCCGTCGGCCCCGACGCCGTCGTCTTCGGGCCGGCCGCGCATGTGGGCCCAGAAGTCTGCGAACATCAGGCTGACGCCGTTCCACACGCCGATCAGGGACGAGAAGCTGGCGGCCCAGAAGCCGATCAGAAACGCCGTCGCCACCACCGGGCCGAAGCGGGCCGCAAGCACCTCACCCAGATCCAGCAGGCCCCGATCCCCGCCGGCCAGGGCCACGCCGCCCGCGTGCAACAGCTCGGCCCCGACGATCAACATGGCCACCACGAACAGGCCGGTCATGCCATAGGCCACCCGGTTGTCGATCCGCATGACACGGATCCAGCCCGCCCCACGCCAGCCCTTGGCGCGCAGCCAGTAGCCATAGGCCGCCATGGTGATCGTTCCGCCGACCCCGCCGATCAGCCCCAGCGTATAGAACAGCGCCCCCTCCGGCAGGGTCGGCCACAAGCCGGTCAACAGACGCGGAATATCCGGGGCCACCACGACCGCCAGCCCGACCACCGTGACGAACATCAGCCCGACCAGGCCGGCCATCACCGTTTCGAACACGCGATAACCGCCCCACCACGTCAGCCCAAGGCCGATCAGGCCCGAGGCGATGGCGAACACCTTCAGGTCGACCGCCGGGAACAGCGCCGCCAGCGGCAGGGCCGAGGCCGACATCGCCGCCGCCCCGTACACAAAGCCCCAGACCACCACATAGACCGCGAAATAGGCCGTGGCCCAGTTCAGCCGCCCGCCGGTTCCGATACGCCCCGGCAGGCTGGACCAGCCGTCGAACACGGTGCGGCCCGACGCCAGGGTCCAGCGCCCCACGCCCTCGGCCAGGGCCACCTTGATCACTGTGCCGGCCACCGCCGCCCACAACAGGGCGTAGCCATACTGGGCACCGGCCACCAGCGTCGCCACCAGGTCTCCGGCCCCCACCCCCGTGGCGGCCGCCACCAGCCCCGGCCCGATGAGGGTCCAGCGAGGCATGGAGGATGCGTCAGACGGCGGTGGCGTGGCGGTCATGCGAGGTATTCCGGTTCGATGTTCAGGCCTGAACCCTACACCGCACAGCCGTCCTCGTCGCAGCCGGCGGCGGTTGATTGTGGGCTGTCTTCGGCGGGCAGCTCCGTCTCGGCCACCAGGCTGCCCAGGATGATGCCGAGCCTCAGGTCATCGACCGAGCCGAACCTCTGAAAGCGCCGCCGCCCCTGCCGGTCGATGATGATCAGGGTCGGGGTGCCCTGCATCTGATAGGCCGCCATGGTGGCCGGCAGCCGGCCGTCCTGACGGTCGATGCCGATGGGAAAATCCAGCTTGTACTCGTGGGCAAAGGCGGCCAGGGCCGCGCGGCTGCCTTGGGCCTCGCGGTGTTCGAACACCGTATGCAGGCCGATCACCGCCACCTGATCCGAGGCAAAGGCTTGGGCCACCCGCTGCACCTGCGGCAGACCGTGCGAGACACAGCCCGGACACAGCATCTGAAAGGCCTCGATCACCAGAACCTGCCCACGAAAGTCAGGTATATCGAGCGGCCGGTCGGTGTTGATCCACTCGCTGGTGATCAGGGGCGGGGCGGGATCCATGCGCTCAATCCTGTCGTGCTGTGGTCGTCGTTCGTCATGCGGCGCGGCGGGTGACGTATTGGCCGTTGGGCAGGAGCGTGATCTCGCCGTAGCGGACCAGGGTGGTCAGGGCCTGATGCACGCGCTGTTCGATACGCTTGCCGCCGCCCTTGAAGCCGCGCGAGATGGCGGCGGCGTCGAGGGGGCGTCCCGTCTCCAGCAACAGGGCGCGAATGGCCATGACCTGTTCGCCCTTGTCGGTGGGGAAGCGCGGCAGGCCCTTGTCGATGGCCACCTCGGCCTCGCCCAGGTCCAGCTTGTCGGTCTGGGCCACGGCGCCCCTGGCAAAGCGCGGGATCTGATAGTCGGGCCGCAGCCAGCGGACATGGCCCGCCGCCTCTTCCGCCGCCCGCTCGGCGTTCAGGGCGACCAGCCGTTCCAGGATCTGTTCGTCGCTGAGGTCGTGCGGCCAGCCATAGGCGTCGGCGGTCGCCCGGTCGATCTGGTCGTGCAGATCCTTCAGGATCAGCACCCGCCCGCGATCCTTGATGTCGACCTCCTTGTCCGACAGGGCCTCGCCGGCCTTCAGCTTTTCCAGCACATTATACAGGCCCGTCAGGGTCAGATCGGGATGCTCGGCCTGAACCGTCTTGCGGGTGGCGTCCAGCTCCTCGCCGAGCTCGCGCAGCCGGGTGCGGGTGGTGTCGGCAGGGTCCGGGAAGGGGAAGGGGTCGAAGGTCCGGGATTTCACATAGACGGGGTCATTTCCAAACCCCAACCAACCTCCCGCCGTAGTTGCCCAATGAACGTGCAGTCGGGAACTGAGGACCGCCAGCACGCCCGCGTCGGCGTCTGCCAAAGCAATCAACTTATTGTCCGGCAGGATGCTCTGATCGAGGAACTGAAACACCCGGTGCTTGGCCGTCTCAACCGTCGCGATGTAACGCGGCAGGCCCTCCAGCGCCGGGCGCAGCTCCGAGCGCGGCTCCCCGAATATCCACCAATTGTCGCGGTAGGACGCCCGGTTGTTGGCGTCGCGTTCCGGCCTCACGGTCGCAAGCACGTGCTGATAGACCTCGGGGTAATCCCGCCGCACCGTTTCCGCCGTCAGGCCGAACAGGTCGATGACCATGACGCCGCGCGGATGGGCCGTCAGGTCGCGCCCGTTGCGATAGGTGCGGATATGCCGCTCCAGCCCCGGTCGGCGACCCAGACCCAGATGTTCGGCCTCCTGTGGCGTGACGATGAAGCCCGCGCCGTGCAGCTTCACCCCCGGCGACGACAGCCCCTCATTGGCCATCAGAGGCCTCGCCTTGGTCACATCCACGCCCACCGTCAGGTCCGAGTTGATCTTGCCGGAGCGGCGGACGAATTCGATGTCGGGCGCATCGGTGTCGAGGTCGGCCTCTGACGTCACCTCCCACAAGACGCCGTCGTATGATCCGGCCTGACCCACGGTCATTGCGATGCGGACCGCCGCACTGTCCTTTGTGGCCTTGGTCCAGGGATGGTCGGGGATGGCGAAGGTCAGGCTGATCGGGGCCTTGGCGTTCAGATGCCGCTCCATCACCCGGCGCTGGAACACCTGGCTGATGGAGTTGGTCGTGACCAGGCCGAACCGGCGCAGCGGCGTCTTCTTGCGCGTCAAAAGCTCAGCAGCCCGATCCCACCAGTACATGACGAAATCGGCGCTTTCGTTCATGTGCGGATGGGCCCGCCACAGGGCCTCGGCATAGCCCGGCATCATCCGCGCGCGAATGTCCTTGCCGCCAATAAACGGCGGGTTACCCACGATGAACTCGGTCTGCGGCCAGTCGGGGCGACGGGCATTGGGATAGACCTGCACGGCGCCTGATCCTCCCCCATTCATGGGGGAGGGGGACCGCGACGCGGTGGAGGGGGCGGGACCGGGGGCTGAGGTCGACGGAACGGGCGCGGTGGCGTCCGCCGCCCCCTCCACCCCTACGGGGTCCCCCTCCCCCGCCTTGCGGGGGAGGATTTGAAACTGCAGCTCGGGATAGCCGTCCCAGGTCAGGACCGCGTCCTTTTGCTGGATGTTGTTGAACGCCTTCAGGATCGGCTCGGCCGGGTGTTCGGCGCGGTTGCGGTAATGCTGCTGCAGATAGCCGATCCACAGCACCAGCTCGGCAATGGCGGCGGCCCGCACATTCAGCTCGATGCCCAGGAACTGGTGCGGATCGACCGTTTCCAGACCCAGGGTGTCGGCCTGGCCCAGCTCGACCAGGGCCTCCAGAACCTCGCCTTCCAGCCGCTTCATCAGCTCCAGCGACACATACAGAAAGTTGCCGGTGCCGCAGGCCGGGTCCAGCACGCGGGTGGCGCACAGCTGTTTGTGGAAGGCGCGGATGATGGCCACCGCCTCGTCGTTTTCGCCGCGCGCCCGCGCGTCCTCGGCCTTGAGCTGGGCGGTGTCCCAGTCCTGACGCAACGGCTCCATCACCGTCACCTCGACCAGCCGCTCGACATAGGCGCGCGGCGTATAGTGGGCCCCCAGCTTGCGCCGCTCCGCCGGGTCCAGCGCCTGTTCGACCAGGGTGCCGAAGATGGCCGGCTCGACATAGCGCCAGTCGTGCTTCGACGCCGCCAGCAGCTCGCCGATCTCTTCCCGGGTCATCGGAAATGCGCGCGGGTCGTGGAAAAGGCCGCCGTTGAAATAGCGAAGATGCGTCTTGAACAGGGAATAGAACCGATCGTCGTGGTTCGGCTTGTCCATCTTCTGCCAGAGCTCCTTGAGCAGCGGCGCGAAGCTGTCGGGGCCGTCGAGGCACTCGGTCAGGAGTTCGGTGAACTTCCCCTTGGGCAGGAGGTCCACATCCTCGGCGAACATGGTGAAGATGCAGCGCATCAGGAAATGCGCGACCTCCTCCGGCGGATGGGTGCGTTCCAGCCGACGCGACACCGCCGCCAGGCGCTCGGCAATCTGGCGCGTGACCTGGGCGGCTTTTTTCGACGGATCGAGCGACTGGGGGTCTTTCCAGATCGCCTCCAGGCGATCCTGGATCGCCTCATCGCGCAGGTCCTCCAGCCGGATGCGATAGCCCTTGCGGTCCGGGAACGGCGAATAGGCCCGGCCGGAGCCCGAAAAATCGGCATAGACCTCGAACACATAGCCGACGTCGCACACCAGGATGAATGGTGGGGCCGGATGGCTGGCCGGCAGGCGGAACACATAGTCCTCGGCCTGGCGGCGCGCATGACGCATCAGCACGTCCCACTTGCCCTCGGCGGCGGCGGTCGAGGCGGCTTCCTGGTCCGTGAACAGTCGCGGCTGGTCCGGGCGGTCCGAAGCGCGGGACTGTTTGGCCTCCAGGATGAAACAGCCGCGCTTGTAGAGGTCGATCCTCAAGGTCGAGGACAGCTCTTCGCTGTCGCGCCGTTTGACGCCGCGTTCGAACACATAGTCGTTTTCGGCGGTCTGATGGCTGGCCGGATCAGGCCGCGGCAGGTTCAGCGCCTCGCACAGCTCTCCCAGAAAGATCTGATAGTTGGCGCGTTCGGCCCCGCCGCGCGCGTCCTTCCAGCGATCAATGAACTGTTCGACGTCCACTCAGGGCCTCCCGGCCCCCACTTGGCCCAGTCCGCCCGGCCCACGCAACGGTTTTTCCCCGTGCGGTTGCGGGGGTGCCACCGCTTTCGCCGCCGGGGGCCGCCTGGCACGACAGGCCCCTCCACGCCGTTGTGCGAGCCGTCGCCCCCTCCACCGCAAGCGGTCCCCCTCCCCCGTGAACGGGGGAGGATCAACTCTCGACAAGCCGGCGCAACCGCGCGAACCTCTTTCCATGACCCATCAGCCCACGCCCGCCTCCGGGGATCGCTTCAGGAGCTTTTCAGAGTTCTATCCCTTCTACATCCACGAGCATTCCAACCAGATCTGCCGGCGCATCCACATCGTCGGATCGGCCCTGGTTCTGGGGCTGCTGGCGACGGCCGTCATCACCCTGAATCCGTGGTGGTTGCTGGCCATGCCGTTTGTCGGTTACGGTTTCGCCTGGGTGGGGCATTTCGTGTTCGAGAAGAACAGGCCGGCGACGTTCAAATATCCCTTGTGGAGCCTGATGGGGGACTGGCGGATGTTTTTCGAGACGGTGACCGGCCAACGCCGGTTCTAGGAGGCCCTCGTGCTTGAGTCCCTGCCCTCGCCCGACATCCTTCAGACCTGGATCCTGCCGGCCATGCTCGGCCTGGGTCTGGCGGCGGCCTCGGGCCTGCGGATCTTCATTCCGCTGTTGATGGCGGCCCTGGCAGCCCGGTTCCAGCTGTTCGGCATCGAGCTGAACGAGAGCATGGCCTGGATGACGTCCAACACCGCCATTGCGGCGCTAGGCCTGGCGACGGTGCTGGAGGTCGTGGCCGACAAGATCCCGCTGCTGGACAATGCCCTGCACGCCGTCGGCATCGTCGCGCGCCCCATCGCCGGGGCCGTGGCCGCCGGTTCGGTCTTCGCCGGGCTGGACCCGACCGCCGCCGCCGTCGCCGGCATCATCGTCGGGGCCCCGACGGCGCTGGCCTTCGGGGCGGCCCAAGGCGGGACGCGCGCGGCCTCGACGGCCACGACCGGTGGCCTGGCCAATCCCTTCCTCAGCCTCATGGACGATGTCCTCAGCATCGGCACGGTGCTGCTGGCCTTCCTGATGCCGATGCTGATCCCGGTGGCGCTGCTGCTGGTGTTCTGGGGCGTGTGGAAGCTGTATCACCGCTGGCAGCGCGATCGCGGCCCGAACTCCAACCGGATCGAGCCTGCGGGGGGCTAAACCTCGAACCTGACCCCTTGCGCCAGCGGCAGGGCGTCGGAGAAATTCACCGACTGGGTCTGGCGGCGCATATAGGCTTTCCAGGCGTCCGAGCCGCTCTCGCGCCCGCCACCGGTATCTTTTTCCCCGCCGAAGGCCCCGCCGATCTCGGCCCCGGACGGGCCGATGTTGACATTGGCGATGCCGCAGTCCGAACCCCAGGCCGACAAGAAGCCTTCGGACTCGCGCACCGAGCCGGTGAAGATGCACGAGCTCAGCCCCTGCGGTACGGCATTCTGCAGGGCGATGGCCTGTTCCAGGTCGCGATAGGTCAGCACATAGAGGATCGGGGCGAAGGTCTCGTGCCAGACGACTTCTGACTGACCCGGCATCCGCACCAGCGCCGGCGTCACATAGTTGCCGGGCCGGTCCAGGGCCTGACCGCCGGTCAGCACTTCGCCGCCCTCGGCCCGCGCCTGGTCGAGCGCGCGGGCAAAGCCCGCAGCCGCCTCGGGATCGATCAGCGGCCCGACCAGGGTGCCCGCCTCGCGCGGATCACCGATGGGCAGGGTGCCATAGGCCTTGACGAGCCGCTCGATCAGTCCGGCGGCGACATCCTCATGGACGATCAAGCGCCGCAGGGTGGTGCAACGCTGACCCGCCGTTCCGACCGCCGAAAAGGCGATGGCCCGCACCGCCAGCTCGAGGTCGGCGGTGGGGGTGACGATCATGGCGTTGTTGCCGCCCAGTTCGAGCAGCGAGCGGCCCAGCCGCCCGGCCACGATCTGGGCCACCTGTCTGCCCATGCGCGTCGAGCCGGTGGCCGAGATCAGAGGGACGCGCGGATCGCCGGCCAGGGCCTCGCCCAGCTCGCGCCCACCGATCAGCACCTGTGACAGGTGGGCCGGGGCATCATCGCCGAAGCGGGTCACGGCCCGTTCGAACACGGCCTGGGTCGCCAGGGCGGTCAGGGGCGTTTTCTCGGACGGCTTCCAGATCACCGGATCGCCGCTGACCAGCGCCAGGGCCGCATTCCAGGCCCAGACCGCGACGGGAAAGTTGAAGGCGCTGATCACAGCCACCGGGCCCAGCGGTTGCCAGGTTTCGCGCATGTGGTGGCCGGGCCGCTCGCTCGGCAGGGTCAGGCCATAGAGCTGGCGGCTGAGGCCGGTGGCGAAGTCGCAGATGTCGATCATCTCCTGAACCTCGCCCAGGCCCTCGGAGGTGACCTTGCCGGCCTCCAGGGTCACCAGCATGGCCAGATCGTCCTTGGCGGCGCGCAGTTCCTCGCCGAACAGACGGACCAGTTCCCCCCGGCGCGGGGCCGGAACCCGCCGCCAGGCCTCGAACGCGGTGACGGCCCGCCCGACGGCGGCAGCGGCCGCGTCGGGCGTATGCTCGGCCAGGCGGGCTAACTCGCTGCCGTCGATCGGCGACTGGACGCGCAGGGTGCCCTCGGCGGGCGAAAGACCGAAGGCGGTCAGGATCCGGGCGACTTGATCGTGGGGTGTCTGCATCATGGGCGCGGCATAGCGCCCGGCCGACACCCGCACCAGAGGGGCAACCTCTTGTTCACCCTTTGGCTGAACCCGACGTCAACCGCCGCGTGCCAGGATGCCGCGTCCTAGAATGGGAAGATCGCAATGGCGCGTGCTCAATTTCAACCCGGCCAGAAGGTCTGGATCGATTGCGTAGGGGCCTGGTCCAAGGTCGAGAAACTGAACCCGGTCTGGGCCAAGGGCTTCGCCGAGCCGGTGCGGGTGACCTATGATGTGGGCCTGGGGCGCGAGTTCCTGGCACACGAACTGGCCGCGCCCGAAGAGGACCCTGCAACCGCTTCAGACCTCGGGAACTGGCGGCTGATCCGGGCCAAGAACAAGTGGCAGATGGCCGAGGACGTCCCGCATCATCCGTTTCCGGGTACCTATCCGGTGGTGGTCACCGATACGTCGGACTGGGGCGGCTGGCGCGTGCCGGGGGCCGAATATGACCGCGATCCGCACCGAATGGAGCTACAGGCCCGCCTGATTGCCGCGTCGCCCCGACTGATGGACATCGCCGCCCAGCTGGTGGCCAGTGTCGACGAATGTGCCAGCGATGCTCCACCCGAGATGGTCCGCCTGGCGGGTCTGGCCCGCACGGCCCTGAAGTCGATCACCGACATCCTGGTGGCCCCTTCGGATCCGCGCGCAAGGCCGGGCGTCGAAGCGGCCTAGGGTCTGGCTTCATCGGGCCAGGCCTGAGAGCGGGCCCACCCGTCGGAACCGGCTCTGGAGGCCTCGCGCGAATCCCTGATGGTGGCTAGGATTCCCCTTCGTGGGCGAATCAATGGGAGTGACGCGTGGAGCGTCCCGACCGCAGGGGAAAACAGCCAGGACGCCGGACCGGCGATCTCAGCCAGCGCCACCGCACAGCGGTCGTGCCCGCTTGGCTGCGGTTGGGCGTGCTCGCCGCCGCTATCGTGCTGGTCGCCTATTCGGCCATCTATGTTCGCGAGATTCGAGACCGACCGCGGGATGCGTCGAACGAGGCGGCCCTCCAGCTTCGCCATGATACCGAGATCGCGTCGGCCCGGCTGGCGGCCCGGCTGGGCCGGACCGAAGCGGCGCTGACCGCCGCCGGCGAGCGCCTTGAGGACAACAGGCAGAGCCCTCTGGATGCGGCGGAGATGGGTCAGCGCCTGGCCGGCGACGATGCGCTCGCCGTCGCCGTGCTGGCGGCCGGGGGCGACGTCCTGGCGGTGACCCGCCGGGCGGGTTCAGGCCCGTTCGCGGGGACGCAGATCCCGGGCCAGGACGGGCCGGCCTGGCAGGGCGCATCGGAAAATCGCGTCATCGCGGTCGAGCGCGTCAGCGAGACCCTGGCGATCGCGGCCCTGGTCGCCGTCGATGATCATCTGGAAATCGAGGGCGGGACCACGGCGGCCCTGGTCGCCCGCGACGGAACCGTCCTTTCGGGCACCGACGCAGCGGCCGGCACCCTGGTCAGTGCCACCTTCGGCGAGAGCATTGACGCCCTGACCGAGGCCGCCGAAACGGGATCCACGGTCACCGGCCAGGTCGACGGCAATCCGCTCGGCCTAGCCGCCTCGCCTGTCGGCGACACCGGCCTGCTGCTGGTTGCGGGTCGGTCCGGCCTGTCCGGCCTCCCCACCTTCGAACAGATGATCGATCAGGGCTGGATTCTCCTGGGACCGCTGGCTCTGGGGATCGGCCTGACCGGCCTGTTGCTGTTTCAGGGCGTGCGCGCCCGGCGCATGCAGGCCGATTCCGAGCACCGCTTCATGATGGCCGTCGAGGCGGCCCGGTGCGGGGTCTGGGAATGGGACCTGGATCGGGATCGGGTCCAGCTTTCGGATCAGATGGCCGCCATGCTGGGCTGGAACCAGGGGTCTTCGGCCTCCGGTGACGACATCCTGGGACTGCTGAACCAGGAGCATCAGCAGCATCTGCTTCATGCGCTCCGGCAGGCGTCGGCCTACGGCCAATTCGAGGCGACCTTCCGCATCTCGCACAGCGGCGGCCGGTCACGGTGGATCGAGGTCCGTGGCCAGGCTTCCAGCCCGCGCCAGGCACACGGCTATGACCAACTGGTCGGCGTCGGCATCGACGTCACTGACGAACGCCGCTCCAAGGCCCGCGCGATGGCGGCGGAGGGTCGCCTGCGCGATGCCATCGACAGCGTGTCGGACGCCTTCGTCCTGTTCGACCGTCAGGACCGACTGATCCTGTGCAACTACGCCTTTGCCGACACCTTCGGCATCAAGGAGCAGGCGCTCAAGGCCGGCGCCCGCAAGGACGAACTGATGCAGATCGGGTCACTGGCGATCAAGTCCCAGGGACCGGCCCAGGACGGTCGCGCCGGCGTGCGAGAGTTCGAACTGCATGACGGTCGCTGGCTTCAGATCAGCGAGCGGCGCACGGCAGACGGCGGCTCGGTGATGACCGCCGCCGACATCACCGCGATCAAGCGCCAGGAGGCCATGCGCGCGCGCAGCGAGTCCGAACTGAAAAAACTGGTTGAACAACTCGAAGCCAATCAGGTCGAGCTGTCGGACCTCGCCCGCAAATATGAGGTCGCCAAGATCCGGGCCGAAGCCGCCAACCAGGCCAAGTCGGAGTTCCTGGCCAATATGAGCCATGAGCTACGCACCCCCCTGAACGCCATCAACGGTTTCTCGGAAATCATGGCCGGCGAAATGTTCGGCCCGCTCGGGGACGCGCGCTACAAGGAATACTGCCAGGACATCCTGAACTCGGGTCAGCACCTGCTGGCGCTGATCAACGACGTCCTCGACATGGCCAAGATCGAAGCTGGCAAGATGCAGATGCACTTCGAGTCGGTCGACCTGGCCGAGCTCTGCGACGACGGGGTCCGCCTGATGCGCGGCCGCGCCGCCGAGGCCGACATCGAGCTCCTGGCCGAGGTGGCTCCCGAAAGCGTCATCCAGGCCGATTATCGGGCCCTGAAGCAGGTCCTGCTCAATCTAGTGTCCAATGCCATCAAGTTCACGCCGCGCGGCGGCCGCGTGGCCATCAGGGCCGGGATCGAATCCGGCTGGGCCTTCGTGAGCGTGTCCGACAACGGCATCGGCATTTCAGCCGAGGACCTGCCGCGCCTGGCCCAGCCCTTCGAACAGGTCGAAACCAAACACGCCCGGGCCACCCAGGGCACGGGGCTGGGGCTGGCTCTGACCAAGTCCCTGATCGAGATGCACCAGGGCCGCTTCGAAATGGCGAGTACCCCCGGCGAAGGCACCACCGTGACCGTCATCCTGCCGGTGCGCCGGACCCGCGATCACGCCGAAGCGGCCTAGCCTTCGCCCCCACCGCCGCGCGCTTCGCCGCCACGGGGGGCCCCGCGCTCCCGACGACCCTCCCGCCCGCGCCGGGACAGGCCCGGAGCCAGACGCTGGCGATCTGCCTGATCGAGGCGTTCCATGACATCCAGCAGAGAGCCCTCCAGGCGGCCCCGGCCACGCGCTTCGGCCTCGCGGGACTGCGTCAGCGCCGCCTCGACGGCCGCGCGGTCAAAGGTCTCGGCCCCTGCCAGGTTGATCGCTTCGGAGCGATGGCTGCGGGCCGTGTCGAAATCCTCGCGGGCCGCCAGGCCGGCGTCGCGCAGAGTCTGCTCTGCGGCCGCCTGATCGGCCTGATCCAGTGACTGGATCATCTGGATGACCGGCGGGCGTTGCCGGTGCGGCGGTTGGCCCAGCCCCCGCACGCCCGTTACCATGACACCGGCCACGGCCCCGATCACAAACACATTCAGCGCCACCGAGAGACCCAGGGCGATCTTGAGACCCCGATCTGTCATCCGAAATACTCCGCCTCATCGACGCTCCAGGTCATCGCCTGTTCCAGCCCTTCGTCGGCCTGGTTGGCAACCTGCGCCTGATTGCCGAATGACAGCCCCAGCACGATGCCCGCCGCCGCCGCCGCCCAGCCGGCTCCCGAACCCCAGCCCAGGACGCGCGATGAGCCAGGGGCCCGTTTCAGGATCCGGCGCGTCGTCAGCTCGGACACCTCGGGCGTCGTCGCCTGGTCGAGCCATGCATCCAGTCGCGCCGCCTGGTCGCGCAACGCGCGGGCCTCGGAACTTGCCGCCAGCAAGGCCTCGGCCTCGGCCCGCTCGGCCTCGGGCCAGCGCCCGGGGTCCGCTCCATAGGCGTCGATAATCTGCTCAAACCGCTTCAGCCCCACGGTCATTGCACTGTCCTTTCCGGTGCCAGATCCGCCAGGGCCACCTTCAGCCCGCGACGACCTCTCGCCAACAAACTCTCCAGCGCCTCCACGCTGACTTCCATCAATCCGGCCGCCTCGGTCTGGCTCAGGTCCTGATAGTGACACAGGACAATCGCCTCCCGCTGCCGCTCGGGCAGGGCCTGCAGGGCGGCCTCGACCTGGCGCGCCCGGTCCCGATCAATCCAGCCCTGATCCGGCCCCGGACCTTCATCGGCCCGCTCCGGCAGGACGTCGCTCAGAACCTCCCGCCGCCGCCGCAGCCGGTCATAGCAGAGGTTGATCGCCACCCGATGCAACCAGGTATCGAACCTGGCCGCGCCGGGCTGCCACAGGGGGGCCTGTTTCCAGGCTCGCAGCATGGCTTCCTGCGCCACGTCCTCGGCAGCCTGACGATCACCCAGCATGCGATAGGCCAGACGCATCATGCGCGGCAGCTTGCTGGTGACCAGCGCACGCGACGCGGCGGCATCGCCGCGCCCCGCCCGCAGAACCAGGTCTTCGTCCGGATCTTTCGTCACTGACGACAAACTGCCTCATGGTCCTGTGAAGGAGCAAGGCACCAGGCCTCTGACCTACCTCCCTGTCAATCAGTCCTGGTCGCCGCGCCGGCGGTCACCCCGACCCTGGCGATCTTCCTGGGTCAGGAAGCCGTCATCGTTGCTGTCCATCCGATCGAAGCGAGCTTCGGCCCGGGCCTGGGCTTCGGCGCGCGTGACGCCGTCCGCATCCATCTCGCCGCCGCCGCGACCGTGCCCACCACGACCGCGACCGCCGTGGCCGCCGCGACGATCACCGCGCTCGGCGTCACCGTCCCCGCGCTGCGGACGCGCATCGAACTCGGCGCGAGAAATCGAGCCATCGCCGTTGGTGTCCATGCGGGCAAACATCTCGCCCCGACGCTCAGCGCGGCGCGCTTCCATGCCGGCGCGCATTTCCTCGGCCGTAATCGTCCCGTCACGGTTCGCATCACCGCTATCGAAACGCTGCATGGCGGCGGTCACAAATTCGGCTTGGCTGACGCGACTGTCACCGTCGGTGTCCGCCGCGCCCGGCCCGCGCGGGGCCTGCTGGGCCATGGCAACGCCGCCGACCGACAGGGCGATCAGGCCGCTCATCAGAAGGGTTTTCATCTCAGTTCTCCTCATGCCGGTCTGGCCGGCGATGGAGGTTGAACGCGCCTAGTCCGAGATTCCGTCGCGGCTGATATCCAACAGCGTCTCATAGGCCTCGCGGGCGCGCCGGCGGGCCTGTTCGACGCGGGGGGTCAGTTCGGCCAGGGTCTCGACGCCCCCGATCCGCGACAGCCTCTGCTGAAACCCCGTGGGTTCCTGCTCGGGGTCCGAGCGACGATCCAGCGAAGACCGAAGAAGCTGCGCCAGGCCCTGTTGCAGGGTCCAGGCCTCGGTCAGGGCCGCCCCGAGGTCGGCCGACAGGACACCCCCCTCACACAGCGAGGCCAGGCCGGCGAGGGTGCCGGCCCGAAGCGGCCCGCCGTCGGGAGCATTCACCAGTTGCAGGGCCTGGACGACAAACTCGCAGTCGATCAGCCCCCCTGAGGCCCGCTTCATGTCCCAGAAGCTCCAGGGCGGATGCTCGCGCGCCATCAGGGCCCGCATCGCGGCAACATCGTTTAGGGTCGAGCCGCGGTCGCGCGGCTGGCGCAGGGCGGCCTCCACCGCGTCCGCCACGCGGCGCTCGAACGCGGCGGACGTCGCCCACACGACCCGGGCCCGGGTCAGGGCCAGGAACTCCCAGGTGTCGGCCTCGCGGGCGTAGTAGTCACCAAAGGCGCGCAGGGAGACGGCCACCGGTCCGGCAGCTCCTGACGGACGCAAGCGCATGTCGACCTCATAGAGGCCGCCCTCGGCGGTCGGGGTCGACAGGGCCGCGATCAGCCGCTGGGTAAAGCGGCCGAACCAGCGGTCGGCGCTCCAGCCCCTGACGTCGGATTCGGCCTCACCCGGAGCCTCATAGACCGTCATCAGATCCAGGTCGGACGCCCCCGACATCTCGCGTGAGCCCAGCTTGCCCAGGGCAACGACGGCGACCTGTCCGTCGATTCGGCCGGCGATCCGGTCCACCTCATTGCGCGACGCATAGGCGAGCGCCCGGACGCAGGCCTGGGCCAGATCGGAAAAGGCGTCGCCGGCCCGCGCCGGATCGGCAATGCCCGACAGGACCTGAAGGCTGATCCGAAAATCCTGCTCGCGGTGCAGGCGACGGATGGCATTCATGGCGCTTTCAAAGTCGGCGGCATCGCGCCCTTGCGCCTCGATCTCGCCGACGATGCCGCTGTCGGCCTCGATCGACAGGAAGAAGTCGGGGTCCATGATGGCGTCCAGCGCCGCCGGGCGGCGCGACAACACCTCGGCCAGGCGTGGCGAAAAGGCCAGGGTCTCGACGATCAGGCGGAACAGGCGCGGCTTGGCAAGGAACAGCGACTGGACCTGGACCCCGGCCCGCAATCCCTCGAAGAAGCGGGCGAAGCGCCGAAAGGCGGCGTCAGGGGCCCCCGTCGCCGCACAGGCCTCCAGCAGGCGTGGAGCGAAGCGCGTGAAGACCTCCCGGCCCTGCGCCGAACGTGTTGCCAGGATGCGGCCGTGGTGCCAGCCACGGATCGTCGTGGCGACCGGGTCAGGCTCGCTGAATCCCATGCGACCCAACGTCTTCAGGGTTTCGGAGTCGTTCTCGATGCCGGTGAAGACGAGGCTTCCCAGCTCGGAAGACAGGGCCTCGTCCTCGGCGAACAGCTCGCCATAGCGGGCATTGACCCTGGACGTCAGGTCCTCGACCGACTGGTCGAAGGCCACCAGATCGGCCTGCCCCGACAGGGCGGCGACGCGGCGGCGCTGATCGTCCTCGACCGGCAGGGTGTGGGTTTGCTCATCATCGAGCATCTGGATGCGATGTTCCAGCGACCGCAGGCGAACATAGTCGGTGCTGAGGCTGATGGCGGTCCCGGTATCGACATGGCCGGCCTCGGCCAGGGCCATCAGCGCATCCAGGGTCCGCGATGATCGTAGCGACGGGTCGCGCCCGCCCAGGATCAGCTGCTGGGTCTGGACGAAGAACTCGATCTCGCGGATGCCGCCACGCCCGAGCTTGAGGTCGGCCCCCGCCGCCGTCGGACGATCCTCGATCTTGTGAACGTGAATCTGACGCTTGATCGAATGGACATCCGACACGGCAGCGAAGTCGAGGCTGCGGCGCCAGACAAACGGGATCAGCGCCTTGAGGAAGCCCCGCGCCTCGGCCCCGTCACCGACGACCGCGCGGGCCTTGATGAAGGCGGCGCGCTCCCAATTCTGGCCGACCGTTCCATAGTAGTTCAGGGCCGCCGGCGCACTGACGACCGGCGGCGTCGAGCCGGGATCCGGTCGCAGCCGCAGGTCGACCCGGAAGACATAGCCCTCACCGGTCCGCTCGCTGAGAAGCCGCGCCACCGCCCCGGCGACCCGATCGACGAAGGCCTGGGCCTCGACGGTCGCGGCAATCGTCCGGCGAACGACCTCGGGCTCGTAGAAGAAGGTGACGTCTATGTCGCTGGAGTAGTTGAGTTCATGGGCCCCGTGCTTGCCCATGGCCAGGCCGAACAGGCCCGGAACCGGATTGGCCGGATCGACCGGGCCGACCAGATGACCGCGCACGACCTGGTCCTCGGCCACCGCCACGAAGGCGGTCTGGAGGGCGGCATCGGCAAAGGCGCTGAGCGCGCCGGTCACCGCATCCAGATCCCAGACCCCACCCAGGTCGCACAGCGCCGTCAGCAGATGCAGATCCGCCTTCAGCAGCCTGAGCGGCTCGCGCACGCCCTCGGCACCACCGCCGAGCGCGCGCGTCTCGGACACAATGGCATCGAGCCGGGCCTCGGGCGCCACCTCCAGCACACCGCGCAGCTTGCCCGGCCAGCGCCGGACCAGACCCGCCAGATAGGGCGAGGCGGCAAAGACCGGCCGCAGCGCGGGCTCGGCCGTCGTCAGCAGTCCGGTCCAGCCCTCTTCAGCGGCCGCCTCGGCCAGGACATCAAAGGTGGACTGACCGCCCGGGGTGCCGAGCACCGGACCACAGGGCAGCATACGGTCGGCCAGGATGGGCAGCGCGCTCATAGCGGCGGCAGCACCAGGGCCACGCGCAGGCCGGGACCGAACCCGTCGATCTCGCCGGGGCCGTCGCTGAGATCGATACGACCGGCGTGGGCGAACGCCACAGCCCTCACCAGGCTGAGGCCCAATCCGGCGCCCGCCTGGGTGCGGCTGTCGTCCAGGCGTACGAAGCGGTCGAGAATGCGCTCGCGGTCTTCCAGGGCCACGCCCGGTCCGGTGTCCGTGACCGAGACCTCCACCTCGCCCGACGAACGACGCCGCGCCCGCAGCATGACCGCGCCCCCTTCCGGCGTATATTTGATGGCATTGTCGACGACATTGGACAGCGCCTGGGCCAGGAAGGCGCGATTGCCGTTGATCTGAAGGCCGGGCGTGATCTCGGCGGCGAAATCCAGCCCCTTGTCTTCGGCGGCCGGACCATAGAGTTCGGCGATATCGGTCGCCATTTCGGCCACATCGAAATGCGTAGCATCCGGAATCTCGGCCGCCGCCTGAAGCCGCGCGATCGACAGCACCGTATTGAAGGTCTTGAGCAGGTCGTCGGTCTCACCCAGAGCCCGGGCCAGCGCCTCCTGGCCATCCACTCGACCGGCCTCGGCGTCGATCAGGGCCACCTCCAGACGGGCCCGCATTCGGGTCAGGGGCGAACGCAGGTCATGGGCAATGGCGTCTCCGGCGTGACGGATCGAAGCCATCGACTGTTCCAGCCGATCCAGCATGGCGTTGAGATTGCCGGCCAGTTCGTCCAGCTCGTCGCCGGTATTCTGGACGGCCACGCGCTGTTGCAGGTCACCGGATCGCGCCGCATCGACCACAGCGTTCAGGCGCGCCATGGCTCCTTCGACCTGCCGGCTGACCAGCAGGCCGCCGCCCAGGCCCAGCAGGAAAACGATCCCGGCCGCCCCCCACAGGTACAGGGACAGGCGATTCAGATATTGCTCGCTGTCGCCGATGTCCTCGCCCACGAACAGCAGCTCGCCGCCCGGCAGACGCAGCTGGACCCCCATGGCCCAGCGCCGCGCCACACGGCCCTGTTCGTCGGCCCCCGACAGGCGGAAGGACTCCCACTGTTCGCCCCCCTGGTAGTCGACGATCGGGCTTTCATTGACGTTGCCGGTCCGAGGCTGGCCCTCGGCGTCCATCAGCAGGAACAGATAGGGCCCGCCCCTGGAGGCGCGGTCGATCAGCTCGGCATTCAGGGCCTCGACCCCACGCTCGCGGTAGATCCCCTCCAGCGTCGACAGCTCGCGCTCGACGCCGGCCCTGGCCCGGTTGGCGGCCTCGGACTGGGAAGCGAAATAGACATAGAGCAACAGGGCGCTCGCCGCCGTCGCAAACAGCGCCAGGAACGACAGCGTCAGCCGGAAGGGCGTGCGACGAAAGACCGAGGGCAGTCGCACCGGCTCAGGCCTCCAGGCGGTATCCGGCCCCGCGAACCGTCTGCAGCATCTGGCGATCAAAACCCTTGTCGAGCTTGGATCTCAGGCGGCTGATATGGACGTCGATGACATTGGTCTGGGGATCGAAATGATATTCCCAGACCTTCTCCAGCAGCATGGTGCGCGTCACCGACTTGCCGGCATTGCGCATCAGGAATTCCAGAAGCTGGAATTCACGCGGTTGCAGGTCGATGTCGCGACCGGCGCGGCTGACGTCGCGGCTGATCAGGTTCATTTCCAGGTCGCCGACCTTGAGCACGGTCTGGACCGAACCGGTCTCGCGCCGCCGGGCCAGGGCCTCGATGCGTGCGATCAGCTCGGAGAAGGCATAGGGTTTGACCAGATAGTCGTCGGCTCCCGCCTTCAAGCCCGCGACCCGGTCTTCGACCTCACCCAGGGCCGACAGGAACAGCACCGGCGTCTGGTCGCCCTCGCGACGCAGGGTTTCGACCATGCCGACCCCGTCCAGGCGCGGCATCATGCGATCCACGACATAGACGTCGAACCCGCCCTTGTGGGCCTCTTCCAGGCCATAGGCTCCATCGGGCGCGGCCACGCAGTCGTGCCCGGCCTCAGTCAGGCCGCGGACCATCACCGCCGCCGCCTCCTGGTCATCCTCGACGATCAGAATACGCATCGTCCCTCCTCAAGGCGGAAAGACTAGCCGCCCGAACCCGAGTCGGCCACCGGCAGGTCGTCCAGTTCGATGATCTGCAATGTCGGCTGACCCCGATAGCTCAGGTCGAGCAGAACGCTTGGACGTCCGGCGCGGCGCAGATCATCGATGATCCGGTTGAAGTCCTCGACCGTGCGGACCGGGCGGTTGTCGGCGCGGGTGATGACGACGCCCGGCTCGAAGCCCCGACGAGCGAAGATGGTGCCGCGCGTGACGTCCGTAACCAACAGGCCCGACACGCGCTCCGCAACGCCGAACTGCGCGCGAGTCTGATCATCGAGTGGCCGCAGCGACAGGCCGAAGGCGGGCTGTCCCGACACCGTGCCGGCCTCCGGCAGCTCAATCTCGTCGTTCAGGGCGTTCAGGGCCCTGATGTCGGCGGCGCTGGGGCGTGTGGCCGCCCGCACGGATATCGTCTCGCGACGCGCATTTCTCAGCACGTCGAACCGGATGGTTTCGCCCACCGCCACGGCCCCGACCCTGTTGGTCAGGTCATTGGCGTCGTCGATGTCCTGTCCATCGACGCCGGTGACGATATCGCCGGGCTGCAGGCCACCGCTCTCGGCCGGGCCACCCGCATTGACGCTGGCGACGCGCGCGCCGTCCGTGCCGTCGGGAAGGCCCAGCGCTTCGCGCACATCCTCGGTGACCGGCCCGATGGAAATCCCGACATAGCCCCGCTGGACGGCACCGCCGGCAATCAACTGCCGGGTCACGCGATCCGCGACATCGGCGGGGATCGCGAAACCGATCCCGACCGAAAACCCGTTCGGCGAATAGATGGCCGAGTTCACGCCGATGACGCGACCGTGGATGTCAAAGGTCGGCCCGCCCGAGTTGCCCCGGTTAATCGGGGCGTCGATCTGCATATAGTCGACATAGGGGGTGGTCGACTGGTCGATCTGGCGACCATAGGCCGAGACAACCCCGGCCGTCACGGTTCCGCCCAGGCCCAGCGGATTGCCGATCGCCAGCACCCAGTCGCCGACGCGGGGGCGGGCTTCGGTCTCAAAGCGGACGAAGGGGAAGTTGTTCCCCTCAACCCGGATCACGGCCAGGTCGGTTTCGGGATCGGTGCCGACCAGGGTGGCCGTCAGTTCGCGTTCGTCGGTCAGACGCACCGTGATCTCTTCGGCATTGGCCACGACATGGTTGTTGGTGACGATGTAGCCATCCGCCGAGATGAAGAAGCCCGAGCCGGAACCCAGCTGTTCCGGTGCCTCGGGGGCCTCCTCGCCTTCGGGCACCGGCATATCGAACGGCAGGTCCTCGAATCCGGGAATCTCGCGCAGGCTGTTGGTGTTGACACTCTGGCGCACATCGATCGAGACGACCGCCGGCGAGACCGCATCGACGATGTCGGCGAACGACATCGGCGCGCCCGGCGGCGGCGCGAAGACGGGCTGTCCCTGGGTTCTCACCAGAAGCGCGTCTGCGGGTATCGACGGCTGGGCATGCGCCACCGGCCAGTCGATCAGTCCGCCGGCCGTCGCCGCCGTCGCCAACGCCAGCCCGACGGCTGCCCCGGTGATGAACTCCTTGCGCTTGATCATGGTCAGCCTTGTGGTCCTCTTCGCCGCCCTGGAGATGTCCCAGGGGTGTTTCGCATCGGGATACTAGAGCCAGGAGGCCTGCAATCCCAAGGCCAGCGATATCGCCCGGGGAATACGCCGAAACCTTGACGCCTTGCGGATAATTCCGACGACTAGTTTTCAGGAAGGGGCTCGCCCTCGCGCCAGCGGCCTTCGCGCTTCAGGGCGTCGGCGACTTCGCGCGGCATATAGGTTTCATCGTGCTTGGCTAGCACCTGGCTGGCGACGAAGGAGCCGTCCGGCTGAAAGCTGCCCTGGACCACAACGCCCTGCCCCTCGCGGAACAGGTCCGGCAGGTCGCCACTGTAGCGAACGATGACGGCCGCACCGCCGTCGGTCACCGAGAACTGGTGCTGTCCTTCACCGGCACCGGACACCGAACCGGCCTCAACCAGTCCGCCCAGCCGCACCGTCGCGCCCGTCGCAATCTCTGACCGGGCGGCCTCGCTAGGCGAATAGAAGTAGGTCACCTGTTCGCGCATCGCCCACAGCGTCAGGCCGACCGACGCCGCCAGCACCGGGGCCGCCACCGCAATGAAGATGAACCTGCGCCGCGCGCGCGGGGATCTGGGAAGCAACTGCATGGGCAGGCGGATAGCCCGCCGGGGCACCGATGCCAAGGATCAGGCGGCGTTGCCGGCCTCCAGGTCGGTGGGGCCGGCGACCGCCATACGCCGGCGCACCAGGGCCCCCGCCTCAGGATTTCGCGACAGGGAGAGGAACTCGGCGGCCATATCGATCAGCTTCTCGGCCCGCGCCCGGTCCTCGAAATCACCGTCGTGCAGCATCCGCAGGGCTTCTTCCGCATAGCTGTCCACCCGACCGGCCACGGCCTCACCGACGGTGCGCCGCGTGCCTTCGCAACCCAGGTCAGCCGCCAGGCTGCGCGTGCCCGCCAGGATTTCCAGCAGGGCCGTGGCCCGATGGGCGCTGGGAGCGTCCGGATCGGCGGCCAGATCCGGGACCATGCGCGACATCCGACCGGCCAGGCGCGCCGCCCCCAGCGGCAGCGCCTTGTCGACAACGCCGGGCGTGCTTCGGAAGGTCGTGTCGAGTTGATCGGTCAGGCGGCGACGCACGACCTGAAGCCGCTTTGTCCAGTTGCCGCCCGTGGCCCCCGGAAAGGCCAGGTCGAACTCACGCAGGATGACCGCGATCTGGCCCAGATGGGTGATGGCGGCACGGGCCTCGGACACTCCGATGCGGGTCGGATCAATCTGGATTCGGGCCCCGAGGGTCTCCGCCTGTTGCAGCAGCCGGGTCGGAAAGCTCGCCAGTTCCGTTCCGTCGATGAAATCGGCCGGGGCCTGGTCCGTCAGGGCACTGATCAGGCGCAGGACCTCCGCTGCCCGCGGCAGCTCGGCCATCATCAGTTCCATCAGGCGCGCGCCACCGTCCACTCGCAATCGATCCGCGTCCTTGAAGGCCAGGCGCAGGACCGTCTGTTGTTCGCCGTCAAGGCGGCCGAGCCAGTCAGCCAGCGAGCCTTGTGCCTTTCGCGCGATCGGGGCCATTTCGAGGAAGGCGGCCAGATCGTCGGCCATGGCCGCGTCCGAGAGGCCGAGGCTGGCCGGCTCGACGTTGCGGACGGTCGCCGCCGCCAATTGGCAGACGGCATCCAGGCGATCGGCGGGGACCGCCGTCTCGGGATCCATGCGGACATGTAAGGCGATCTGTTCGGTCAGTTCCGGCCGCTGGCCCTCGACCGCACACCAGAGGGCCTGGAGCGTGGAGCGCGGAAAACTCGGTGCCGAGACCCCATCGGCGCGAGGGCCCATCAGACCAACCAGGGGGCCGAAGGTCTGGCGCAGGGTCGCGCGCTGCATCCGCTGGCCACGCGCCAGGGCCACGACATCGGCGGCAAGCCCGCCGCCGGCACCCTGGAATCGCGATTCAATCGCCTCCAGAACCGCCTCCGGCGCATGTCCCATCAGCACCGTCATCGCCTGACGTTTCGCGTCGGAAAGGCCTGCCATGGAACTCACTCTGAACGGGGACCTGACGCGCCCGTTCCGACATGATCAACGTCTTGGGTTAATGAAGGACTTGCAAAAAAACGGTAGTTTCAGATCTCGACGGCGGGCAATTCAATCTCGACTTTCAGCCCCCCGAGTTCGGCGGTGCCGAGTTCCAGCCGGCCGCCGTAGGATTTCACAAGTTCGTCCACGATCGACAGGCCGAGCCCGGTGCCCGGAGCCTGCTCATCCAAGCGGGTTCCGCGCTTGAGGACCACCTGGTGCTGGTCCGCCGGCAAACCCGGCCCGTCATCCTGAACGATCAGGATCATACGCCCCGGGTTTGACGTCCAGGCATCGACGCGAATGCGCGCCCGGCCCCATTTGCAGGCGTTCTCCAGAAGATTGCCCAGGATTTCCTGCAGGTCCTGGCGCTCGCCGCGAAAGGCCAGTTCGTCCGGCGACCTCCAGTCGATCTCGATATCCTTGCCTTGAAAAGCCCTTTCCAGAAGGCTTGCCATCTCATCCAGGACCTCGGCCACGGAGGTCGTCTCGTGGGTCTGCTGGGCGCGCGCCGCCGCCCGCGCCCGCTGCAGATGGTGTTCGACCTGGGCCTTCATCAGGGCCGCCTGGCGGCGAACGGTCTGCCCCAGCTTGCCCTTGCTGTTCTCGGCCTCGGCCAGCATCACCGCCAGCGGCGTCTTCAGGGCATGAGCCAGGTTGCCGACATGGGTTCGCTGCCGCTCCACGACCTCCTGATTGTGGTCGAGCAGGGCATTGAGCTCCTCAGCCAAGGGGGCGATTTCACTCGGATAACGTCCAAGAAGGCGCTGGCGCTTGCCGAGCCGGACCTCGGCCACCGCCGCTCCGAGATCATAGAGCGGGCGCAGGCCGACCCGGACCTGGATCAGCACCGCCGCGATCAGGCCGCCCCCAAGCATGGCCAGGGCCGTCCAGGTGAGGAAGGCGAAGTTCGAAATGTCCTGGTCAATGTCGCTGCGATCCAGCGCCGACAGGAAGATCACCGGGGCCCGGCGGTTCGGCAGCGTCCGCGCGACGGCCATGATCCGAAGCGGCTGATCGTCGGGACCGACGGCATCATAGAAATAGGGCTCGCCCGGAGCCGCCAGGATCATTCCCGGGCCGTCCGCCGGGGCCGGAAGGCCGAAGTCGAACAGCGATTCCGACCGGGTCAGGGCCCGGAAGCCACCGTCGGCATCCGCCTCGACGACCGACCAATACTTGCCGGAATAGGCCCGCAGGGTACGGGCGTCCTGGACGGGCGGCGTGACGACATAGTCGCCCTGGACCCGCGTAACCGCCACGACCTCGATGTCCGTTGCCGCCAGCGAGCTTTCGAGGCGCCGGGTGGCCGCATCCCGAAACGCGGTGGTCAGCACCAGCCCGGTCAGAACCAGGGCCAGGATGCTCCAGGCCGCCGCCAGCCAGATCAACCGACCGGCCAGCGAGCCCCGTGTCACCACGGCCGGCTCCGGGGCCGGCGCGTCGGTCATGCGTCGGTCTCGCCCTCAAGTGCGGTCAGCCGGTATCCCAGGCCGCGCACGGTTTCGATCCGGTCCGGCCCGACCTTCTTGCGTACTCGGCCGATAAAGACCTCGATCGTATTGGAATCGCGGTCGAAATCCTGATCATAGAGGTGCTCGACCAGCTCCGTCCGGCTGATCACCCGGCCCTGGTGCATCATCAGATAGTGCAACAGCCGATATTCCAGTGACGTCAGCCGGATGGGTTCGCCGTCCACATTGGCCCGCGCCGCGCGCGGATCCAGCCGCAGGGCCCCGCAGCTCAAGGTCGCCGTGGCGTGACCGGCCGAGCGCCGCAACAGGGCGCGAAGCCGGGCCAGCAGCTCCTCGGTATGGAAGGGCTTGGTCAGATAGTCGTCGGCCCCGGCGTCGAAGCCCGTGACCTTGTCCGACCAGGCGCTGCGCGCCGTCAGGATCAGGACCGGCGTGGCGCGACCTTCGCGCCGCCAGCGTTCCAGAACCGAGACCCCGTCAATCTTGGGCAGGCCCAGATCCAGCACGACCGCATCATAGGGTTCGGTGTCGCCCAGGAAATGCGCCTCTTCGCCGTCACCCGCGTGATCAACGGCATAGCCGGCATCAGACAGGGCCGCCTTCAACTGGCGTGAAAGGTCGGGATCATCCTCGACCAGCAGAATCCGCATGGCTCAGTCTTCTCCGAGAACGGCACCGGTGCGCTGATCGACATAGATGTTGCCGATTCGGCCACCCGGATATTCCCAGATAATCACATAGATGGCGCGCCCGTCACGCGTAGTGGCCTGAGCGTCCACCATCTGGCCCTGACGAGACGCGCGCAGGCGGCGCACGACTTCACTCAGGCTCACGCGCTGGCCGTCATCCTGACGGGCGCGAAACTGCTGGGTACTCGCGTTCGCCAGCAGCGTGCCCGTCGTCTGGCTGGCCGAGGCCGCCGGCGGTGCCGCCAGAGCCGCTGCAGCGGCAAGAAAGATGAGGTAGCGCTTCATAACTCCCCGGTTTTATGACGCCGGCGCTGAACAGGGACTGAACGACGAGTTTACGGTTTGAACAGTGCGACGGCCATGATCAACGCGCCGTGGGTGAATAGGGGCGTTGCTCACGCCAGGCCTCGGCAAACTGCTCCAGGTCGGGGTCAATGGTCCTGGGCAGCATCACCATCAGCCGCGCCATCAGGTCGCCGCGCTTGCCGGTACGGGCGTCGAACGCACCGCGCCCCTTCAACCGCATCACCTGACCGGAATTCGACCCCTTGTCGATCTTCAGCTTGACCGCTCCATCGGGGGTCTGGATCGTGACCTTCCCGCCCAGAATGGCATCGGGGGCCGACACCGGCGCATCCATGTGCAGGTCGGCACCCTCGCGGCGATAGATCGGATGCTCGGCGACCACGATCTCGATCAGGGCATCGCCGGACGGGCCGCCCTGGCGACCGGGCGCGCCCTGGTCCTTCAGCCTGAGGACCTGGCCCTCGGCGGCCCCCTTGGGAATATTGACGTCCAGCGTCCGGCCATCGGAAAAGGCAATCCGGCGCGTGCCCCCGGCGATGGACTCTTCCAGCGAGATTTCCATGCGAGCGCGAATATCCTGGCCGCGCGCCGGACCGCGGGCACGACCACCCATACCGCCGAACATTTCGAAAATGTCGTCCAGATCCGCGCCTTCGAAGCGGCCGCTGCCGCCCGCCGCTCCCGGCCCGCGCCCGCCGAAGCCGCCCCGGAACTGCTCGCGTCCGTCCGCGTCAATCTCACCGCGATCAAACTTCGCCCGCTTTTCCTCGTCGCCCAGCAGGTCGAAGGCGGCGGTCACCCGCTTGAATCGCTCCTCGGCGGCCTTGTCCCCCGGATTGCGGTCGGGATGCAGGTCCTTGGCAAGCCGGTGGAATGCCTTCTTGATCTCTGCCTTGGTGGCAGAGCGGGGCACGCCCAGTTCCTTGTAGGGATCGCCGGCCAAACCTCTGGAACCTCTCGCCAATGCGTCTGAGTCTGGTGAGTTAGGCCATTCACAGCCTGACGCAACCCTCCTTCGTCAGATGTTCAGGGTCGCCGCCGCCCCCCACCCCCAGATCGCGGATCCTTGCCTCACGCTGATGCAGACCGTTTCGGGACTCAGCCCTGACAGGCACGCGTCCTGTTCGGCCGCACTCCAGACGAAGGAGGCGACGCCGGTTTCATAGACGGCAACCTCGATTCCATCGGCCAGAATTCGGACCTGATAGCGCTCACTGTCTTCGCCGAGCGGCGGCTCCTGATCCCAGCCATCGCCGCCGATGCGCGTCCGCCGGATCCAGCTGAATACACGCGAGCTCTCCAGGCCCCAGGCGGCTTTCAGATGGACCGGCGACCAGGGCCGACGCGAGACGCCGCGCCAGGTGACCTCTGCGTCCCCGTACGTCGCCGGCAGCGGCGGCCCGCCGGCCGGCGCGGACCGGACTTTCAGCGGCAAGCCACGCTCCGTCTCCGACATCACGACCGCCCTCAGGGCCGGATCGAGCCAGACCACCCTTGCCCCGGCCAAGGCTCCGGCGGTGCTTTGCGCCTCCGATCCTCCCAGGCCCCGCAGCAGGCCACTCAGCCGCCAGACATCGGCTTCGATCAACTCAGCCTGCCGGTATTGAACGATCTCCCAGTCGCCATCCGCCGCCCGCACGGCGATGCGGTTGGCCCCGCCCAGCACCGCCAGTTCGCCGGCACCCTGGGGACTCTGCCCCTGCAGTCTGACCTCCAGGTCATGGCACCAATGCCACCGATCCGGTGTGCCGGGGTGAAGCGGGGCTTCCAGTTCCCCCACCGTTGCCGGCGTTTCGATGCGCGCACGCGGCGTCAGACTCTCGGTGTCGGGCCCCAAGAACAGGTCGATGGCGCGCCACGGCTCGCCGGCCGCCGCGACCAGCAGGCCATCGTCATCTCCTCGACCGGGAAGATCGAGGAGTTCGACCCAGGGGTCGGCCGGCATCGGCACCGACGGCCCCGGACGCCAGGATTCAACCCCCCTGATCGTCGGGCCTTCAAGCTCGGGGGCCAGCAGGGCTCGGCATGTCTCGTCATGGTCGAGGCGCGCCACGCGCCAGACCTCCGGGTCGCCCACCAACGTGACCGCGTCTCCGGCCTCTAGGCGCAGTCCGGCCAGGGGCGAGACATGAACCCGCCGCTCGACCCGATCTGCCGCCGCTCGCACCAGCACCGCCTGGGCGACCGCCTCGGCCACATTGTCGGTCGTGACCATCGGCAGATCCAGAGTCAGGATCGACCCGTCCAGCGTCCCCTCGTTGCGCGCCACAACGCCGCCGATGCGATAGTCCGCCCCCGCATCAATGAAGCGAATGCGGGCCAGACCCGGAGCCACCTCGACCTCACGCACCGTTTCTTCGGAATTTCCCCGTTCGGGAAGCGCCAGGTCCGCCTCGTCCAGATCCATCCGGCCCCCGCGCGCAAAGACAGCGAGCCGGCCGCCGCGCTCGGCCACCTCCAGCCCCAGCGCCAACAACAGCGGCGCCAGAGCCGCCGCTGCGGTCATCGGGCGCTCGATCAGATAGCCGTCGATCACGCCGTTCACCTCGGCCAGATTCAGATCTTCCGGCCGCAGGCCGACCCGGGCGGCGATGGCCGCGATCAGGTCTGCCGCCTCGCCATAGAGCCGTCCGTTCAGCCAGTGCCCCGTTCGCCAGTTGTCGCCATCGGACCAGACCTCGGTTCGCGCCGGAAAGTCGGGGAACGGACGCGCATCCCAGCACCAGGCGTCCATCGCCTCGAGCATCCGCCCTTCATAGGCTGTGGCTTGTGGATTGACGTCCTCGTCGTCGAACCGGGCCAGGATGGCTTCGATCAGCCGACGCTGAACCAGATCATCGCGCCGCCCATTCGACCCGGGCGGGACCGCACTCTCCGCGCTCTTGGGGTCGAGAAACAGATTGGGCGCATTGGGTCCCTTGTCGATGGCCGCACAGCCAAACTCGATCATCCGCACCGGCTTCATTCCCGGCGTCCAGGCCGTCGCGGTGCCGTAGCGCTCGCCATCAATCCTGTCGTGGTGAGCATGGCTCCACCAGCCGAGGATGTCCTTGGCGCGCCACACCCAGGGTTCGCCATGGGCTCCGTCCGTGATCGCAGTCCGCGCCTGGTCTTCGCGCGCCGCATCACTGGCATAGAACCAATCGTAGGCTTCGCCACCCTGAACCCGCGCAGCCAGATAGGCAGGATCTGAAGGCCCCCTCCAGCCCGCCGTCGCATCCAGGTGATCGGTGCCGTCACGCCAGTCCGAAATCGGTGGGTACCAGTCCACGCCGACACAGCTGATCGCCGGATCGGCCCACAGCGGATCGAGGTGGAACACCACACCGCCCGGATCATCGGCATGCTGGACGGCATTCCATTCGCTCCAGTCGGCCGCATAGGTGATCATGGCTGCCGGCCCCATTACCGCGCGACAATCGCCAGCCAGGGCCCTCAAGGCCTCGACTGCGGGATAGCCGCTCGCGCCACGCACCCGGGTCAGGCCGGGAAACTCCGACCCGATCAGCAGGCCGTCGGCACCCGCCGCCACCGCCAGTCGCGCACAGTGCAAGACCATGCGCCGCCACGACCATTCGTCCGGTCCGGAATAGGCCATGGCCGTGCCGTCCCAGGCAAAGTCGCTCGCCGCGGCCGTCCCGAAGAACGCAGCGACCTGGGCGTCCGCCATGCTCGTCTGATCCACGGTTCCCGCCACGCCGGGCGCAGGATCACAGGTGACCCGACCACGCCAGGGGAACGCTGCCTGTTCCCCCCCACCATAGGGGTCGTCCAGACCATTGCCCGCCGAAATATCCATCATCAGGAACGGGGCCACGGTCACCTCAAGCCCGCGTCGCTTCAGTTCCTGGATTGCCTGCACCACCGAGGCATCGGACGGCGTCCCGCCATAGGCGGGGGATCCCTCGATGGCCGACACCGCCTGGGCCGCATCGCGCGCGACGCCGCAGACCCGCCAGGCCTGACCGGCGGTGTCCTTGGCCTGCCGGTCGACCCTGGGGCGAACCTCGCATTGGCCGCACCTCAGATCCTGACCGAACCAGCTGACGACCAGGGTCACCCGCTTCAGGTTCGGCAGTTGCGCCTGCAGTTGATCCAGCGAGACCAGCAAATCTGCCCGGCTCTCGCGGTTGTTCACATTCTCGGCTGCCGTGCGAAACAGGCCCTCGCGGCGCAACACCGGCGTGGTCGCATAGACGAACTCCCCCGATCCCGGGATCAGGCACACCCCCTCTAGCCGGTCCTCAAGCCGATCCTGCCCCGAGCGCGGTCGCCGGAACACCTCGAACGCCAGCTGCGGCACCCGGTCACCGAAGGCATCCAGCGGCAGGTCCTCGAACACGATATAGGCCAGGCCCCGATAGGCCGGGGCCGCCCCCTCGACAGCCTCTATCAGCGAATCGGGAAGCTGATCCTCGGTGCCGCGATGGATCCGCATCGTCACGCCGGACGCATCAAACGGTTGGCCGTCGGCCCAAACCCGCCCGATGCCGTCGATCGGCCCCTCGCACAGGCCCACCGCGAAGCTCAGTGAATAGGCATAGTCCACCGACTTCGGGCCTCCCTTGCCGGCGCGCCTGTCATGCCGACGTTCACGAAAGCTGGCCGCCCAGATGATCTGGCCCGTCACCCTGGCCCGCCCGAAGGCCGCTGGAACGGGGGTGCCTTCAGAGGCCCCCTGGACCCGGATCTGCTCCAGCCGCGGCCCGATCTGGCGCGGGGGCATCAGCGACTGCACCGCCGCCTGATCGATCTGGGCTCCGATGGCCGAGCCGATCATCTGACCCAGCGGTCCGCCGAAATGGCTGCCGACCGCCGACAGGATCACCTGCGCCATTCAGTCCTCCGTCTCAGGAAAGGCAAAGGCCGCGACGAGGCGCGACCGCCACCAGTCGCCCAGCCAACTCTCGGTTACCGCGCGCCCCCAATAGGCATGGACGATTCGCCCTGGCGGTCCGGTGTGGCTGATCAGGGCACAGTGTTTGATCGCCGCCTCGGGAGCCATCCGGAACAGCACCACATCGCCGGGGCGCGCCGTCTCGGTCGGCACCTGAACCAGCCACCGGCGCGCCGCCGCCAGCAACCGCTCCTGGCCCGACACCTCGGCCCAGTCGGCCCGATAGGGCGGCACGGCTTGCGGCTCGCTCCCATACAGCGTGCGCCACACCCCCCGGACCAGACCCAGACAGTCGCACCCCAGGCCCTTGGCACTGGCCTGATGCTGATAGGGCGTGCCGATCCAGCTCATGGCCTCAGCCAGCGCACGCTCACGGAGCGCGCTCATCGCCGGCTCCCGCCGTCATGCCGCCCGCCCGCTCCCGGTCTTGCAAACAGGAAGTCATCGCCGGGCATGTCCGGAAATCCCCGGAAATTGGCGGCATTGCCAAACCGGTCCCGACAACGCTCGAAGCGCCGGTCGCAGGTCTGACCCGGATAGGCCTCCAGATCGACCCCGCACCGCGCATCGCCCAGGGCTGCGTCGCACAGCCGGCTGAAGCTACGCCCGACGACCCGGTCGAGCCGCGCCGCCTGCCCTTCCAGCTCCAGCGTCAGGCGCTCGCCGGCCATGACCATCCGCCGGACCTGGCCGCCGCCGATCCGCACACGCAGGTCCGGCTCGGCCCAGTCCAGCCGCCACATCTCGATGCGCGAGCCGTCCCAGCGACCGGCCCGAATGTCGGCCTCGACCGGCCCCTGCACATCCAGCACGCCCTGGGCCGAGGCCAGGCCGGGGTCCAGGCCCAGCTCCTGGTGCGCCGCACCTGCGGTCCAGCCACAGGCCGCACGACAGATGACGCCCTCGACGATCAGGTCCTCATCGTGGTCGGTGAACCCCAGCCGGCTGTCATCCGCCAGGGTCACGATCCAGGCATGGCAAAGCCGCGCCGCCCCGCTCTCGATGCGGGCGGCCAGCACCTCCGGCACATCTCTCATGGTCTCAGATCCTGATCTCGATCAGCGGCACCGCCGCCACGCGCCCGGCTTCGAAACTCTCAAGGGTCACATCGATCCGGTCGGCATCGAACCGAACCGGCGTATCGAACAGGAAGCCGGCCGTGACAGCCGCAGCTTCGTCGGGTGCCGTCGTCAAAGTCACTGCGCCGGTCGCAGCGTCGACCTCAAAGGCCCCGCCACCCAGTTCAACACCATCGACCGCGACCCGCACGGAGCCTGCGACCGGCTTGCCGATCACCCGCCCATAGTCGCCATAGGCCTTGGTCAGTTGGAACATCGTCCGCGTCCCATCCCCTTGGCCCAGCAGCTGATCGCCCGGCTCAGGCTCGCCGGACCCGCTGCGAAAATCGGCAAAATCCCGGAATCGGAAGCCGTACAGCCGGCCGCGGCGGGCCTCGAAGAAGGCCGTCAGTGCTGCCATGTCCGCCAGCGACCTCAGCCCCGCCCCGATGAGATAGCGTCTGCGCCCATGCGCCCACGGCGTCGAGCGCCGCTCGAACCCATTGGTCAGGGTCACGATCTCGGTGCGGCGCTCGACCCCGCCGGTGGAGCCGAAGGCCAGCCGCGCCGGCAGGCTCACCTCGTGAAAGCTCACGGCAACCTCCTGAATTCCTGTTGACTTATCGACCGCGCCTCACCAGACAAAACGCGGTTTCACCGAGGGGGCATCGAATGCGCGGACAGATTCTGACCTTTGACGCCGACACCGGAGGCGGCCTCATCAGCGGCGACGACGGCAATCGCTACGCCTTCTCGGCCCTGGATGTGCGCGGCGACATGCCGGCGGTCGGGTCGTCCGTCGATTTCGTCGCTGCCGAAGGCTACGCCCGCGAGGTCATCGGCCTGGCCTCTGCCTCGCCGGCCCCTGCGCCTCAGGCCGCACCCGTCACGGTCGACTACACGGGCGAGGATCTGAGCCTCTGGGCCTATTTCGTCCGGGCCGTCACCCAGCGATACGCCGACGGCAATGGCCGGGCACGCCGCAAGGAATTCTGGGGCTTCACCCTGTTCGCCTATCTGTTCTTGATTGTCCCAATCCTGCTGTGCTGGGTTGCCGCCGCCAGCATCGACCCCTCCATGGAGTCCGACGCGTCTGCCGGTGTCTTCATGGTCGGCTTTTTTGTCTTCTGTCTTTTCGGACTGGCATTGATCATCCCGAGCATTGTGGTCCAGGTGCGACGGCTCCACGATGTCGGTATGTCCGGCTGGCTCTACCTTTTGGGCTTTGTTCCGTTCGGAGGCGTCTTTTTGTTCGTGGTCGCGCTGATGCCGTCCCAGCAACAGACCAATCAGTACGGTCCCGTCCCGACCCCGCGTCCCTACGGCGGCATCTAGGACCGGGTGCCGACGCGCGCGGCGCGGACCAGGGCCTGGGCGATCTGCGCCTCGGATCTCAACAAGGCCTCAGGGCCGCCCTGGACCATGACATTGACGGTCACGCCACCGGCTCCGACCGGCTCTATGGCTCCCGCCGTCGCCGGTCGGAAAACTTCCGGGCCGCGCTCGCCCACCAGATAGGCCGCACCCGGCGCGACCAGGCCGCCCTCGGCCTTCGAGCCGCCAAAGACCGATCCCATGGCCGACGCCAGGGCCTCGCCGAGGCCGCTGCGCCCGCCGCTGCCGGCCAGGGCATTGATCGCCGCCAGCACCGCGCGCGCCAGTTCCGCCATTGTCACTTCGCCGTCCGCTGCGGCCCGCGCCAACGACCGAACCAGGCTGTCGCCGGCTCGCTCGAAACTCGCCTCAATGGCCTGGGCCGCCGCCTCAGCCGGCTCCTTCAGCCGCTCCAGTGCCTCGGCCGCCTCGGCGGCCTTGACGGGCACATCATCCAGGCCGTCCATCCCTCACCTCCCGATCCGGCCACCGCTCCGTCAAACGATCCAAATCCGCCCGCGACATACCCGCAGCGTCTCCGGCACCGGTCAGCATCCGCCATTCCCTCAGCGACAACCGCCAGAAGGCCTCCGGCATCACACCCAGCCGAACGGCCAACCTCAGCATCGCGTCCCAGCTCATCCTGACGCCGCTTCGAACGCCCGTGCCACCGCCTCGGCGGCAGCACGCGGCTCTGTCATCTCCGCCAGTCGCCGGGCCATTGCCGCCTCGGCCCCACCGCCCCGGATCAGCGCCGCCAGCACCGCCACCAGATCCGCAGCTGTCAGAGCCCGCAGCCGATCCGCCAGGGCCTGAAACCCGGTCGCTTCCAGCGCCGCCTCGATCTCGGCCAGCGCCCCCAGCGTCAGGCACAGCCGCACCGGCTCGTCACCGATCACGACCTCTGCATCACCGCGCACCGGGTTCATCACAGCGCCTCGAACGTCAGCTCGCCGGCACTCGCCAGGCTCAGCGCAAAGGTCGCCTCCCCGGCATGATCCCCGGCATATTCCAGCCCGGCCACCAGGAACGGCCCTTCGATCATCCCGAAGTCCGGCACGATCAGCCGCCAGGTCCGCGCCGACTGCGCAAAAAAGGCCTCGCGCACCCGCGCATCCGACGCCGCGTCGCGAAACACGCCCTGGCCGGCGACCGAACAGGCCTTCACCCCGGCTCCGGCCAACAACTCGCGCCAGCGTCCGGCCGAGTCCGCATCGGTCACATCCACCGGGCGCGCATTCAGCGCGATGGTCCGCGCCCTCAGCCCCGCCACCGTGACGAATCCCGGCGGGTCCTCGCCGTCGTCGATCTTCAACAGAATGTCCTTGCCGCGCTGCGCGCCCATGGAATGCTCCTCAATCCTCGTCTGTGACGACCCGCACCCGGCTGACGCCGAGCGTGGTGTTCCAGTCTGCCGCCCGGAACACATCCTGATAGGTCACCCTCAGGCTCACGATGCGCCCGCCTTCCAGGCTCAGGCCCGGCTCGCTCAGGGCGACCCGCAGGGCCGCATTGACGGCCTTGGCCTCCTCGGTCCCGCCGAAGCGCGACCGCACCGTCAGCGTCAGGATATGTTCCGTCGCGGCACCGTCCGCCGGCACCGGCCGGCTCTCGCTGCGCCCGATCAACAGGTGCGGCCAGCCGACGTCCTCCGGCGGCTGATCGTGGATGGCGGTCGGATGCGTCAACAGCGCGGTCAGGCCGGCGTCGGCGCGAAGGTGGGTGATCAGCGCCTTCTGCAGGGCGCGTTCGGGGTCCAGCGGCATCAGAGCTCTCGGGTCAGGGTCAATGTCATGTGACCCATCTTCGGCGCGTCCCGATCGACGTGGACGAGCCGCCAGGCGACACCCCCGACATCCACCCTTTGCCCCGGCTGGACGCGGGGGTCCGACCCCGATCCCGCAAGGACTTTCTCGCTCACGACCGGCCGGGCATCGCCGGTTCCGTCCTCGTATCTTTGCGGGGATGCCAGGCTCAGCCAAAGCTCGCCCAGCGGCGTCCAGGTCACCGTCAACCCGCCGAAATCCGTCTCGGCTTCAGACCGGGAAAACACCTGGGCCAGGGTTCGATACGGCCTCACAGTCGCACCGGGCGATAGGGCTTCAGCCAGGCTTCCGTCTCAGCATCCGTCTCGCCCTCATAGGCGGCATGGACCAGCTTCAGCACCACCAGCCGCAAGGCCGCCGGAGCCGCCTCGTCGATCATGTCGCCGGTCGCGGCCTCCACCCGCTGCCGGGCCGCCGCGATCAGGGTTTCGATCAGATCGTCCTCAGCGTCATGGCTGACGCGCAGGAACAGCTTCGCCTCGGTGAGGCTCACCGGTTCGCTCATGGGATCTCGCTATGCTCGAAAGGGGGAGGAGCGAGGGACAAGAGGCGAGCAACACCAACTGTGCCACCCGCCCCTCACCACTCACGACCCGCTACTCATCACTCGCCGCCTCTACGAGGCGGCGAACTTCATCACCTTGATGGCGTCAAAGTTCTGCACCCCGCCGCCGACCCGCTTGGTCGTGTAGAACAGCACATAGGGCTTGGCCGTATAGGGATCGCGCAACACCCTGACCCCGGCCCGATCCACGATCAGATAGCCGCGCCGGAAGTCCCCGAACGCGATGGACAAGCTGTCCGCACTGACGTCCGGCATCTGTTCGATTTCCGTCACCGGATAGCCGAGCAGCGAACTGGTCGCCCCCGGCTGGGTCGCCGGGCTCCAGATGTAGTTGCCGTCGGCATCCTTGAACTTGCGAATCAGGCCCGCAGTGCGCCGGTTCATCACGAACCGCGCATTGGCCCGGTATTGCGACGCCGGCGCATAGATCAGGTCGATCAATCGATCCACCGGGTCCTCGCTGTCGAAGGCCCCGGCCGCGCCCGCCGCGACATAGCCGATCTCGCCCCATTGCGCCGAGGCATCGGCCTCGACCGGATAGGACAGGAAGCCCTTGGGCTGGTTCGTACCGGTGCCGGCGACGAAGGCCGCCGTCTCCTGGGCGGCGAAAGCATCCTCGACCTCCTCGGCCAGCCAGGCGTCCAGATCGACCATGGCATCGTCCAGCAGGGTCTGGGTCGCGGCCGGGCTGGCATAGAGATCCGCCGACGGAAACTCCAGCAGGGCCAGGCTCGCCGGGTCCGTCTCGGGCCGCGCCGCCGTCTCGGCGACCCAGCCGCTTTCGATGCCGCTGATCGACACCGGCTTCTTGAAGACGCCGCCGGCCACCGTCCTGACCGTGGCGATCTCGCGCATCGGAGACGCCGCCATCAGCCGCCGCTCGATCAGCCGCTCGACCTGTTCGGGCACGACATAGCCACCCGACGACGCTCCGGTCGACAGCCCGGCCTTGACCTCGATCAGCCCCGCTGTCGCGCCGTGCCGCAGATATCCGGCGAACGCCGCTTTCGTCTCCTCCCCATGCATTGGGGAGGGGGACCCCGAAGGGGTGGAGGGGACTCTCTCCGCCGCACCGGCGATAAGGGGCCGCCGCGCCTCCGCCGACAGCCTCTCCAGCCGGTCCTGCGCCGCCCCAACCGCCTGGTCGATACGCGCCACCTTTTCCTCCAGCAGACCGTCTCCGGCCTTGCGTTCAATCGCCTCCAGCCGCTCGTCGTTGGCCGCCTTGAATGCCTCGAACGCGCCCATCAGCTCATGCATCGCCGCCCGCGCCTCGGGTGAGGCGAGGCTCTGTTTGGTCTCTTTCATGGTCTTCCCTGGTTGATCCTTCCGCCCTTGCGGGAGAAGGTGGACCCCGCAAAGCGGGGCGGATGAGGGGTCGCGCGATGCGACCCAAAGTCCTGCGCCCCCGGATGGAGATCGCCTTGCCGCGCCGTTCCGACCCGATCGTTCCCTTTTCGCGGCTAGAGCGCGCCGCCATCCAGGCGCTCGCCTGGGAACTTGCCCCGGCCTTCCCTCAGCTTGAGGGTCTCGCCGATGAGGCCACGCCCGGTCGCGTCCATCGCGGCATGTCCGGCTTCGTCCGGCGCACCGGCCTGGCACAGTCAGCCTCCGGTCGGGGGCGGGGCCAGAGCGGCCTGTTCGGTTCCGTCCATGCCGTCGTCAGCGGCCTGGCCCAGCCCATGTCCTTTCAGTTCCAGCTTCGGCGCGGTCGCCTCGTCGGCCTGATCGCCGATGCCTATGGCCAGGACATCTCCGGCCTGGATTTCCAGAACATCGGCTTTGACCAGCTCTTCTATCTCGATGCCGCCGACCGCTCGCGACCGATCGACCCGGCCCTCTATCGCCGGCGCGATCGCTCCCAGGCGCGCGCCGATGTCGTGAAGGCACCGCCGCAGAAAACCTCGGTCCCGGTCTCGGCCCCACCGCCGGTCTTGATACAATCCAGCGCCGCACCCGTTACGCCGTCACAGACGCCGCTCGTCGTCGAATCGGAAGCCGGCGCGGCCCTCGACAAGACCACCCTCAAGATCGGGATCTGGGTCGGCCTCATCACCATAGCCGTCGTCGCCGGCATCCTCTCGGGCGGCCCGATCTTCATCTTCGGCATCGGGGCCTTCTGGATCGCCCGGATGCTGACCCAGCCCAAGCCGCTCGACAGCATTCACGCCGCCCTGGCCGCGCGCCAGGCCCGACAGATGGGTTAGGCGCAGACCAGCCGCGCGCCCGGCAGCATCGGAAACGTCACCAGCGACACCTCCCACAGGTCCACCGCTGTCAGCACCCTCAGCGGCCCATCCCTGCGCGCTGCCACGGGCCGAAACCCGATCGACAAGCCATCCAGTGCCCCGGCCCTGACCAGGGCCTGACAGAACCGTGCCCCGGCCGACCAGTCCATGACCTGCCCGCGCACGAACAGCCCGCGTTCGTCCTCATAAATCTCGTCCCAGACCCCGACGGGCGCGTCCTCATGCTGGTGCAGCATCCGCACGCCGGCGGGACCACGCCCGACCAGGCTCTGTTCGAAACAGCCCCTCACCGTCACATCCCGGTTCAGATCGGCCACGCCCCAGAGAGAGGCATAGCCTTCGATCACAAGTGACGAGCCGCGAGGCGCGGGTGACGAGTCGCCGCGCGCCCCGTCCGCACGGGCGTCTCTAGTCTCTCCCGCCACACACCACCCGCCACTCATGACTCGGCTCCTTCGAGCCGCCTCTCCATCCGCTCGACCGCCGCCCGCGTCGCGGCCACCTGTTCTTCCCGCCGCGCCAGCCGCTCGATCACGGTTCCCTGTCGTTCGGCCCGCGCCTCCAGCGCCGCGATCCGGGCTGACGCCGCCCCGCCCCACATCAGGGCTGCCGCCGCCTGAACCGCCACCGCCACCAGCACCGCCGCCGGCCATCGCCGGGCCATTTCGTCCGTCATGGACACCTCCGTCGTCTTGGGATTTTTTGGGGGGTAGGGTCGAGTGTGTCGGCAGGTTCTAGGGGCTAGGTTCTAGGGATTGGGGCACCTATTCCGTCGGCCTCGCGACACGCCCCTGCGAAAGGCGGAAGCGATTGGCGACCCAGCGATCGTTCCCTAGAACCTGGTCCCTAGAACCTAGAACCCGCCTCCCCACTCACCCCTCACCACCAAGGCCCGCCAGCCGCCGCCGCTCCTCGGGCGTCAGGAAGCTCGCCGCCTCCAGCCGGGCCCACAGCGCCTCGCGCTCGCCGGCCAGTCCCGGCACGGCGTCCAGATCCGGGCGGATCGTGACCTGTGGCCAACGGGGTGCCAGCCAGGCGGTCATTGCGCCCGCCGTCTTGCCGACCAGCGGCACGATCGTCTGACGCCAGAACGCCCCCTGGGCCTCCTTGAAGTTCTGATAGGTGTTGTCACCGGGTATCCCCAGAAGCTGCGGCGGCACCCCGAACGCCAGGGCGATCTCTCGCGCAGCGGCATGCCTGCCCGCGACATGATCCAGATCATGCGGGCTCAGCGCCATCGGCTTCCACTCCAGCCCGCCTTCCAGCAGCATCGGCCGTCCGGCATTGGCGACCCCGGCGTAGCTCGCCTCCAGCTCGGCCTTCAGCGCCTCGAACTGGCCCTCGGTCATGTGGCCGCCGCCGAACACCAGGGCTCCGCTTGGCCGCGCCTGATTGTCCAGCAACGCCTTGTTCCACGCTGCCGATGCATTGTGGACATCGACGGCCCAGGCCGCCGCCTCCAGCGGCGCTGCCCCGTACCAGTCATCCGCCGGATTGAAGAGTTTCAGATGCAGCACCGGCGAGAACCCGTCAGCCGCCCGCAGCAACCGCCGCGTCCGCGCCCCGACCGTATAGTCATAGGCCGCCGGCCAGCCGCTGCCCCCCGGCACCACCTGCATCCGGTCCGGCCTCAGCGCATAGAATTCCGCCGCCCCGTCCTCGACCGCCTCCAGATAGGCATTCCCCGCCGTCTGCAGATAGCCGTACAACTGCTCGAACATCTCCTGACCCGACTGTTCGGGATTGGGCCGCGCCAGCCGCCCGGCCAGCGGATGGTCGTCCCGCCGCGTTTCGCCCTCAAACACGGCCAGCGGCACACTGGCCGCCGCCTCGGCGATCATCCGCACACAGCGATAGACCACCGGGTTCTGTGCAAAGCCTTCGCGCGCCAGGTTGGCATAGTCGCGCGGCGTCCACACCGGCCGCCCGACATGGGAGAAGGCGATGACGGGTCCGACCGCACTCGCCTTGGTTTCAGGCGCGGTCACGCGCCGTCGGCCAAACGGCCTCCGCCAGTCGAACATCGGTGTCTCCGGGGTGCTTCAGGCCCAGATCTCGAGCCTGCGACAAACCTAACCGACCAGCGTGCCGCGGGGACAACTTGCGATCAGAATTCCATACACCGCTGTTTTGATTGATCTAAATCAGCGAAATGCGAGAGCGATCGAGGGTCCGTCTAGGCCGCCGCTTCGTCCGCGCCCGGCTCGTCACGCACGTTGGGATTCAGCCAGTGCGCCACAACCGCGGCCAGTTCGGCGATATTGATCGGCTTGCCGAGGTGGCCGTCCATCCCGGCATCCAGGCAGGTCTGGATCTGCTCGCGCTGGACGTTGGCGGTCAGGGCAACGATCGGCAGCCGGAGGAAATCACCCCCCAGCGCCCGGATGCTCCGCGTCGCCTCCAGGCCGTCCATTTCCGGCATGTGCATGTCCATCAGGACCAGGTCGTAGTCCGCCACCTGCACGGCCACCAGTGCCTCGACACCGTTGCACGCCACCTCGGTGCGGATGCCCAGTTGGCCCAAGATGGCGCTGACCAGTTCACGGTTGGCCGGCGCGTCGTCAGCCACCAGGATGCGCGCCGGGCGCTCCGCCGCCGGCACCGCCTCGACCGGGGCCACAGGCGCGTCCTTGGCGATACCCAGCGGGACTTCGAACCAGAAGGTCGACCCGGCTCCCGGCTCGCTCGTCGCGCCGATCTCGCCCCCCATGGCCTCGACCAGACGTTTCGAGATCGCCAGACCCAGCCCGGTGCCGCCGAAATTGCGCGTCGTCGACTGATCGGCCTGGGTGAAACGCTCGAACAGGCTGTCCAGCTTGCCTGACGCAATCCCGATGCCGGTGTCGGTCACCGCCACCCTCAGTCGCCAGGTCCCCGCCGGACCGGGCGCGCCCGCCACATCCAGCCGCACCCCGCCCCTGGCCGTGAACTTCATCGCATTCGACAGGAAGTTCAGCGTCACCTGGCGCAAGCGCCCCGCATCGCCCCTCAGGGCCTCGGGGACCGAAGCGGCGACATCGATTTTCAGGTCGAGCCCCTTGGCGGCGCGCTGGGCCTCCATCAGGTCGCCGGCCCCGTGCGCTAGGTCCCAGACATGGAACGGCTGCAGGTCCATCTCCAGCGCCTCGGCCTCCAGCTTGGAATAGTCGAGAATGTCGTTGATGACGCTCAGCAACACCTCGCTTCCGGTGGCGATGCGGTCGACATGGCGGCGGTCTTCGGCCGTCAGGTGCTCGCTGCCCTTCAGCAGTCCGGCGAAGCCGACCACACTGGTCAGAGGCGTCCTCAGCTCGTGGCTCATATTGGCCAGGAACTCTGCCTTGACCTGGCCGGCAGTTTCCGCCTTGGCCAGGGCCTCACGCAGCTCGTCTTCGAGCCGCCGGGTCTCCGTGACGTCCCGCACGACGTCCTGAATTTCCTTCACCCGTCCCGTGCCGTCGCGCACGATGCGCGTCCGCGTCTCGTAGTGCCGGATGTCACCGTCCCGCGTGAAGGCCCGGTAGGTCTGCGAGAACATGTCCTTGTCGGGATTCTCGCGAATGAAGGTCGAAAGGCGCTCGATGGCCTCGTCTGCATCGTCCGGGTGGATCAGATTGGTCACCGGCGTACCCAGAATATCTTCTGGAGGAACCCCCGTGACCGTTTCGACGACCGGCGACACATAGGTCACCTTCATGTCGTAGCCGTAGGTGGCGATGACGTCCTCAGACCGGTCCGCCAGCAACCGGTAGCGGGCCTCACTGGCCTGGACGCGGTCGACGGCTTCGCGCAGTTCCGCTTCCAGGCGGCGGGTCTCGGTGACGTCGCGCGCCATGTCCTGGATTTCCAGCACCCGGCCCTGATCATCGCGAACGATGCGCGTGCGCGTCTCATAGTGACGCACCTCGCCGTTCTTGACGAAGGCGCGATAGCGCTGGGTCGTCATGTCCTGATCAGGATGGTCGCGAATGAAGGCGGCCAGCTTGGCGTTCACCTCGCGCCAGTCTTCCGGGTGCAGCAGGGTATTGACCGTCTTGCCGAGAATATCTTCCGGCTTGATGCCCGTAATCCGCTCCAGCGACGGCGAAGCATAGGTCACCAGGGTGTCATAGCCATAGGTGATGATGATGTCCTCGGACCGGTCCGTCAGCAGCCGGTAGCGTGTCTCGCTCTCCCGAGCCTGGTCCAGGGCGGCCTGGAGTTGGTCCTCCAGGGCCTTGCGCTGCGACATGTCGCGGATGACCACGACCACTTCCTCCGGCTCGCCGGGTTCTGACCGGATCCGCTGGAAGCTGCTCTCGACCCAGATATAGTGCCCGGCGCGGTGCCGCGCCCGGTGAACGACGGCCTGGCGGTCGCTATCCTCCATCGCCCCTTCGATGACGGCCATGACTCTTTCGAAATCGTCGGGGTGTACATAGTCACCGATCTGGCCGGTCATCTCCTCAGACCGCCAGCCCAGCATCGCCTCGACGGCGGGCGAAATATACCGGCTGCTCCCGTCTCGCCTGATGCGGGTGATGACATCGGCGGTGTTGTCCGCCAACAACCGATAGCGGGCCTCGCTACGCTGGATCATATCCATCGTCCGCCGGTCCTCGGTGACATCGCGCACGACGCCGAACACCGTCTTGACCTTGCCATCCGGTCCGAGTTCCGCCCCGGCCATCGACTGCAGCCGCCGAACCTCTCCGTTCGGGCGGATCAGCCGGGGCTCAGACTGCATTTCCCGTCCCGTTTCAGCAACCTGCAGGATCTGGCTGCGAACCACTTCCTGGTCGTCGGGATGGAATGCCGCAATAACCGAGTCGGCCGTCGGCGCGTGCGTGTCCCGGTCCAGGCCGTAGATCCGATAGACCTCATCGGACCAACTGACCTCGCGGGTGACGAAATCCATGCGCCAGTGCCCGACTCCCGACATGGTTTCGGCCAGCTTGAGCGTCGCCAGTTCTTCGCGTTGGAATCTGATTTCGGCTTCGCGGTCCAGAATGTCGGCGGCCATCTCGGCCAGCTTCTTCAGCGCCTCCAGCTGGTCATCGCCCGGGCGCTCCCTGGGGAAAACATCCAGCACACAGATCGTACCCGCCATGGTCCCGTCTTTCAGGGTGATGACCGCGCCGGCATAGAATCGCACATGGTTCGGTCCGCAGACGACCTCGGCGTCCTTGAACCGCGCGTCCTCGGCTGCATTCTCGACGACCAGAACCGCACCGGTGCCCATGGCCATGGCCGTTTCGGTAAAGCTCGCCTTGCGGGGCACCTCATCACGGCAGACGTTCATGCCGCCGCTCAGCTTCATGCCGTCCGCACCGTTCAGAACCACCGTCGCGGCGGGCGTTCCAAACAGGGTCGCGGCGATACCCGTCAGCCGATTCAGCGATGTCGTCGTATTGCTGGAGGGCATTTCACCGGTCCGTTTGAAGCGAACCTGACAATCAACCCCCAACATAAGGTTATCATCGCACGACACGTTCTCTGAAAATGCGTGTCAGCCCCGCTCCTCGATCAGGTCCCAGGCGGCGAAATCAAGCGCATCTTCCGGGTCGGCCAGGGTCGTCTCCGAAATCGTCTCGCCGCGCACACTGACACCGGCGGTGTGGACCGTCTCAGGGTCGCCCGACACCAGCGGATGCCACGGCGCCAGCCCGCGGCCCTCGTGCAGCCGCCGATACGCACAGGATTTCGGCATCCACTCCAACGCCTCGACATTGAACGGCGTCAGCTTGATGCAGTCCGGCACGAACTGCTTGCGGTTCTCATAGTCCGAGCACCGGCACGCTTCAGGATCGAACAGCTTGCAGTGCACCCGCGTCGGGATGACCTCCAGCGTCTCCTCGTCCTCAAACCGCACCAGACAACACAGGCCACAGCCGTCACAGAGCGATTCCCACTCCGCCTCGGTCATTTCGTGCAGTTTCTTGGTTTCCCAGAAGGGCTTCATGCGGCGCTATATGACGGTTCGGGACCACCTCTGAAAGGCGAACTTGTTCCGGGCCGCTACAACCCCTGACCCACTCCCGGTCACCCCATCAGGAACCAATGTTAGGTGTCGGCGCTTTCGCCGTCATGACACGCAAACATCTGGCCCTGACCCTCGCCGCCGCCGCTGCCCTTCTGGGTGCCGCAGCCTGTTCCACCCTGACCGCGCCGGTCAGCAATCCGACCGTTCCTCAGCCGGCTAAATCCGTTGATCTGAACCGCTATCTCGGCCAGTGGTACGAGATCGCCCGCTATGATGTCGGCAGCTTCCAGCAGGGCTGTGAGGCCTCCACCGCAGGCTACAGCCTGCGCGACGACGGAGAGATCCGTGTGCTGAACACCTGCCGCGACGGCTCTCCCACCGGCGAGGTCCGCAGCGCCGAGGGCCGCGCCCGCGTCGTCGAGAACAGCGGCAACGCCAAGCTCGAAGTCTCCTTCTTCGGCCCCTTCTATTTTGGCGATTATTGGGTGCTCGACCATGCCGAGGACTACAGCTGGTCCATCGTCGGAGAGCCGTCGGGCCGCTTCCTCTGGCTGCTCAGCCGCACGCCCGATCCCTCGCCTGAGGCCCGTGCCCACATCCTCGCCCGCACCGCCGAGCTGGGCTACGACACCTCACGCCTGCACATGACTCGGCACAACTGAGACGCTTGCCTTTTGAGTGCGCGCTCGTGACACTCGGCCTCCAGCCGGAGGCCTTGCCATGTTCCTGCGCGCACTCACTGCCCTGCTCCTGATCCTCGTCGCCCAGCCCGCCTGGGCCTGATCCGAGGATGATCCTCGCGATCCACGCGAATGTCAGGACGACAACGGCGTCGATCGCTACGACGCAGAAGCTCAGGCGCGCATCCGCACCCTTCTGAGCATGGCCTCCATCGAGGACGAAGCCGCGTCCGGGGCCATCGTCCATCGCGCCTTCTTCGTGGATGGCTACGGTCGCGATATGCCGGCCGTCGCCTTCGAACGTCGCCCCGGTCAGTCGCCCGAGGTCGTGGTCTATGGCGCGCAAGGCCGCTCGACCCGGGCCCCCGTCAATCACCATGTCTGGGCTCGTGTCGTTCAGGAGGCCGAGTACGCCGACAGGCTCCACCCCACACCCCAGACCCCACACCCGAGAACACACACACCCAATTCCGCGCACCGCTCCGCCCGCCAATCCCTTGCCGGTACCCGGTCCAGCCGGTTTTCTCGTTTCAACAATCCCCGCCCCTGGCTGGGCTGATATCCTGCTCGCGGGTCTTTGATATCGTTGGATGGAGGTCATCGCGCCCGCCGCCGCCCGGCGTCGGCGCTGAGGCCAGGATGAGGCCTGACCTCATCGGATTTAGTGCACCTAGTGCACTTAGTGCACTTAGTGCACGGGATTCACAGTGCACTATTTCGACCGCGAACGATCGACCCGCCGCCATGTCGCCTTGGCGCGATCTTTCAGTCTGTCACCATGTTTCCGGGTGTCAGGCAGACCGGCACGAAGGCCCCCCGCTTGCCAGCCGCCCCCCCTCCAGCCTAACTGGCCGCCTGTTTTCGGGGGTCTCATGTTCGCTCGTCTGTTCGCCGCTTTGGTGCTGGTCCTCGCGCCGCTTCCCGCCCTCGCTCAGCAACCTTCCGCAGACCTGATCGCCGGCCAGGAATACGATCCGGCCATCCCGACGCCCGAGCGCGTCCTCGGCTACGCCTTCGGCGAACGCCTGTCGCGCGCCTCCGACGTCCTGCGATACTTCGACGCCCTCTCCGAGGCCGCGCCCGATCGCATGATGCTGACCCGCTACGGCGAGACCTGGGAGGGCCGGCCCCTGCCCTACGCCGTCATCTCCTCGGCGGCGAACATGAGGCGGCTCGGGGCCATCCGCGAAGCCTCCCTGGCCCTGACCGATCCCCGCGCCGGCCCGACGACCCCGCCCGCCGACCAGCCGGTCATCGTCTGGCTGATGTATTCGGTCCACGGCAATGAAATCAGCCCGGCCGAGGCCGCCATGGCCACGGCCCGGCACCTGTTGGCCTCGCGCGACCCAGAAGTCGCCGAATGGCTCGTCACCACCGTCGTCGTTCTCGTCCCGACCCAGAATCCGGACGGCCGCGACCGCTTCATGAACGCCTACTATCAGTCGCTCGGCCTGGAGCCGGACGGCGACCGCCTGTCCGCCGAGCGCGACGAGCCGTGGCCGTCGGGTCGCCCCAACCACTATCTCTTTGACATGAACCGCGACTGGTTCGCCCAGACCCAGCCCGAGACGCGCGGCCTCACCCAGTTGATGCTCGGCTGGCGGCCCCAGGTCGTGGTCGACGCCCATGAGATGGGCACCGACGATCCCTTCTTCTTCCCGCCCGAGGCCGAGCCGCTGAACCCGCTCCTGCCCGAGGCCCAGCTACGCGCCCGCCAGCTCTTCGGGCGCGGCAACGCCGCCACCTTCGACCGCGAGGGCGTCGACTACTACACCCGCGAGGTCTTCGACGCCTTCTATCCCGGCTACGGCGACGGCTGGCCGTCCTATCTCGGGGCCGTCGGCATGACCTATGAACAGGGCTCGGCCCGAGGCCTGGTCGCGCGCCGCTCCAACGGCGAAGAGCTGACCTATCGCACCACCGTCAGGAACCATTTCCTGGCCTCGCTCTCGACCATCCGTACCGCCTCGGCCAATCGCGCCCAGCTACTCAGCGACTTTGCCGCCTATTACCGTCAGGCCGTCTCCGAAGGCGGCTCCGGCTCCTGGATTCTGGCGCGCGGCGATGTCGACCCCGGCTCCACCGATGCCCTGGCTGCCCTCTTGGCCCGCCAGGGCATCGAGGTGACCCGCGCCACCGCCGGTTTCAACGCCTGTGGCCGCCAATACCGGGCCGGCGACTATATCATCCGCCGGGGCCAGCCGCTGGGTCGCCTGCTCCAGGTCCTGATGGACCCGTCCATCACCATGCGTGAAGGCTTCGTCCAGGCCCAGGAGGCCCGCCGTCACCAGGGCCAGTACGCCGAGGTCTATGACATCACCGCCTGGGCCCTGCCGGGCTCCTATGGCGTCGATGCCCTCCAGTGCCGCTCGACGCCCTCGGTCGCCACCGCCGCCGTCACCGCTGACGGCATCGAGGGCATCGTCTCCGGCGATACGTCCCCCGTCGTCTATGTCGTCACCTCCGGCTCCCAGGCCATGGGCGTCATGACCCGCGCCTTGCGCGCCGGCATCCGTGTGCGCTCGCCCGAGGCCGCCTTCACCGTCGGCGACCGCACCTTCCCGGCCGGCTCGGTCATCCTCAGCCGCGCCGGCTCGCCCGACGACTTCGACACCCAGGTCGCCGCCATCGCCCGCGAGGCCGGGGCCGAGGCCATCGGCCTGTCCGACACCTGGGTCACCGAGGGGCCGAACCTCGCCTCGGATCGCTCGCCGATCATCCCGCCGGTTCGCATCGCCCTGGCCTGGGACGAGCCGACCGATCCCAACTCTGCCGGGGCCATCCGCTATGTGCTGGAGCAACGCTACGGCTATCCGGTCACCATCATCCGCACCGAAAATCTGTCCCGCGCCGACCTCAGCCGCTATCAGGTCCTGATCCTGCCGGACGCCTATGGTTCCTATGACGCCGCCCTCGCGGCGTCCCTGCGCGCCTGGGTCCAGCGCGGCGGCACCCTCATCGGCATCGGCTCGGGGACCGATCTGATGATGGCCGGCGACAGCCCGATGATCGCCTCAGCGCGCGAGCCGCTGCTGTCCCAGAACGGCCAGGCCGCCCCGGCACCTGACGCCGATCCGCGCATCATCGCCGATGCCGACGCCTATGCCGAGGCGACCCGGCCCGCCGAACAGACCCCGGATTCCGTCCTCGGTGTCCAGGCTCTGGTCGAGGTCGATCGCAGCCACTGGCTGTCATCCGGCCTGCCCGACCGCCTGACCGTCCTGGTCATCGGCTCGGCCATCTATGAGCCGCTGCGTCAGGACGAGGGCACCAATGTCCTGCGCTACGTCTCGGCGCGAGAGCTTCCCGTCGCCGGCCACCTCTGGGCCGAGAACCGCGCCCAGCTCGCCTTCAAACCCTATGTCATGGCCAACAGCGTCGGTCGTGGCCAGGTCATCGCCTTCACCCAGGACCCCACCTTCCGCGGCTTCCTCCACGGCCAGGACGTCCTGTTCCTCAACGCCATCTTCCGGGGGGCCGCGCACAGCAGTCCGGTGCGATAGACGGCCCTTTGGCCTAGGCAATCGGGCCTCGTGATCCCTAAGCCCGAGGCCCCCGCCTCTACGCTGCCGTCCTATAGGGCCTCACCAGCACCTCCGCCGGAATCCGCCACTGTTCGTGCAGCGCCCAGATCATCGGCAGGGTCAGAGCCCGCTTGCGCCTCAGCACCTCCGACGCCCGCGACGCCGACCCCAGTACCTCGGCCAGGTCCGACTGCGTGCGCCCTTCCATAGCCATGCTGCCATTGATCGCGTCCACCGGATCACCCTCAGGGATTGGCCAGCGCGCGCCTTCATAGGCATCCGCAAGCGTGATCAACACATCCAGTCTGTCGCCCTCAGGCGTCCCGGCCTGCGCGCCCCAAAGCGCCTCGATCTCGCGGAGCGCCGCCTCATGGTCCTCATCATTTCGGATCGGTCGAATATCCATGCCCGGCCTCCTAGAACCGCGATACCGTCAGGGCGTCCACGCGGTCGTATTCCGCGTGGGTCCCGACGAACTTGATGAAAGCGACCTGCCGCCCGAAGTCGAAGGCGACGATCATCCGGTGATCGCCGCCCGCCACCTCGAACCGCACGCGCTCACCGTTGAGCACCTTGGCCTTCAAAAAATCTGCGACGACCGCCTGGGGGGTCTCCCACCGCGCCGCCTTGGCGACCCGCAACCAGTGCGTCAGGGCCGGCTCCGTGTTCGGATGCCGTTCCCAATAGGCCACGAGCGTCGCGCGGGCGATGATCCTCACACCCACCTTTTCCCACCGTGGGAAAAACTCGTCAAGCCAATCTCCCATGGCGGGAAACCAACTTCTGTCCCGCACCCGGTGACGAACACGAGGGACTGCCCTATGTCCCACCTCCCGATGCCCCCTACTCCCTAGGCCCTTCCCTCCCATGGCCCGCGCCCCACTCGTTTCCCTTCGCGATGTCCGTCTCCAGGACGGCCCTCTCCCCCTGTTCGACGGCGTCGACCTGGCCATCGAGCCGGGTCAGCACGCCTGCCTCGTCGGCCGAAACGGCGCCGGCAAGTCCACCCTGATGAAGCTGGTCATGGGCCTGATCGACGCTGACTCGGGCGAGCGCGCGGTCCAGGCCGGGGCCCGCTTTTCCTACGTCCCCCAAGAGCCGGTCATCATCGGCCCGACCCTGCGCGATCACGCCACCTCCGGCGGCGCCGATCCCTGGGCCGCCGATCAATGGCTGGAGACCTTCGGCCTGGATCCCGAAAAGCCCGCCACCCGTCTCTCCGGCGGCGAGACCCGCCGCGCCGACCTCGCGCGCGCCTTCGCCGAACAACCCGACCTGCTGCTGCTGGACGAGCCGACCAACCACCTCGACATCCTCGCCATCGAGACCCTGGAGGACGAGCTCAAGGCCGCCCGCTTCGCCGTCCTGATGGTCAGCCACGACCGCACCTTTCTGGAGCGCACGACCAAACGCTGCCTGTGGCTCGAGAACCGCCGCGTCCGCACGCTGGACAAGGGCTTCAAGGCCTTCGATGCCTGGGCGGCGAAAGTCACCGAGGAAGAGGCCGAATCCCTGCGCCGCCTGACCAAGGAGATCGAGCGCGAGACCTACACCTTCTACCGCTCCATCACCGCCCAGCGCACCAGGAACGAAGGCCGCGCCCGCCGCCTCGACGCCCTGCGCCAGGACCGCGCCCGCCGCGTCGCCGACCTCCCGCGCGACATCCAGCTCGGCGTCGATTCCGGCCCCACCTCTGGCAAGCTGGTGGCCGAGCTGAAGGGGGTCGCCAAGTCTTTCTCCTCCCAATCGCGAAGCGATGGGGAGGGGGACCGCGAAGCGGTGGAGGGGCCGGTCGCTGCAAGCGACCGGTGGGCGGTGGAGGGGCCGGCGACCCGCACCAGCCTCCAGCCCTTCTCCACCCAGGTCCGGCGCGGCGACCGCCTCGCCATCGGCGGCCCCAATGGCGCGGGCAAGACTACCCTCGTCCGGCTTCTGCTCGGCGAGATCGAGGCCGACGCCGGCTCCATCCGTCTCGGCGCCAATCTCGCCCCGGTCTATCTCGACCAGGCCCGCGCCGACCTGCGCTCCGACATGACGCTCTGGGACGCCCTCACCCCCGGCGGCGGCGATTCCATCTTGGTGCGCGGTCAGTCCAAGCACGTCGCCGCCTACGCCAAGGACTTCCTGTTCAAGGAAAGCCAGCTGCGCCAGCCGGTCTCCACCCTCTCGGGCGGTGAGCGCAACCGCCTGCTGCTCGCCCGCGCCCTGGCCCAGCCGGCCAATCTGCTGATCCTGGACGAACCCACGAACGACCTCGACATGGAGACGCTCGACCGGCTCGAAGACCTGCTCGAAGACTACGACGGGACTCTCATCCTGGTCAGCCACGACCGCGACTTCATCGACCGGCTGGCCACCTCAACCATCGCCCTGAACGGTCGCGGCGACGCCGTCGAAACCCCCGGCGGCTGGACCGACTTCGTGGCCCAAAATCCGGGGTTCCTCTCGCCCTCACAGCCTGAGCCGGCCCGGCGTCTCCTCCCCATCGCAGATGGGGAGGGGGACCGCGAAGCGGTGGAGGGGGCGCCGCAGGCGTTGCGCCAGTCGAGCAAGAAACTCTCCTACAAGGACGCCCGCCGCCTCGAAGAGGCCGAGCGCGAGATGGAATCCCTCCCCGCCGCCATTGAAACCCTCGAAACGGCGCTGGCCGATCCCGCCCTCTACACGACCGACCGCAAGCGTTTCGACAAGCTGTCGGCCGACCTCGACGCCACCCGCGCCAGGCTGGAAGCCGCCGAAACGGACTGGCTACGGATCGAGGAAATGAAGGCGACGCTCACCGCATAGGCCCTCATTTCTGGGGACAACGCATGGCCTTGCATTGGGACGCTTTTCCGCCATCCGTCCCCCCGCCGGCCCGGGTTATCCACCGTCCATCCCCCATCCGCCCGTGGGCAACGCCCCCGCCCCGCTTGCCAGCCGCCGGGTTTCAGGAGAGCGTGTCCTTGCCGACGGACATCGCGGCGCGGAACTCCGGGGAGACCCGGGCTTCAAGCGGCGAAACCGGCCACCAGACAAGGACTTCAGGGGGAACCCAGGAGAGACCGGGACGGGATCTGAACGAGGAGAAATCCAAGGGAGGATCGGACTTCAAAACCCGGTGGGGCAACTCACCAAGGAGGAAGACCAGGCAAGGACAGGACGATCAAGCGGACGCCGGGCTTGCCCGCCAGACGAATGAGACCTCCGACCCGTAACGGACCAACGTCCAACCCGGACTTGGTGAGGGGCCGATGAGCACGGGTTCGCCCGGGCCATCGCCCCTCGATCCGTTTCTGGCCCCCTGCCCCCCCCTTTTGATCGGGCGAACCAGCCCTACGGCGCGCCAAATGCGCCTCAAAAATTGTCATCCCGGCCAAGCCGCGTGCGGCGCAGAGCCGGGACAAGGGTTGGGTTACTTCAAGCGCTCGGCGATGTGGCGGGCTTGTCCCGCCTCTCCGCTCCGCTGCGGCCAGTGGGCAAATCTAGGAAGCCCGCCGACCGCCACCCTCCCTACTCCCCGCCCCCAACTCCCCTACCCCTGCCTTCCCATCGCCGCACCCCACCGCTACCCTCGGGACAAGCGCGGGGAATCACTCATGGACCGCAGGTCGCTCATCGCTGGCTTGGCCGGGGCTGCAGGCCTGACGGCGATCGGCGGGCTGACCGCACTGTCTGCCTGCCAGCCCCGCAGCGAACCGACCGACCGCTATGGCCGCACCCGCGTCCGTTTCGCCATCGACGGGGCGGCCGAGGCGGCCCACGGCGGCTTCTACCAGGCGGTCGCAAACGGGGCCTATTCCCGGCGCGACCTCACCGTCGAGATCATCCAGGGCGGATCGTCGGTCGATGTGGCCCAGCTTCTCTCCTCCGGCCAGGTCGAACTCGCCCTGGGGTCCAGCGCCTTCATCCCCATGAGCCTTACTGCCGAAGGCGCGCCGGTCTCGGTCGTGGCCGCCTTCTTCCAGAAGGACCCCCAGGTCCTGGTCACCCATCCCAACCCGTCCCTGGCCACCATCGCCGACCTGGCCGGACGCCCCTTCATGCTGTCAGAGGCCTCGGTGGCGCGCGTCTGGGTCTGGCTCAAGGCCCGCTACGGCTTCACCGATGATCAGCTTCGCCCCTACACCTCCGACCTGACCGGCTTTCTGGCCGACCCGCGCGCGGTTCAGCAGGGCAGCCTGACGGCCGACCCCTACGTCATCGCGGCCCAGGCGGGGGTCGAGCCGCGCGTCTTCCTGCTCGCTGACGAGGGCTATCCCTCCTACGGCAACCTGTTGCTCGCGCCCGACGGCCTGATCCGTGACAATCGCTCGGTCGTGGCCCGTTTCATCGAGGCCTCGGTCGAGGGCTGGCACGCCTATCTCGATGACGATCCGGCCCCCGCCGAGACCCTGATCAAGCGGGTCAATCCCCGGATGACCCAGGAACAGCTGTCCTGGGCGCGGGAACAGCTGATCACCCATGAGGTCGTCGTCTCGCCAGGCGGCCGCATCGGCGACATGAGCGCCGCGCGCTGGCAGGCGTTCTTTCAGGTCACCTCAGAGGCCGGGGCCTATGACCCCGGTGTGGACTGGCGCTCGGCCTTCACCCTCGACTTCCTGCGTAGCTGACGCTCGCGCCTGGCCCCTATCCCGCCGCCCGGCCCTTCCGATCTATGGTTGAGGTAAATTTTTTTGCGCCACCATCCCGCGCGTTAACACCCAGGCAAGCGCCTCGATCCTAGGTTGGACCTCCAGTCACCCAGGAACGCCAAGATGGCTCGCCTCCTCCTCGCCGTCCTCGCCGTATCAACCGTCGCCGTCGCCCTGCCGGCTGCCGCCCAGCAGCGACGTTCGGAAGCTGCCGAACAGGCTGGACTGCGCTATCTCAACTGGCCGGGGCGGCCCCCGGTCAACAGCGCACCACGCCGGGCCGAGCGGGCGGCCCCGCCGCGCCCGATCGCTCGACCGACCCCGCAGCCTCAGGTCGAAACCCCGGCCCAGGAGCCCGTGGCCGAGGTTCGGGCCGCGACCGATCCCCAGTCCCGCCCGGCCTCACCGACCGCGACCTCGGGTGACGGGGTCCGCTACTATTCGGTCCATCGTCCCTCCGGACGCACGCCCGACACCATCGAGCGCGCCCAGGAGCTGGCCGCCGAAGACGCACTCGTCGCCCTGCAGTCCCCCCAGGGCCAGAGCCTGGCTGAGCAGGACCGGTCGGCCCGCGCCGAGGAAGCCTTCGAGATTCTCCGCAATCTTCCGCCGGATCAGCTCATGGACATGCTCGGCCGCCAGCCATGACCGTCTCTCGCCTTCAAGACCTGATTGACCTGGCCAGGGTGCCGTCCGGGGACAAGCGCCGGGAGCTTCTGCGAGAACTGACGGATCAGTTCTTCGGGACCTCCCAACCCAACCCGGTCGAATCCGAACTCTACGGCTCGGTCCTGGCCCAGCTCTCCACCGAAATGGAACAGGCCGTTCGTCAGGAGCTGTCGGCCCGCTTCTCGGTGGCCGCCAACGCCCCGCGCGTCCTGGCCCGGACCCTGGCCATGGATGTCGAGGAGGTCGCCGCCCCGGTATTGCGGGCTTGCGATGCCCTTCAGGATTCCGACCTGCTCGACATCGTCCGGGTCAAGGGCCAGGGCCACCTGCGGGCCGTTTCCGGGCGCGCCCATGTGGCCGAATCTGTCTCGACGGTGATCGTCGAACGTGGCGACGACGAAACCCTCGGCGTGCTCGTCCGCAATGACGGGGCACAGCTCTCGCGAGCCGCCCACGAGACCGTCACCGATCGCGCTCACGCCAATCCCGACCTCCAGGACGCCCTGGTCAACCGGGCCGATCTGCCGCCGGATCTCCTGAACGAACTCTACTTCGTGGTGGAGGCCAGGCTCCGTCAGAAGATCCTCGAGCGCAACGGTGCCATGCCGGTCGATCAGCTGGAAGCCGCGCTTGCCGCAGGTCGCAATCGCCTTCGCGCCGCCGACGGCTCCCTGCCCGACGACTACGAGACCGCCGGGGCCTATGTCCGCGAGTTGCGCGCCGCCGGGGGACTGACCCCCGAGGTCCTGGCCCGTTTCCTCCGCTCGGGAGGCCGCACGGAATTCCTGATCGCCCTGTCCGAACTGTCGGGCATCGACTTCCACACGGCCAAGCAGATCGTCGAGTCTGCCCAGATTGATGCGCTCGCCGTCGTGTGCAAATCGGCCGGTATGGAGCGCGCCCTGTTCCTGACCTACGCGGTGGTGCTCCTCAACAAGGACGGCAATGCCATGGCCAAGGCCCAGGCCTACGGCCTGATGTACGCCGAACTGAGCCAGGACGCGGCCCAGCGCACCCTGCGCTTCTGGAAGATGCGACGTGAGGTGGCCGCCGCCGCCTGATCCTCTAGAGCGTTCCCATCGCCAGGAAGGCGCGGGCGGCCGCGAAGTCGCCGGCCCCCAGGGTGACGATGCGCGTGTCACCATCGGCCCGCACCAGTTCCACGGCGAAGCGTTCGCGCGGGTCCAGCAGACCGATGGCGTCAGCCGCCGCCGTCGAGAACCGGAACAGCTTGCCGCCAGACTCGCTCAAGGTCTCGGGCACGACCCGGCCGCGACCGGCCATGAAGACCTGGCTGGCCGAGGCCGGCGGCGTCTCGGCGATACCGGCGCGAACCACCCAGGCCGAAGGGGCCCGCGCCGGATCGCGCACCACCAGGCGCGCGGTGACCACCTGCGGGTCCGCCACCGCCAGCGCCAAGGTGTGTCCAGTGCCCGCGCCGGCAAAGCCGAAGATGACGCCGACCCCGTCCTGGCGCACGCGCCACGACTGGCTGGCATAGGCCGAACGCACGACCTGCCAGCTGGACCGGTCGCCTGGGAATTCCATGCGCGGCGTCCGGGCCCAGGCCGAAAAGGCCGACCGAACCCGCTCGGCCACCATATGAAGCTCAGCGTCGTCGCAGGCGATCTGGCTCGCCCTCGCAAAGGCGCGAAGGCGGCGGTCGGTGACCTCAGCCTCGCTGATTCCGGCCCGCAGGGCTGCGCCGCGCGACTGGGCCGCCCCGGCATCCAGGGCATGGGTCGTGGCCGCGTCAAACAGGCCACAACGCGCGCCCGCAGTCGCCACCAGGCTGCGCTCGAAGTAGGTCTCGGCCGGGCCGGCCACCGCCGGCGTTGCCGCCAGCGCGGCGCTGAGCATCAGCACGCCACCCCAGTTCCGAGGTGATGGGCGGCGCAGCACTTGGAATCGTCCGGTCATGGCCTCACTCTAGGCGCGCCGGCCCTTCGGTTCGGTTTCGGAACAGGGTTAAGCCTTTGCTGATTGCGACCGACGTCTGGGTCTCTGCCCTGATCCGCCGCGCCCAGATGGCCGGGGCCTCGGCCGTGGTCGTGCGCAAGGGCGATGCCCGCGCCGGTGCGGTCCTGGTCAAGGCCTACAATACCGTCGAGCGCACCGCCCGCCTCTATGCCGAGACCATCGGCCTGGATGGCGACCGCGTGTGGATCCAGCCCCATCCCGACGCCAGCGAGGGGGAGTTGGACGCCTATGCCGCGCGCCAGGCCGACTACGACCCCGACATCTGGCTGGTCGAGATCGAGGACCGGACGGGGCGGCACTTTCTGGTGGAGGATGTCGCCGGGGCCTGAGACGGTTCGCCTCGCCCGAGGAACGCTCTCCGGCCGGATGCCCTGTCAACGGTCATCCTTTCGTCGGAGCCGTCATGCCTCCGCATCGTGGGCCGCTGTCTCTCATCCTCCTGGCGGCCTGCGGCCCTACGGTCGGCCTAGACGGTTGCGATTCCTAGCCCGTGGTCGTCATCTTGCGCCTGGCCAGGACCTGCCTTCAGCGCTGGCCAGATCAGCCTGGCCGCGTTACCCCGATGAGGCCGTGATGTCGGGGTGAACCATGAATGTAGCCAAAGCCGCGCCGTCGTTCGGACCCAGCCACGGCGACAAGCTGGCGTTCCTGTTCGGCCTGGTGCTCTATATTCTGGGGCAGGTCCTCGTAAACCTGGGGCCGGACTTCGTTTCCGCACAAAGGCCGGTGGACTACGCCCACTGGCTTCTGCTTCTCGGTAGCCTGTTTTTCCTGCCGTTCGTGGCGCGCCTTGCGCGCACCCCGCTCAACCTCGTCGCCCTGATCACCATGGCGCTGGGCGTCGCGGCCGTCATCGGTATGTGCGTTCTGGATTTCATCTTCTGGAGCCTGCCCGACGACGCCTTCGAGTCTGAACTGGCGCGGCGGCTCACAGCCACCCCGGCGATCTGGTCCCCGTTTATCACCGTCGGACCGAACTACATCTTCGGCCTTGCCCTCGCCCTGCCCAGTCTCGCTTTTTTCCGGGAGTCACGGGTCGGCACGGCGTTGGTGCTGGCCGGCTCGGTGGTGATCGCCCTGCTTACCCAATGGGGAAACGTGGTCGGATACCTCCTGGTTTTGGTCGGCTATGTCATGAATTTCCGGCTGGCCGGACTGCGCCGCCCGTCGGCTCAGCTGACGTCAGATTAATCACCAGAAACCCTCGCGTCCTTGGTCTTCGCCCGGCGCATGGCGGTCACATGACCCAGATCCCGGCCTGGTCAGAAACCCTTAACCGCGTTCGCACACCGAACCTCAAACCCCCTCGACTATCGTCAGGTCTAACGGGCCGAAATGAGTCCGGTGATGGGGTATCTTCTGGTGCTGTTTCTTCTGAATGATGCGGTGTTTGATCTGGAAGACGACCTGACGGTCGATCCGGTCGATGCGCGCCGCTTTGAGCGTCTAGGCTTCGACTATGTGGTCGAGCTGGGCTGCGAGCTCTTCTCCGAGAATCCCATGCTCCACCGCGACGATCCTGAGCGGGCCCGCCGCCTGGCCTGGCTGATCGCCAGCCGCCAGTCGGGCGTCAACGCCGCCATGTTCGCCGCGCCGGAGGCCGACTGCATGCCCGAGCTGGTCGAGCCGCGCTTCGCCGTCCTGCCCGAGGATGTCATCCACGCCCTCCAGGCCAAGCACGCCCGCGGCCGCCTCAGCCCCGTCGCCGCCGACAAGGCCGTCTGGAACCGCATGGCGGCCTGAGGCGCGGTCCCGGGGAACAAGTGCGGGCCTCAAGCCCATTCCGGCAAGATGAGCCCTGCGCCGGCGCGCCCCGAACTGCTTTCGAGACTTGACACCAGCGTTCGACTAACGGGAAATTGCGCTTTCCAGGTGGGGAAAGCGATCTATGCCGGTGGCGCAGATCCTCAAGGCTGTGCTGATCAGCGTTGTCTTGACGCTGTTCGCGTTCGTCGGCGGCAAGCTCAATCTGTTTGGATTCGAGGACGTCATGGACGCGGCCTCGGACGACGTCTTCCAGCAGATCACCTCCGGCACCTACGGAGACAGGCCTGAGGAACGCGAAGGCCAGGACCGCATTCGCATCATCTCCATCGATGAGACCGGCATCGAAGCCCTGCGCCAGGGCGGCTGGAACGGCTGGCCTCCAGGCCTCGACAGCCTCGGCATCCTCATCGAGGACATGGCCTATGGTTCGGAACCGGGGCCGCGCGCGATCTTCCTGGATCTGATCATCACCGGGGCGTCGACCGACGTGCCCAGCGTCGATCTGGAGGCCATCCTCGACTCCGAGTTGGAGGCGACGCCGGCCGTCCTGCTGCTGAGATCGATCGCCGAGGTCACCCAGGCCCGGGCCTGGTCCGGACAGAGCGCCTGCCGTACCGATCCCCTGATCCGCCTGGCCTGCATCATCGAGGCCGGTGGAACGCCGGTGATCCTGGCCCGGCCGGACGCCCTGGAACAGAACGGCCTGACCGAACTCCAGCGTCAGCTCGACAATGTCGCCCTGCTGACGCCGGTGCTGGTGAACGTCAGAAACTACCCACTCGTCGACGACTACGCGCAAGGCCCGCTGCCGGGCGTGTACGGCTTTGACCTCTACCCGGCCTCGGCGCTGTATGCGGCGGATTGCCTGCACGACATCCTCAGGAACGGCCAGGCCCGGGCCTGTGATGGCCAGCCGGTCTTTCAACAGGCCGCCGAGGCGGCCCGAGCCGCCCTTCGGCCTGGCGCGCGGTCATCCGTGCCGGGAACACAGGCCCGGGACATCTGGTCAACCCCGGTTGCCGTGCTCTGGGGCAGTCGGCAGCCGGACCGCCAGACCGAGCTGACCGCCCGCGTCAGCTCCGGGATCGTGCCCGAATGCGAGGATCGCATGGGCGTGGTCGAGCGGAGCCTGCGCAGCCTGTTCAACGCGCTGCCGCAATCGACCGCCTGCGCCTACACCTTCAACCTCGGCTATGATCGCATCGTTGCCGGCTTCGGCCTGGAGCAGGACGACTACCGCTATATCTTCGAGGATCGGCTGATCCTGGTCGGCAGCCACATGCTCAACAGCGACTGGGTGCCGACGCCCGTCCACGGCCAGCTTCCCGGCGTTCACTACCACGCCATGGCCCTGGACAATCTGGTGTCGCTCGACAGCCGGTATCGCCGGGCCGACACGACCTGGTTCTCCACCGATGACCTGTTTCAGGTGATCCTGACCTTCATCCTGCTGCTGGCGGTGATCCTGGCCGTCATGGGGCGCAATACGCTGCTGGAGGATTTTCGCCCGCAGTGGAAGTCAAGGCCGCCGCTGTGGGCCACGGTGGCCTATTATGCGTCGCTGATCGTGCTTGTCGTCGGCCTGACCTGGCTCATCGCCCTCATCGGCAAGTCGGCCTGGGACCAGGCCGTCATCAACTGGCTCGGGATCATGGGCCTGGCCTTCGGCGTGCTGTTCATGGCCGCGCGCCTGACCTTCATCACCGATGTCGGCGGCCCCCTTGCCTTTGTCGACACCTGGACCCGCAAGCTTGAATTCGGCGACCGAAATCTGACCCGGCGCCGACGCCCGGACGAAACGCCTCAGGACTCTGGTGTTCCGCCCCCCCCCAAACGTCAACGCCGTACGCCGTCATCCAACGCGACACCGCCGGGCACCCGACGGCCTCGCTCCAGAAGGAAACAACCGGATGCGTCTTCGTGAATGCCTCATCGCCGTCGTCGGTGCCGTTCTCCTCACCGCATCGCCCGATCCCGTCCAGGCCCAGACCCAGAGCCAGGCCCAGACCGGGAATTACGGACGGATCGTGAGCTACAACCGACCGTCCATCCGCCTCTATGATGCCAACGGTCGGTTGCAGGAAACCGTCCCCCGCAATCAGATGTCGCGCGACATCACCATCGTCGATATTCGGTCCGGGGGGGGCCTCGGCATCATCTTCGAGAACCGCCTCCTCTATGTTCGCGGCATCGACGTTCAGTTCGAGCTGAACAACTCTGGCGTGGCCGCCTGCAACGCGGCCAGCGGGGCCCAGCAGCGCGCCGAAGGAGCCATGTCCACCGGAACCTACGCCGGCGGCGGGTCCAGCCGCGACTGCCGCGTCGGGGGCAACTGATGACCTCCTCCCTCCACCGCCTGACCGTGCTCGGCCTTACGATTGCGGCAGTTTCGGTCGGCACGCCGGCGGTCGCCCAGCTCGGCCGGTTCCTGCCGGGGCGCGGCTATTCGGTCGACGGCGAACGCGGCTCGATGCTGAGCCAGGTCGATCCTGCCGAGATAAGCCAGCGGCTGGGCTCCGGCACGGGCCTCGCCTTCGCCGACGAGGCGGGTAACCGGGGGGAGCATCACGGCCTGCGCCTTCGCATGCCCCAGACCGAAGCCGCCATCGCCGCCATGATCCAGCAGATGGACACCGTCTGGCCGCACGACCCGCGCCGTCCGGTCCAGGTCCACATTCTCGCCAGCGGCTTCTACGCGCCCACGGCCCTGCCCGACGGGTCCATCCTCGTGCCCCTGGGGCTTCTGATCCAGGTCGAGACTGACGATGAGCTGGCCTATATCCTCGCGCATGAGATGTCGCATGTGCGGCTCGGCCACTTCGCCGACGATCAGGGCTTTCGCCAGCAGCGCCAGACCGGCCAGCGCCTGGGACAGGCCTACAGCATAGCCGCGACCCTGTACCAGATGCGGGCGGACGCCTCCGGCGGCGGGTTCCGCACCTATCAGGCAGACCCCGCCCAGGCCGAGCGCGAGCGCGCCCGGGCCGCAGCGGCGGCCAACGCCCTGAACGTGATGGTCAATGTCTTTGCAGAGCCGGCCTGGGCCCGCTCCCAGGAGGATCAGGCCGACGCCCTGGCCTTCGACCTCTCCGAGGCGGTTGGGTTCAACGGCCTGGCCGGGGCGGATTCTGCGTTTGGGCGCATGGAGGCCGATTTCGACCTGCGGAGGTCCACGGCGGTCGCCATGGAGGCCCAGCTCAATGAAACGGCTCAAGAAGCCCTGACCGAAAGCAATCTCGCCGCCGCCCTGAACGGCGGGGCCGGCAGCGGGGACGAGGGCCTGCTCGGCAGCTTCGCCCGGCGTGGGGCCCGACGCGGGTTTCAGCTGGCGTCCGGCTATTTCGGCCAGCGGCACAGGCCACCGGAGGCGCGCTCCGAAGGGCTGTCGACCTATGCCGATGAGGCCTATCCTGACCGCTCCGGTTTCATGGACACGCGCGACACGGCCCTGTTGGAGATGCGAGCCTCCAACGAGTTTCAGCAGGCCGTCATCGCCGTTGACGCCATGCAGGCCGCCCAGGAACGACGCCTGGCCGGTGACGTCCAGGGGGCTCTCGTGGAGATTTCACGCGCTCAGGCCACCAGCTTCGGCCGCGCCCCGGCGATCCTGAACGCCGCCGCCGCCATCCACGCGGACGCGGGCGACTTCGACGAGGCAGACCGGCTGTACAGCCAGGCGCACACCCAGGACGACGACAGCCTCGAAGGCCATGTCGCCCATGTCCAGATGCTGATGAGGGCCGGTCGGCGCGACCGGGCCCGCCAGGTGATCCAGCAGGGTGCGGACCGCTACGGCGGGGGCGAACTGGGGGAAAAGGCCTTCCTGCCCTCGCTCATCGCCATCTCCCTGCTCGACGGGGAAGAGCAGCAGGGGATCCGCTATCTGCAGCGCTGCATGGCCTATGCCGAAGAGAGCCTCAGTCGCGACTGCACGATTGCGGCCACCTCACCGGGCGACCCCCAACGCTATGACAGCCTCAGTCCCGAGGCGCGCTTCGAGATCGACCAGACCGTCCGCACAAATCGCACCGCCGGGGCCGACACCGGCTTTGGCGGGCTAGGCGATGCGGTCAATTCGATCAGCAACCTGTTCGGGCGCATGAACTGAGGCCGGGGGCCGCCTTTGAACGCAAGCCCCCCAAGCCCTTTGCGGCGCACGCGCGCCACCCAATCTCGGCCGGGACGGTGACAATCGGCGCTGTCCGCGCTAACCCCCGCGCCCAATGTCCAAGCTCTCCATCGCCCAGGAAGCTGCGCGCCGGCGCACCTTCGCCATCATCGCCCACCCTGACGCGGGCAAGACGACCCTGACCGAGCATATCCTGCTGGCGGGCGGGGCCATCCGCGCGGCCGGAGCCGTGCGCGCCCGCGGCGAGGCCCGACGCACCCGCTCGGACTGGATGAAGATCGAAAAAGAGCGGGGCATCTCGGTCTCCGCCTCGGTCATGACCTTCGAGTTCGAAGGCGGGATGTTCAACCTGCTGGACACCCCCGGCCACGAGGATTTCTCGGAGGACACCTACCGGACCCTCACCGCCGCCGACTGCGCCATCATGGTGCTGGACGCAGCGAAAGGCATCGAGCCGCAGACGCTGAAGCTGTTCGAGGTCTGTCGTCTGCGCGACATTCCGATCATCACCTTCATCAACAAGCTGGACCGCGAGGCCCAGGATCCCATGGCCCTGCTGGACGAGATCGCCAGCCGGCTTCAGCTCGACCCCTCCCCCGTCTGGTGGCCGGCCGAGAGCGGCAATCGCCTGCGCGGCATGGCCCGGGTCGGTGACGGGACCTTCCAGCCCTATGCCAGGAAGGACGCCGGGGCCGACCACGACCCTGAGCATCCCGGCGCCCTGCCGCTGGCCGAGGCCGCCCGGCATTTCGAGGCTGGCGAACAGGCCGACCTGGCTGACGCACTCGAGCTGGTCGAGGCCGGCTACAAGCCCTTCGACCGCCAGGCCTTCCTTGAGGGCCATATGACGCCGGTGCTGTGGGGATCGGCCCTGCGCCATTTCGGCATCGACGAGCTGTTGCGCGCCATCGCCGACTGGGCTCCTGCCCCCAAGGCCCTGCCGGCCCGCAAGGAAGCCCCGCCCGAAACCCGCAACGCGCCGGCCCCCGTCGACATCACCGTCCAGCCCGGCGATGCAGAGGTCACCGGCTTCGTCTTCAAGGTCCAGGCCAATATGGACCCCAACCACCGCGACCGCATCGCCATGTTCCGCATGGCCTCGGGCTCCTTCAAGCGCGGCATGAAGCTGAAGGTCCAGAACACCGGTAAACAGCTGAGCGTGAACAGCCCCATCCTGTTCTTCGCCTCGGACCGCGAGCTGGCCGAGGAGGCCTATGCCGGCGACGTCATCGGCATCCCCAACCACGGCGTGCTGCGTGTCGGCGACAGCCTGTCCGAGACGGGCCTCGTCCGCTTCCAGGGCCTGCCCAACTTCGCGCCGGAAATTCTCCAGCGGGTGCGGGTCAAGGACCCGCTCAAGGCCAAGCATCTGAAGAAGGCCCTCGAAGGCTTGGCCGAGGAAGGCGTCACCCAGCTGTTCCGCCCCGAGCTCGGCTCCGACTTCATCGTCGGTGCCGTCGGCCAGCTCCAGTTCGAGGTCATGGCCGACCGTCTGGGCGAAGAATACGGCCTGGACGTCATCTTCGAGCCCAGCCCTTACGCCGAGGCGCGCTGGGTGTCCGCCGGCACGAAGGCCGAGCTGGAAGACTTCGCCTCCAAATATCGCCCCCAGATGGCCGTCGACATCGACCAGGCCCCCGTCTTCCTCGCCAAATCCTCCTGGGAAACCGGCTACGTCGGTGAGAAATTCCCCAAAATCACCTTCAGCCGGACGAAGGAGCGGGGGTAGGGGTCGTCTAGATCTCGCGGAACAGCGCCAGATACGGTTCATAGACAAAGACGCGGTTGCGCTGATTGCCCGTCGCCTCGCGCAACAGGCCGAGCCGTTCCATGTCTGCGATGATGTCGTTGGCGTTGGCGTAGCTGACCTGCAGGAGCGCCGTCGCCTGGTTCACGTCCATGTACGGGTCCCGGTATAGCCGTTCCAGAACCTTCAAGGCCTTGCCGGCGCGAGCGCCCATGGCATCAACAACCCGATCACGATGGTCTTCGCGTAGTCGCAATATCTGGCGCGCGAGGTTTGCAGCATCCAGAGCCGCCTCGGTCACGCAATCGAGGAAGAAGACCAGCCAGGCCTCCCATGCGCCCCGGTCGCGAACGGCCTGGAGCCGCTCGTAATATTCCTGACGCCGCTTCTTGAGGGTCAGCGAAACATAGAGGACCGGCTTGCTCAGCACCTTGCGTTCGCAAAGCAGGAAGGTGATCAGCAGGCGCCCCAGACGCCCATTGCCATCAACGAACGGATGGATGGTCTCAAACTGCGCATGGGCGAGTCCGATCTGGACGATGACAGACAACCGGCTGTCACCATGAAGAAACCTCTCCAGGTTTCCGACGTGCTCAGCGACGTCCTCGGGTGGCGGCGGGACGAAGATTGCATTCTGCAGCCCGGCACCGGCCGCACCGATCCAATTCTGGGTGGTGCGGTATTCTCCGGGCGTCGCATGGCCCCCACGCACGCCGCGCATAAGGATGGCGTGGATCTCCCGAAGTAGCCGACCGGATATGGGCAGCGTCTGCAAGCGCTCCAGACCGTGACGCAGCGCAGCCGTGTAGTTCAGCACCTCATTGACGTCACCGAGAGGCTGATCGCCCCGCAAACGCGCCTCAACGGCGACGAGATCATCCAGCGACGCCTGGGTGCCTTCGATCTGGCTCGACAGCACAGCCTCACGGCGCACGTACATGGCCGTGAACAGTTCCGGGTGCGGCAGGGTTTCGACCGCGCTGTCCAGGCGCCCAAGCGCCAGATTGGCGCGATCACGCGCTTCGGTCAGCGCGTCGGTGATGGTGAGAACCGGCGGCAGAGGTTCAGGGATGAAAGCACTGTAGCCCCTCGGCTGGCGAACATAGCGACCGGCGCGGTCGGCGTCGTCCTTGCTATTCGTTTCGCGCATTTGGCACCTCAACAAGCCCGTTATTATCCGAACTGTTTAATATGGATAGCCTTCCGATGCCAAATTCACAATTCACTCAATAAGCCAACCAGACTGCTGCGCGATCTGCCGTCTGAACAAGCCGACGGAGAAAATGGCCTCCCCTTACCCGAACGTCGCTAGATCCCCATCCCCATAGACCGGCCCGCCCGGATCACGCGCGACGGCTTCGTCCAGCTTGCTGAACCCGGCCTCGATGGCTGTCTCGTCCAGATGCTCGAAGGTCGAAATCGCGCGCGTTTTCAACCGCTCGGCCTGTTCGGCCTGGCTGGCAGCATAGCGTTCGCGCACCACATCCAGGGCCAGCCGTTCAAGACCAACCGCCGCGAACATCGCCTCGATCTCGGTCGTGGTCGGGAACATCTTCAGCTCGGCCTCATAGGCGCCCTCGAACCAGACGTGCCAGTCCACCGGCTGCAACCGGTCCGAGAACTGGCTACGCACCAGCACCCGCCCGCCGGGCTTCAGCACCCGCCGGATCTCGCGCGCCGCCGCCGCCCGGTCGCGCACATGGTGCAGCGACAGGAACATCACGATCAGGTCACACGCCCCGTCCGCCAGCGGGATCGCCTCGGCTCTCCCCTCCAGATAAGTTACCGTCTCAGGATGCGGATCGGCCTCGGCCTGCGCCCGCATCCGGGCGTGCGGCTCCACGCCCCAGGTCGGCCCGCCGAAGGTCTCGGCCAGCATCGGCGTCAACCGACCCGTCCCCGACCCCAGGTCCAACACGCTCAACGGCCGCCGCTGGGGCGCGCGCCTCGCAAAGGCTTCTGCCCAGACAGCCTGGCTATCCGCCGGCATCGCCCGTCCGACGCGATAGCCGATGTGTTGGCGTTCATTGTAGTCGACCGGTTTCAGCATGATCTCTCCCTCTCATTCGGACCGCGCCTGTCTGCCGCGCTTGCGCCACCTCGCCTAACGACTTATTCGCCCTTGTTTGTGAGTTCAGCGCACAAACTCCCGCCGATGCCCCTCACCGCCATGCGCCAGTTTGAGGCCGTGATGCGCCTGGGGTCCATGACGCGCGCTGCCGAGAGACTCGGCGTCACCCATGGTGCGATCAGTCGCAATATTGCCGCCCTTCAGGACCGGCTCGGCTTCATCCTGTTTGAGGGCCCCCGAAATGCGCGCCGCCCGACCGCGGCGGCCGAGGCGCTGTATCTCGACGTCGGGCCGGCCTTCGAACGCCTCGCCATCGCCATGAGCGTGCACGCTGACGATGATCGCCGCCTGCGCGTCTCGTGCCTGTCCACCCTGGCCGGACGGTGGCTGATACCGCGCCTGGCGCACTGGCCTTTTGGTGACGACATCGAGCTGACGGAGTCCTACGCTGACCTGGATCGAATGCTCGACGGTGCCGATCTGGCCATCCGCATGTTGGCCGCCGGGACCGAGCCGCCGCCCGGCCTGGTTGCCATCCCCTTCATGGTGAATGAGAGCGGCCCTGTCCTCGCGCCGGGTCTCGACCCGCTCAACGCCCGCCGCCTTGTCTCGCGGTCACATCCGTCCGCCATCGACGACTGGATTGCCGGTACGGGCCGCGCCCTCGGCGATCCCACAGCACCCCGACTATTCGACCACCAGCAAACCATGATCGAGGCCTGCCTTGCCGGCCTCGGCGTCTGCGTCAGCCAGCGCCCGCTGATCGAGCCCGACCTGGCCTCCGGTCGCCTCGTTGCCCCTCACGGCTTCACCGCCGACGGCGCTGCCTTCACAATCTTCCACCGAGCTGGCGAGCCGCCTGCGAAGACGCGACGCTTCATCCGCTGGCTCCGCGATCAAGGCGGGGCAGACGAGCAACCATAGCCTTGGCCGATCTCGTAACGCTGGGGTTCCGCCACGGAGCGGGTTAGTTCGCCTCATAGACCCGCGCGGCGCTCAGGCATTCGTCCGCCCCGCAATCCGGCATTCCGATGCGGATCGTATAGGTGCCTCCCTGGGCATTGGGGATATCCACGACCGGAAAGTCGTCGCTCAGGGTATCGCTGCCGACCTCCTGCCCTGACGGACCCAACACAATGAGGTCGACGTTTCGGCAGTTGGTATCGCAGGCCCCCAGCACTCGATAGTTGCCGCCATCGTCCAGCCGCACCTCGTAGTCATGGGTCGCATTGCCGGCCAACCAGGCCAGTTCATCGTCACCAACCGGCGTCAGGCCCACCGCATATCGTTCGGCATAGCCGTTCAGATAGCCGCCCATGGTCGTGCGCTCTTCTTGCGAGAACCCGCCCCCGCCGCCGGAGAACAGCATCATCGCCAGCCCGATCAGGACCACGGCACCCAGCGCAATGCCGCCCCCGATCAGCAGGCGCTTGTCGATACCGGTTCCCGAGCCGCCGCCGGTACCGGGCGTGGTCTGGCCTTGCGGCTGAAGGGATACCGGAACCGGGCGCGCCGCTACCGGAGCCGGTTCAGCGGCGTCTTCAGCGGCCGGCTGGCGCTCCGACCCCGTCGGAGCTTCGGGCTGCGCCGGCGATCCCGCCAGGCTGGAGAAGTCCCCCAGGCCCATGGCCGCAGCCGGCGTGGTCACGGGCGTCTCCGGTGCGCCGTCACGGGCCCCGGCCTCCGATGCGGTGTCCGGCGCTTGGGGCGGGGCGGTCGGGGCCGGCGCCTCTGCAGGCGCGGCCTCTACCGGTGGGACCGGTCCACCGGCCCCCGGGGCCGGCGCGGCCGGCTGGTCGATGCCGTCCTTCAACCACAGGATCAGCCGATCCCAACCCGAGTGCCGTCGCTTGGGCGTCCAGCCGATCAGGTCGACATGCTGAAGCAGACGAAAGGCCAGCGGCACCTTGCAGTCCGAGAACCGCGCCTGGACCAGCTTGGGCGGCGTCGATTCCCGCGCGGCCCCGGCCTCGGTCCGAACCCAGTCACTGTCGACCGAGTTCTTGGTCCACAGCACCAGCACCTTCTTGGCGGCGTCGACTTCGCGTTCAATGGTCTTGTCCCAGGTCTCGTGCGGCGTGATCCGGTCGTCCCACCACACCGTCAGTCCCTGCTCGGTCAGGGCCGATACGACCTTGTCGGCCAGGTCACGGTCGCGACGATCATAACTGACGAACACATCGGCCATCGGCACCCTCCATCTCGAGGAAGCTTCTAACGCGTTGGTCGAACCTTGTCAGTTCGCAAACCTGACGACGGCTTAGGCGGTTTCCCGGGCGACCTTTCGCAACTGCGCCACCGGCGGCGGCTGGTGCCGCCAGAACACCAGGGCCTCATCCGTCGAACGACAAGCATCTATCCGGTAGCCATCGACCTCAAAGCCCCTCAGATCCTTCGCCCGCTCGATCCGGTTGTCGATGGCCCAGCGCGCCATCCGCCCGCGCGCCTGCTTCGCAAAGAACGACAGCACCTTGCGCTGACCGTCCTTCTCTTCCTCGAACCGCACATCGATCACAGGGGCCTTCAGCACCTTGCGATCGACCGCGTGGAAATATTCCTCTGACGCCAGATTGACGATGCTCGGGTCGGCCTGTCCCGCCAGATCCGTATCGAGCTGTTTCGCAATCCGGTCACCCCAGAACGCGTAAAGATCCCGCCCGCGCCGCGTCGACAGCCGGGTCCCCATCTCCAGACGATAGGGCTGGATGGCATCCAGCGGCCTCAGCACGCCATAGAGGCCCGACAGGATCCGCAGATGCTCCTGGCCCCAGTCCATGGCGGGCGCATCCAGGTCCCGCGCCTTCAGCCCCTGATAGACGTCGCCGGCAAAGGCCAGGGCCGCAGGCATCGTGCCCGCCGCCGCCGCGTCGAAGGCCTGGAACCGAGTTCGGTTCAGGCCGGCCAAGTCGTCCGACAATCCCATGAGCCGTTTCAGATCCGCCTTGGTCAGCCGCCGGGTCGCCACCGCCAGCTGGGCCGTGTCCTCGCCCATGCGCGGTCGGGTCGCGCGCGCGGCCATGGGATGTTCCGAGAAATCGAGACGCTTGGCGGGAGACAGGATGAACAGCACGGACAAACCTTCCTTTGGCCTTGCCTTCTAGCCTGAATCGCACAGCTCCGGGTGGCCCTGTGGGTCTTTTCGGACTCGCCCCACAGCCGAATTTCGGCTCGGAATCGAATCGTTGACTCAGGCTCTGGACCGCGACTCCCAAATCAGCCTATCGATTCGTTTGAGGGGTCCGATTAACCTTTCTTAAGTCTTTCGGAGTGAGCGTGCGGGGAAGAGGTGCGTAACCTTTTCGCATCGCCGCCATACATCTAGATTCGCCTGGAGGGGCACTGAATGCGCGTTCTGCTGATCGAAGACGACAGCGCCACCGCACAGAGCATCGAACTGATGCTCAAGTCCGAGGGCTTCAATGTCTACACCACCGATCTAGGTGAAGAAGGCATCGATCTGGGCAAGATCTATGACTACGACATCATTCTGCTGGACCTGAACCTGCCGGACATGAACGGTATCGAAGTCCTGCGCCAGCTTCGCGTCGGCAAGATCAATACACCCGTCATGATCCTCTCGGGCTCGAGCGAGATCGACACCAAGGTCAAGACCTTCGGCGGCGGTGCCGACGACTACATGACCAAGCCCTTCCATCGCGATGAGCTGATCGCCCGCATCCAGGCGGTCGTGCGTCGCTCCAAGGGCCACGCCCAGGCAATCATCACCACCGGCGAAATCGCGGTGAACCTCGACGCCAAGACCGTCGAGGTCGATGGCCACCGCGTGCATCTGACCGGCAAGGAATATCAGATGCTCGAGCTGCTCTCCCTGCGTAAGGGCACGACCCTGACCAAGGAGATGTTCCTGAACCACCTGTACGGCGGCATGGACGAGCCCGAGCTCAAGATCATCGACGTCTTTATCTGCAAGCTGCGCAAGAAGCTGGCGACGGCGGCGGGCGGCAAACACTACATCGAAACCGTCTGGGGCCGCGGCTATGTCCTGCGCGATCCCCAGGAAGGCACCGGCTCCGCCTCGGCGGCGGCCTGATCCAAAGTCTGTAGGCGTCCGGGTTGGAAGCGCCCGCCGGGTAACCGGCGGGCGTTTTTCATTCTGCGGTCCTCAACCCTGGCGACTTTGACCCAGCGCCGGCTTGCCTTAGGTTCGACGGCGATTTGGGAGGGTTGAAATGAGATCACTCGCCGGCTTTCTGGCCGCGTTGGGCCTGGCTCTGCTGATCGCCCTGGTGACGATCAGGCCGCCGTCGCCGGTTTCGGACGAGGCCCCGGCCTCCGACTTCTCGGCCGAACGAGCCATGGTCGACGTCCGCCAGATCGGCCATGTCGTGCATCCCACCGGGTCGCCCGAAAATGATCAGGTGCGCGAGACACTGCACCGCCGGATGCTGCAGTTGGGGCTGCAAGTCTCGACCCAAACCGTCGACGGCATCTATTCGCGCACGGCCGGCGCAATTTCGGGCGGGCGTATCACCAACCTGGTCGGCGTCCTGCCGGGCGAAGACCCCGCCGCCCCGGCGGTCGTGCTGATGAGCCACTATGATTCCGCCATCGGCTCGCCCGGAGCGGCTGACGACGCGGCCGGGGTCGCGGCCTCTCTGGAAGCCGTGCGAGTGCTGCTGGCACAGGGCGCGCCGCGCCGGCGCGACCTCATCGTCCTGATTACCGACGGCGAGGAAATGGGCCTGCTGGGGGCCGAGGCCTTCTTCCGCGAACATCCCTTGCGCGCTCGCGTCGGCGTCGTCGTAAATCTGGAAACGCGCGGCGCGGCCGGACGGGCCTTCATGTTCGAGACGGGCCGCAACAATGGCGCGATGATGGACCTTTATGCGCGCGCGGTTTCCGAGCCCTCATCGACGTCGCTGGCGGCCTTCCTCTATTCGATCCTGCCAAATGACACCGACTTCAGCCACCCGCGCGACCAGGGGCTGCCGGGCTTCAACATCGCCTTCATCGGAGAGCCCTTCTTCTACCATTCGGCCAATTCGACGCCCGACAATCTCGACCAGGGCTCACTACAGCACATGGGCAGCCAGGCTCTGGATCTGACCCGGGCCCTGCTGACGGCGAACCAGTTGCCGCCGCCACGCGACAATGCGATCTTCTCGGATGTGTTCGGGCAGTTCACCGTGGCCTATCCGGCCTGGGTGGGCTGGATCATCATCGCCGTGACCGGCCTGATCCTGGTGGGCCTGATCATCCGAAGCGAGCCGCGCGGCCAGACCCTGCGTGTCGCCGCCATCGGGGCCGTGGCCGGCCTGGCGATGATCGGGGTCTGCGGTCTGTTCGGCCAGGGCCTGCTGTGGCTGACCGGGTCGCCGACCGACTTCATCATGAACCGGCCGCTTCTGGGGCGGCTCGACATCTTCGAGATCGCGATGATCGCCGCCTGTGTCAGCAGTGTCTTTCTGGTCAGCGCCGCCCTCCTGCGCGGCCGCCCGGGGCTCTATCGCCCCCATGAGGCCCCGGCGCTGGGGCTGCTGGCCCTGGGCTGGCTGCTGGCTCTGACGCTCCAGATCCTGGCGCCCGAGGCGGCCATCCTGGCGGCCTGGCCCACCCTGTTCGGCGTCATTGCGCTGCTGGCCGCGCGCCGTCTCGGCGATCTGGCCTGGCCAATCGCCTTCGGCGTGGGTGTCGTCGGCTCGGCCTGGGCCATCGGCCTCACTCACGGGGTCTTTTTGGGGGTCGGAGCGACGATGCCGGCCATCCCGGCGGCCTTGGCCCTGGTCGCAATCCTGCCATTGGCCCCGCTGCTGGCCGCCGCCGTTCGCGGCCGTCTGGGGGCGGCGCTGGGCCTGGCCTTCCTGATCGCCGCTCTCGCGGCCGGTCTGTGGCTGCGGATGGCCCCGGCCGCGACGCCGGAACGTCCCCTGCCGACCCTGGCCCTCTATGTCGTCGACAGCGCCGATGGCTCGGCCCGCCTGGCGAGCCTGCCGGCCATGACCGATCCCTGGACGAACAGCCTGTTTGACCGCGCGGGCGGCCACCCCCGCGAGGTCCGGATTCCAGGCCTGGGTCAGACCCTGTGGCGCACCGCCCCGGCCCCGCCGGTGGCCTTTGCGCCCCCGCAGTTGAGCATCATCTCCCTGCCCGATGGTCGGGTTCAGATCAGTGCCGCCGATACGTCCGCGCGCGACCTGCGCCTGACCGTGGTTTCCAGCCAGCCCCTGGCGGACATCACCGTGCAGGGTCGAAGCCTCGATGCCCCGGCACCGGGCACTCCCTTGAGCCTGCGCTGGGCAGACCCCGACCCTGGCTTCCAGCTTGTGCTGCGGGCCCCGGCCGGCGCGGTGCTGCAATGGGCCGCCTATCATGATGGCTGGCCCGATGACGCCCAGCCCCTGCCACGGCGCAGCGACGACCTGGCCCCGTTTGCTGCGTCCGACAGCCTTGTGGTGACGGGCGAAGTGCCGCTTACGCCACCCGGCTGACCGGGGCCGGACTGCGGACATAGACGCTTCTGAAGCCTGCGACGGGGCGGAACAGGACCACGGCCTCGGGGATCGCCTCGCCCCCTCCCAGGAACAGGCACCCGGCGGGGCCGAGGGCGCGGCCCAGCCCCGCAATCACGCGCTGGCGCGCCTCGTGCGTCATGTCCGACAGGACATGGCGGCAGAAGATCAGGTCAAATCCACCCAGCCCCTCAAGGCCATCCAGGAGATTGGCCCGATCGAACTGCACCGCCGACCTCAGGCGGTTCGAAACCCGCCACAGATCGTCCGCACGCTCGAACCATTCCACCAGCTGCCGCGTACGCAGGCCGCGCTGCACCTCGAACTGGGTATAGACCCCCGCACGAGCCTTCTCGATGGCCCGCATCGACAGGTCCAGGGCGATGACCTCGACCTCGACGCCGACCTCGGCCGCGCAGATGGCGATCGACCAGGCCTCCTGGCCGGTGGCACAGCCCGCCGACAGGACCCTGACCTTGCCGCCACGGGCCTGGGCCAGCGCCGGCAGCAGTTGGGCGCAGATCAGCTGAAATGAGTCCCGGTCGCGGAAGAAGCGGCTGTCGGCCGGCAGGATCGCCTCGACGATCTCCCACGACAGAGAGGGACGCTGGACCGGGTCGATCAGTCGGATCAGGGCCTGAACCGACGCCAGCCCCTCGCGGCGCGCGATCGGCCCCAGCCGGGCCTCGACGGCATTCAGCCGCTCTGGGCCGAGATCATAGCCGGCCCGCTCCGACATCAGGGCCGACAGGACCGGGAAATCCAGATCCTGCACCATCTAGGTCAGCCCCACATCGGCGAACTTGGAGCCCAGAATGTCCCCGTCGAACGGCTTCATCACATATTCGTCCGCCCCCGCGTCGAGGGCATCGGCCATACGGGCGGGTTCGTTCTCGATGGTGCAGAACAGCACCTTGGGCCGATCGCCGCCATCGGACTCGCGCAGCCGCCTCAGAAAGGTCAGGCCGTCCATCACCGGCATGTTCCAGTCGACCAGAATGACGTCCGGCAAGGTCGCGGCACAGAAGGCCAGCGCCTCGGCGCCGTCAGCGGCCTCCTCGACCTCGAAACCCAGGCCTTCGACAATACGCCGGGCGACCTTCCGGATGATCCGGCTGTCGTCGATGATGAGGCACAGTCGCATGATCCCGTTATTCGGGTGCGTCGGTTAACGCTTGGTTCGGATCGATGCCTACAGCGGCATCAAGATCGAAATCTCCACATGATCCTCGGCCATATCCACGGCCAGGGTGCCGCCGGCCTCGGCCACGGTGGTGTGCAGCCAGTAGGACTGGATCCACTGGCCGGCCATGCCGTCTGTCAGGGTCGCGCCGGACAGGCCCGTGGACACCTCGTTCTTCAGGCGCACGCGCGGCCCCGTGGCATTGGCCTTGAGACGAAGCCGCCCGTCCTGGGCCGTCGCCTCGAGCGTCACCGTGCCGCCCGTCGCCAGGGCACCTCCGGCGATCTGGGCCAGGTTCAGCACGGCGCGCGCCTGGGGCTTGTTGAAGCGTTGGACCTGACAGCGCCAGTCCAGGCTGGGACGGATCTCGACAAAGGCGCTCTGAGCCAGGGTCTCGATCTCTTCGGCCGAGAAGGACTCCGAACTGGTCGCGGCGCCGAAGGCGACCCGGTCGAAGTGGACCATGGACAGCAGCTTGCGCGCGCTGGCCTCGACCATTTCGCTCAGTTCGTCGCGCATGTCGGCGTGATCCGGGTCGCGCATCATCTCCAGGCCGTTGATCATGGCTCCGGCCGGACTGGCGACGTCATGACACAGCTTGGCCGCCAGGTGACTGGCCAACTGCGAAGGGATTACGCGATCAGAAGCGTCCAGGGGATCGGTCATGGGCAGGGCAACAGCTTGGGTCATGGTCGCAAGCTGCCGTGATTTGCCCCCCCTCGAAAGACCTAGATGATCCAGTCGTAGTCGGAAACGGGTCCGGTCCAGCCGAACTCGGCGCGCGTGCCGGGTATGAGCGCCAGGTCTGGGTGATCCAGGTCCAGCAGGCGGCGGTCGATCCTGGGGCCGGGCGGGTCGAGGTCCAGGCCGACATCCGGCTGATCGCCGGGACGACAGACCGTCGGCTCATCACCGGCGAGAGGCTTGCCGTCCAGGCCAGGCGGCAGAATCTGCGGCTCCTCGTCGAGCAGGGGCGGCAGCACCTCCGGTCCGGGCTCCTTGCCGCCGTCGAACAGCTCCGGCAGAACCAGCGGTGCCTCGGTCTGGCCGCTACTGGGGCCATCACCCGGCGGACAGACGATCAACAGGGGATCGACGTCTCCATCCGCAAACCGGAGCATCTCCACATCGACGAGAAAATCCTTCGCGCCAGGACCCATCACCGTCACGGTCCCGTCGATCAGCTTGATCGAATAATCGGCCTTGTTTCCCGTGAAGTAGGCGATGTCGGACCCCCTTCCGCCGTTGATCGAATCAGCACCCATGCCGCCATACAGATGGTCGTCGCCGTCCCCCCCGAAGAGGAAATCGTCACCGTCATGGCCGTTCAGCTGATCGGCACCGGCACCGCCTTGGAGCTTGTCCGTAAAGGTCGTGCCGATGACCGAGATCTGTTCGATGCCGATCAGGGTGTCGGTTCCGCCCTGGCCGTCGTCTTGCTGGATCGTGCCGGGCATGCCCGTATTCATGCCGTTGAAGTCCACGCCCTGCGTCGCGCCGATGTTGTCGAACCGGAAGGTCGCCGTGTCGGTGCCGGTGCCCCCGTCGATCGTGTCGTCGCCCGCGCCTCCGGCGAGCTCATCGTCACCCGCACCGCCCTGCAAGGCATTGACCGCCTGGTTGCCGATCAGCACATCGTCGCCATCGCCGCCGATCGCCGCTTCAATCAGCGAGCGCGGATCGCCATTGTATTGAAGGGCATTGAAAACACTTCCCCGGGCGTAATTGCCGTTGCCCAGATGCGCCAGCTGCTCCGTCGAAAGCCGCGAATATTCTCCGGGATTCAGATTGACCGAAATCCCCCCTGAGTAGTTCGAGAAATCATAGGTGTCGTACCCCCCGCCATCCCAGACGGTCAGGAACACCCGGTTCGCCCCCGGTATGCCATGGCTTTCACCATTGACGTACATGTCTCCGAATCGATCGCTCCAGGAATAGACGGTGTCCTCGCCGTTCGTCGTGAAGTCAGCCCCATACATCTGCTGCAAGGCGCGGATGTCCATCATCATGAAGGTCTGGGGGTAGCCGTAGGCCTCATTGCGATAATAGTCCGCCGGAGCCCCCTCGTAGCTGCGGTAGGTCATCACCGTATATTCGAGAGAGTCGAAGGCGGACGGCATGGCCGTCCCCGTCACCCCGTTTGTTTCGTGGGCGTGCTTGAGGCCCAGGGTGTGGCCTATCTCGTGGATCGCCGTCAGCCAGGTGTACGATCCGCTGACCGGCGTCGGAAAATAGCCCATGTAGGATTCATTGAAGAAGGCGTCTCCACGCTCTCCGGCGGCAGCGGATGGCCAGTAGCCCCAGGCCACGGCATGCGCGGCCGAGAAGCCGAACCGCATGGTGCCGCCCCCGTCCGCGACCTCGCCGAAGCCGAGGTTAGTGAAACTGGCAACCGATCCGAACAGGAAAGGCGACGGCCCGCCCTCCGGGTTGGTCGCGCCCAGGATATAGCGCACCGCTTCGCGGAAGGGCTGAGACAGCGGCGTGAAGGTGTCCAAGCGATGCGCCCCGGTGGTGTAGTCGGTGTACTGGCTGGCTGCGGTCGGGAACGAGAAGGTGATCTCCGCATCCACCCAGCGATTGCCGGCCAGGAGCGCGTCGACGGCGGCGATTCCGCTTAGCGTTACAGCGGTGAAGTCTGCGCCCTGCGGGCCGAGAGGCGACGAAGACGCGCCGCCGCCTCGCAATGCCCCGGAACCGACCGGCACCGCGAAATCGTCAAACTCCTCATACCAGAGCGCGCCACGCATAGGCATCGAACGCCTCCAAGAACTGTGGTATCAGGAAAATAGATGCGACATTTCCGAGACATCCGCAACGATGAATCACCCAGCTGTCGGACTGACCATGATGGTGGTGCTGACGGTCTCAGCCTGCGCGGCGGTGACCGTGCCGGAGGCTGAGCCGCACCAGCCTGCACAGGTTGGCGCTGCACCTGCGCGTGACGGCGACGCGGCGGTTCGTGAGGAGTTCGAAAGCGCCGAACGCGCCGGCACGATTGCCGCCTATCAGCTGTTCATCGCCCGGCATCCCCGCCACGAACTCGCCCAGCGGGCCCGCGACCGCATCGACCGAATTCAGACCGGGTCGCGTTGATACCCGCCCCCTACCGCCCGAACTTCTGGAACTTGATGCGGTGCGGGATCAGGGCGTCGGTGCCCAGGCGGCGCTTCTTGTCTTCTTCATAGGCCTCGAAGTTGCCCTCGAACCATTCGACGTGGCTGTCGCCTTCGAAGGCCAGGATGTGCGTCGCCAGACGGTCCAGGAACCAGCGGTCGTGGCTGATGACCACGGCGCAGCCGGCGAATTCCTCCAGCGCCTCTTCCAGGTTCTGAAGCGTCTCGATGTCCAGGTCGTTGGTCGGCTCATCGAGCAGGATCAGGTTGCCCCCAGTCGCCAGCGTCTTGGCCAGGTGGACGCGGTTGCGCTCACCGCCCGACAGCAAGCCCACCTTCTTCTGCTGGTCGCCGCCCTTGAAGTTGAAGCTGCCGACATAGGCGCGTGAGTTGATCTCGCGCTTGCCGACCATCATCACATCGGTGCCACCCGAGATGGCCTGCCAGACGTTCTCGTCGGCCTTCAGGTCGTCGCGGCTCTGGTCGACATAGGCCAGCTTGACGGTCTCGCCGATCTTCAGGGTGCCGGCGTCCGGCTGTTCCTGGCCGGTGATCAGGCGGAACAGGGTCGACTTGCCCGCGCCGTTGGGGCCGATCACGCCGACGATGCCGTTGGGCGGCAGCTTGAACGACAGGTCCTTGAACAGCAGCTTGTCGCCATAGGACTTCTCCAGCCCGTTGACCTCCAGCACCACATTGCCCAGGCGCGGCCCGGGCGGGATCTGGATGACGGCGTAGGTCTGGGCCCCGCGCTGGTTTTCCTGCTCCTCGACCATCCGCTCATAGGCGGCCAGACGGGCCTTGGACTTGGCCTGACGGGCCTTGGCACCCGAGCGCACCCACTCCAGTTCGCGGGTCAGGGCGCGCTGGCGGGCTTCGGATTCCGACTGTTCCTGGACGACGCGCTTCTGCTTGGCCTCCAGCCAGGACGAATAGTTGCCCTCGTGCGGGTGACCCTTGCCGCGGTCCAGTTCCAGCGTCCACTTGGTCACCTGATCCAGGAAGTAGCGGTCGTGGGTGACCAGGATCACGCAGCCGGGGAAGGCCTCCAGGTGGTGCTGCAGCCAGGCGACGCTCTCGGCGTCCAGGTGGTTGGTCGGTTCGTCCAGCAGCAGCATGTCAGGCTTCGACAGCAGCAGCCGCGCCAGCGCCACGCGGCGCTTCTCACCACCCGACAGCTTGGTCACGCCCGACTCGTCCGGCGGACAGCGCAGGGCGTCCATGGCCATTTCAATGCGGCTGTCGATGTCCCAGACATCGGCCGCGTCGATCTTCTCCTGGAGGGCGGTCATCTCCTCCATCAGTTCGTCGGAATAGTCCTCGGCCATCTGGGCGGCGATGGCGTTGAAGCGGTTCAGCCACTGCTTCTCTTCGCACCAGGCCTCGACGTTTTCGCGCACCGTCAGGGCGTCATCCAGGTGCGGTTCCTGCTCCAGATAGCCGCGCTTGATGCCGTCGGCAGCGCGCGCCTCGCCCGAGAACTCCTTGTCGATCCCGGCCATGATTTTCAGCAGGGTCGACTTGCCCGAGCCGTTGACCCCGACCACGCCGATCTTGGCGTCCGGGTAGAAGGACAGCCAGATGTTCTCGAACACCTTCTTGCCGCCGGGATAGGCCTTGGTCAGGCCCTGCATCTGAAAAATATACTGCGCGGCCATCGGCGGGCGTCCTGTCGGTCTGGATATGCGGGGGAGGTCGGCGGCGGATGTAGCGACTGGAGGGGCAAAGGGCAATGTGCGGGGTGCTTCCGCCTCCCCATTCCCGCACATCGTCACCGCATCGTCAGGCCGGTCGGACGACAACTCGACGAACCCGCCCAGTCGCGCGCCGGTCGGTTCACTGCGATGCCGGCAGCACCGCCATCAGGGCCCGCGTGAAGCCGTTCGGGGCCACGGTCAGATGGTCTTCATCTTCCAGCACCTGGGATTCAATCGTCAGACCCGGATACGCGCGGTCCCGCAGCATCTGCTCAAACGCCCGCACATCGCCGACCATATCGACGTCGTCCGTATTGCGACGACTGTCGCCAGGCGTTTCATAGGCACCGATGTAGATGAAGACATCGGCCGCAAGGTTGCGGTGATCGCGGGCATAGTCCGCCTCCATGCGAAACATGTGGCGCTGGTCAAACCACAGCGACGGACTTCCCAGCACATAGCCGCTGAACAACTCGGGCTGGGTGAACATCACCTGGGCCGCCAGAAGGCCGCCGTAGGAATGGCCGAGCAGGACCCGTCGGCTCGGGTCGGTGCGAAAACGCGCGTCGATGAAGGGCAGAACCTCGGCCGCCAGATAGGTCTGATAGGCCGCGCCGCCGCCGTGCAGCATGGCGCGCGCGCTGCTCGGCCCGCTCGCGGTCGGGGTGTAGTCGCGATTGCGGCTGGCCCGGCCGTCCTCGCCGACCGCATAGGACAGGCCGACCAGGATGAACTCCTCGACCACCGGCCCATTCAGGTTCACCCGGCGACTGATCTGGCGCAGAATCGGAAATGCATAGTCCGCGTCGGTGACGTAGAGCACCGGATAGCGGCGCTCTGGCGTAGCAGCATAGGAGGCCGGCAGTTGCACGAACACCTGGTAGCGTCGCCCCGAGACGGGGTCCGGCACGTCCCAGACCTGAGAGCCCTGGATCTCATAGGGGGCCCCGCCGCCGCGCTGCCCATCTTGCGCCGCAGGCACTGAAGCGGATTGAGCCGCGACAGACGGGTCCGAACAGGCGGCCAGGCAAAAACCGGCCACGGTCAGGATTATAGGAAACGATCGCACGCCACGCTCCGAAGTCGATCAGGGTGCCGAGCTCTACAGCAAGCCTGGTCACGAGCGGGCCGGGCCAAACGTCGCATGCGGGACATGTGATCTCAGGCACGGCCTGACCACATTTGGTGCCTGACATGCGTACCAGGGTGCCCTCGTTTGAGCGCCGCCTGATTGGATCCACCCCTGTTGGGCGCGCGTGGTCGGCGGCCGGGCAAGCCCCGACCTGGGATATTCGGCCCGACCTGCCCCCGCAGAGCAGCTCGGCCCCCTACTCTGCGGCCGCCGTCGTATCCGCCTCGGCCTCTGCCTTCTTCTCCCCGCCCGGCATCCGGGCCGCGATCCAGCGGCACAGCACATAGAAGACCGGCGTGAAGACCAGGCCGAACACCGTCACGCCCAGCATGCCGGAGAAAACCGAGGTGCCCAGCGACTGGCGCATTTCGGCACCCGGACCGGTTGCCAGCATCAGCGGCACGACGCCGAAGATGAAGGCGAACGAGGTCATCAGGATCGGGCGCAGACGGGTCTTGGCAGCGGCCACCGCCGCCTCGAACCGGTCCAGGCCACGTTCCTCGGCCTGTTTGGCGAACTCGACGATCAAGATGGCGTTCTTGGCCGCCAGGGCGATCAGAACCACCAGCCCGATCTGCACCAGGATGTCATTGTCCAGGCCCCGGATATTGACCCCGATCATGGCCGCCAGGATCGACATCGGCACGATCAGCACCACCGCCAGCGGCAGGGTGAAGGCCTCATACTGGGCCGCCAGAACCAGGAAGACGAAGCCGACCGCCATCACGAACACGATGGTCGCCCCGCCCGCCGCCTGTTGCTCCTGCAGCGCCAGGCCGGTCCACTCGTAGGAGAAGCCGCTGGGCAGGGTTTGGGCGGCCATGGCTTCCATGATCTCCAGCGCCTGACCGGACGAGACGCCGGGTGCGCCCTGCCCCTGCAGCTCGGCCGCCGGGAACAGGTTGTAGCGCACGATCCGCGAAGGACCGGAATCGTTGGACAGGGTCGCCACCGAGCCGATCGGCACCATTTCGCCCGAGGCCGAGCGCGTTCTGAGGTTGGCGATATCGGCCATGTCGTCGCGCGCGGCCGGTTCGGCCTGGGCCGTCACCCGGAAGGTCCGGCCCAGGAAGTTGAAGTCATTGATATAGGCCGAACCCAGATAGACGCCCATGGTCGAGAAGACGTCATTGGGCTGGACCCCCATCATCAGGGCGCGGTCACGGTCCACATCCGCCGTCACCCGCGGCGAGCCGGTGTTGTAGGTCGAGAACACCTGCTGGACCTGATCGGGTGACTGGGCCGCGGCCCCCATCATGCCGAAGGTCGCGCCTTCCAGTGCGCGATAGCCGGCACCGGAGGTGTCCTGGATCATCATGGCGAAGCCGTTGCCGGTACCCAGCCCCTGAACCGCCGGCGGCGACAGCACGAAGATCTGCGCCTCCTGGATCTGGGACGCCGCGCCGGTGATGGCCCCGGCCAGGGCCACGGCCGACTGTTCGCGCGTGCGCTCGGAATGCGGGTCCAGCCGTACGAAGACGGTGGCCGCGTGCGAGCCCATCGAGAAGCTGGTGCCGTCCAGGCCCGCGAACGCCACCGTGCCTTCAACGCCTTCGGTGTTGCGGATGATGGTGTTAGCGCGCTCCAGAACCGCCTCGGTCCGGTCCAGAGCCGAGCCGGGCGGCAGCTGGATGACGCCGATCAGAAAGCCCTGGTCCTGTTCGGGGATGAAGCCCGACGGCGTCGTCGTCAGTGTCCAACCGGTTGCGCCCAGCAGCACGCCATAGACGAGCAGCATCACCGCCCCCATCCGCACCGTGCGCGCGGTGAAGCGGCCATAGCGGTCCGACAGCCAGTCAAAGCCCGCGTTGAACGTGCGTCCGGCCCAGCCGACGTAGTGCAGGATCGTTCCCCAGAGGCCGGGCTTGCGCTCATGGGCGTGCTCGCGATGCGGCTTGAGCAACAGGGCCGCCATCGCCGGCGACAGGGTCAGGGACACGAACAGCGACGTCACCGACGCCGTGGCAATCACCACCGCGAACTGTTGATAGAAGATGCCCGGAATGCCCGGCACGAACATGGTCGGCACGAACACCGACACCAGCACCAGGCCAATGGCGATCAGGGCCCCCGAGACCTCGCTCATAGAACGATAGGCTGCCTCCTTGGGACTGAGTCCTTCGCCGATGTAGCGTTCGACGTTCTCCACCACCACGATGGCGTCATCGACGACGATACCGACGGCCAGAACCAGGGCGAACAGGCTGAGCGAATTGATCGAATATCCCAACGCCAACTGAACCATGAAGGTGCTGACCAGGGCGATCGGGATGGCCACGATCGGAATCAGGGCCGCTCGCCAGGTCTGCAGGAAGACCAGCACGACCAGCACGACCAGGATGATCGCCTCGACCAGGGTGTGTTCCACAGCCGTGACGGATTCCTGCACGAACTCGGTCGGATTGTACGGCACCGAGATGTCGATGCCCGGCGGCAGTTGGCCGCGAATGGTCTCCACCTCCGCCAACACCCGCTCGGCCGTGCCCAGGGCGTTGGCACCCGGCTGCTGGATAACGGCGACGCCGACGCCGCGCTCACCGTCGAAATAGCCGTTGATGCCGTAGTCCTGGGCCCCCAGTTCGACGCGCGCCACATCGCGCACCCGGGTCACCCGACCGTCCGCATCGGTCTTGATGACCACATCGGCGAACTGTTCGGGGTTATCCAGACGGCCCTGAACCTGGACCGGTAGCTGGAACGCCGAAGCATTGGTGTCGAACGGCGGCTGGCCAATGGAGCCGGCGGCAGCCTGGACGTTCTGGGCCCGCAGGGCAGCGACGATGTCCGGGCCGGTCAGGCCGCGCGCCGCGGCGCGGTCCGGGTCGATCCAGATCCGCATGGAATAGTTGCCGCCGCCGAACACCTGAACATTGCCGACGCCTTCCAGGCGCAGCAACCGGTCGCGCAGCGTCGACTGGGCGTAGTTGCCGACATAGTCGATGTCATAGGCCTCATTGGGCGACGTCAGCCCAAGGATCATCAGGAAGCCGGTTTCCTGCTTGTTCACCGTTACGCCGATCTGACGCACCGAGGCCGGCAGGCGAGGCTCGGCCAGGGAAACGCGGTTCTGGACCAGGACCTGGGCCTCATCCAGATCGGTGCCCGGCTGGAAGGTGACGGTGATCGACACCACCCCGTCCGAGGTCGAGGACGAGGAGATGTAAAGCATCCCCTCCACCCCGTTGACCTCTTGCTCGATCGGCGCAGCCACCGTTTCGGCCAGGGTCTCGGCCGAGGCCCCCGGATAGGCGGTGGTGATGTTGATCGTCGGCGGCGCGATCTCGGGGTACTGCGACAGCGGCAACAGCGGATAGGCGAAGATGCCCATCACGGTGATGAACACCGACAGGACCGCCGCAAAGATCGGTCGGTCGATGAAGAAGCGCGAGATATTCATCGGATCAGCCGCCCACCGCGAAGGTGGCGCTCGACGCCGGAGCGGGGGTCGCCACGACCTGGGCTCCGGCCTGGCCTGCCTGGCGCTCAATGCGACCGTTGGTCGGGGTCACCGGCTGGCCCGGCTGCTGAATGCGCTGCAGGCCGGCAATAATGACGCGATCCTCGGCCTGGAGGCCGCTGCGGACCACCCGCAAGCCGTCAACCAGCGGGCCCAGCTCGACCGGACGGGCCTCGGTCTGGCCCTCGGCATTGACGACATAGACGATGCGACGCGCCTGATCGGTGACGACGGCGGTATCGGGCACCAGCATGGCCTGGTAGGGGGCCGTGCCGGCCAGTTGCGCCTGTCCGTACATGCCAGGACGCAGGAAGCCGCTGGGGTTCTGGATCACGCCGCGCAGCCGCACCACGCCCGAAGCGCCATCCACGGCATTGTCGGTGAAGTCGAGATAGCCGGTGTGCTCGAAGCCGGCCTCATCCTGCAATCGCACCCGCAGCGGTGCCCGTCCGTTCCGGGCCGAGCGCTGATAGCGCAGCAGGATGGATTCGGACGCATCGAAGGTGAAGTGAATCGGCGAGGTCGAGACGATGGTGGTCAGCACATCCGCCGCCGAAGATCCGCCCGCGACCAGATTGCCGGCGTCGGCCCGTCGGTCCGAGACCCGGCCCGAGATCGGCGCCGTCACGCGGGTGAACTCCACATCCAGCCGTGCCTGGCGCAGCGCCGCATTGGCCGCCACCACAGCGGCCTGGGCCGTCTCCAGATTGGCCTGGCGCTGATCGACCGCCGACTGCGAAAGGAAGCCCTCGCCAAACAGCGTCTCGGCCCGCTCGGCCTCGCCTTGAGCCAGATTCACCTGCGCCTGCGCCTGCGCCACCTGGGCCTGGGCAGCGGCGACCGCCGCCTGGGCCTGACGCGGATCCAGGGTGAACAGCAGCTGGCCCTGACGGACATAGTCGCCGTCCCGGAAATGCACCGCCTGGATATAGCCGCCCACACGGGCACGGACATCGACGGTCTGGGGGGCCTCGAAGCGACCGGGGAACTCGTCCCAGTCCATGACCTCGCCGACCAGCGGCTGGGCCACCGTCACCTCGGGCGGGGGCGGTGCGGCCTGTTCCGCTCCGGAATTACAGCCGGCCAGCGCCGCAGCGATCAGGGCCAGGGCAGCAAAGAAGGTCTGTCCGCGCATCGCGGCTCTCCGGAATCTAGGGGGCGTGAGTGTTCAACCGCCCTGTTCCGGGTCGGTCCGCTTGTGGGGTGAAATGAACGAGCCGTTGCGCGTTGTCAACGGGCGTTGACTTCTCTATATCTAGGGTGGCCTTTCCCCGGAGAGAACTGTGGATTGTGAAACACGCGCGCGACCTCGGGATGCCGCTGCGACCCGGGACTCCATCCTGGATGCGGCGCGCGACCAGTTCGCCCAGCGCAGCTATGAGGACGTCAGCCTTCGCGCGATCGCGCGCGGGGCCGGCATCGATGTCGCGCTCATCGCCCGGTATTTCGGATCCAAGGAAGAGTTGTTCGCCGACGCCCTCGAAGCCTGCGAGGTCGGTCCCGACCTTTTCTCCGGCCCTCGGGAGACATTTGGTCAGCGCATGGCAGAGCAGATCGTTTTCGAGCCCAAGAGCGGCGGCAAACTCCAGGGGACCCAGATCATGCTGAACTCCCTCGGCTCGGCCAAGGCGGCCGAAATCGTTCAGAACTCGGCCAATACCCAGTTCTTCCGCCCCTTTGCGACCTGGCTCGGCGGCGAAGACGCCCACATCCGAACCCGCCTCCTGGCCGGCCTGATGATGGGCATGGGCGTCAGCCGCGAACTGGCCGGAGGCTATGGCCTGACCGAGGCCGACGGAATGAGGCTGCGTGACCGCCTTGCGGGCATCCTCCAGGCGGTGGTGGACGAGACGGCGGCCTGATCCCGCATTGCCCGGACCGACATCACGGCCTATCCAGCCGCCATGCCCGGAGCCACCGCCCTCGACGACCTCGCTGAGACCTTCGACCTCCTGGGCGACTGGGAAGAGCGGTATCGCTATGTCATCGAACTGGGCCAGGCCCTGGCGCCGCTGGCCGATGCCGAGCGCAATCCGGACACCAAGGTTTCCGGCTGCGCCAGCCAGGTCTGGCTGGTTCACGATCCGGTCCGCGACGGCACCCTGCACTGGCGCGGTGATTCCGACGCCCACATCGTGCGCGGCCTGATCGCCATCGTGCTGGACCTCTACAACGGCTTGACGTCGGATCAGGTCCGCGACTTCGACGCCCAGGGCGCGATCACCCGTCTGGGCCTGTCCGAAGCCCTGTCGAGCCAGCGTGCCAACGGCCTGGCCTCGATGATCGCGCGCCTGCGCGCCGACGCGGCTCAGACCATCCGGTAGTGCTGCGACAGGCGCTCCAGCGCCAGCTTCAACCGTTCCTTGCCCGTCCGCGACGGCAGGCCCAGGGACCGTTCCGCCGCCCGCAGGGCGCTGCCGTACAGACAGATCTCCACCAGGACCTCGCTCAGCCCCGGCCCGACCGCGGCGAGCGCCTGCCGCACCCGTCTCCGCGCGGCCCCGGCCGGCGGCAGGAGACCCGGCCCCCTGGCCGCGCGGTCGCGCGGCGTGGCCGACCAGTCCATTGTCACCCGCCCGCCCATGGCAGCCTGTTCGACATCGTCCCTCAGCCGCTCGGCCGCCGCCACCTCCATCGGCTCCAGGAACGGCCGGCCATCCGGCCCCTTGCGCCGCGCCAGCCAGGCGATCGGGCTCTCGCCGCGATTGACGGTGACGATGGCCTGACGGCCATCCGGTCCCGTGCGCGTGTCGTGTTGCAGCATCCGTCCCGGCCCGCCCCCGTCGTCCTGGCCCGCCAGCACCCAACCGCCTCCTGCGCGCGGCAACAGGCCCGGTTCGCGCTGCAGGGCCCGGGCCACCCCCGCGTCGAGGCGCAACAGCGGACGCCGCCGTCGATCCGTTCCTGGCCGCACCAGCCAGGCCTCGCCCAGCCGATCCAGCCAGGCCCCCGGCTGGGCCAGCAACGCGCGCGCTCTGGCTTGCGGGCTCATGGGCGCGGCTCCCGCAGCCAGCCTGGCGCGCACGGCGACAGCCGCAGACAGGCCTCCAGCCGATCCAGCATCTCGTCCAGGCACCGGTCGTCGCGCCGGTCCTCGACGCGACGACAGGCGTGGCTCGCCGTCGTCCGGTCGCGTCCGAAGGCCGCCCCGATCCGATCCTGCGGCCACTGGAAAATAATGTGGATCAGATACATGGCCATCTGACGCGCCTGTACGGCAGCGCGCCCCTTGTGGCGGGCATCTAGAATTTCACTGCGCGGCGTCGCCGTGGCCAGGGCCACCATCTCGACGACCAGGGCGGCGACCCCCGGGTCGGTTCGGGCCGCGCCCATGACCTCAATCTCTTTTGTCGTCATCACCCAATCCTCAGTCTTCGGTCCATCGAAGACCCGGGCACCATCTTCGAGCGCCCGGCCGGAATGAGGATTAAATTCCTATTGCCGCCTGCCAAGCCCTTATGGCGTCAGGATCGGTCGTGTCGGAATAGGGGGATGGCGGCCACGAAAAAGGGGCACCCGACGGGGTGCCCCTTGATCAGACCCGACGGGTCAGTCTGTCTAGCGCCGACGGGCCGGCTTGCGGCCGCCCTGGCCCAGGCCCATCTGCTTGGCCAGCTCCGAGCGGGCCTTGGCATAGTTGGGGGCGACCATCGGATAGTCGCGCGGCAGACCCCACTTGGCCCGGTATTCGTCGGGGCTCATGTCGTACTTGGTACGCAGGTGGCGCTTCAGCGACTTGAACTTGCGACCGTCTTCCAGGCAGATCAGGAAGTCAGGCGTGATCGACTTCTTGACCGACACCGCCGGCTCCTGAGGTTCGTTCGACGCCGCAACCTCGCCCGACGAGACCTCGGCCAGAGCACGATGAACATTCTGGATCAGGCTGGGCAGATCCGCCGCCGCAATCGCGTTGTTGCCGACATAGGCCGACACGATGTCGGTGGTCATTTCGATGATTTCAGACTGATCGTCCATGGCGCACATTCCTCGTTCAGCAACGCATGATTGAGAGCTGTAATCAGCCTCGAGAACGGGTGCTTTAGTGATGTTCGGCGATCATGACAACCGAAACCGGGCCGATATATTCGCGTATTATTTTCGGCCGAATTCTGACGTCAGAGCAAGCATCGCCGCGCGTTGCGGGACCGAGTATTCGTCAAGCACGTCATCTGCACCATCACGAATCGCGCGCATAAGCTGTGGCGTCAGAGCTGAACTCAACGACCAGTTCCAGTATCTCAAGACTGTCTGGGCCCGGTCGACTGCAATCATGTCGTATGTAATCAGCACCTCGGACAGCCGCGCATCCATCTGGCCGGCCTCGTCGACCTCCGGCCGGCGCATGCCCCGCCAGAGCTGGCGAACACAGGCCTTGGGCAATCCGGTCGCCTTGCACAGGATAGCCACGGACTCACCGCCCATGTCGGTGAAGATCTTGGCCCCCGTCATCGGCTTGATGCCCGCCAGGAAGGAGATTTCGGACGCCAGGTCACGGGTCAATCCATGGGCAGCGACCTCGACCGCATGATCCAGGCTGTCGTAGGGGCTTTTCTCGACGGCGGCCCGGTTACGCTGGCGGCGCTCGATGAACTGCAGGGCCTTGCGTGACAGGGCATCCTGCCAGCCTTCAGCGGCCGCCATGGCAAAGACGTCATCGACGACTTCCTGCAGCACCTCGCGGGACACGGCGAAGCGCGACAGGATGGTGCGCCGCTGTTCGGTGTTGCTCCACCAGAACATCACATAGGCGCTGGACGGCCGCATTTCCGGGCGCTTGAGCAACGGGTCGATCAGGCTGATCGCATCGCGACTGACGGCAACCAGTTCCTCGATCGCCGTCTGCGACAGCTTGGCCTCCCTGTTGTGAAGCAGCCGGTCCATGACCGCCGGCTCCAGGTGCGACACCAGGGCGTCGGTAATGGCCTCCGACAGATTGCGGCGACCGGCCAGGGCGAGACGCTGGGAATGACCCGCTTCCAGGGCGCACGAAATCAGGTCGGCATCAGAGAAGGCCGTACACTGATCCAGCAACAGTTCAGCCGCACCGGAATCATCGCGCAGCAACAGCCGGACCAGGCTGTCGGGAATTTCCGTCAGGGGGGCGAGGCGTTTGGCGACTCTCAATCGCTCCGACGGTTCGGCCTCGCGCAACATCTCCACCAGCAGGTCCCCGACCACGGCGCGCTCAAAGGCGTTGATGCGGCTTCCCGGCAGGCTGACCACATCGGCCAGTCGCTTCAGCAGGGCACGGCGCGCGCGCGAGGATTCGCCCGGCGTCGGCGTCGGATCCAGGGCGGACGAAGCGGCAGATTCGCTCATGCCCTAATATCGGCTCCGGATAGTTAACCGCTTGTGGACGGTACGACGCCACCAAAACGTGGCGGGACACCGGTTTCCACGCACCGGGACGCGACCTAGTCGAAGCGTGTCCAGGCCGAGCGGCTGTCGGGAACCAGAACAAACGTCGCGGCCACCTCTCCGGCCCGTTCAAACCGGAGCAAGAGTGTCACCGTCTCGGCCTCGGCCCGCGCCGAGTCGAACCCGATCAGCATCAGATGCAGGTCGCTGCCCGGCCGGACATCCAGCCGTCCTTCAGACCCGGCCTCCCAACGCGTATCGGACACCATGTCGGGGCGCTCGCCGGACCGATCAATCCGGTGCAGTTCCACCCGTTCGGCGCAAGGGCAGGATGCTCCGATCAGGGCATCGGTCGCACCCGAGTTGTCGATCCGCAGATAGGCCGCAACATCGCCCGGTTCGCCCGGATTGGCGACGAGGCGTCGGCTGATCATCAGGGAACCCGAGGCCAGGGCCGCCTGCTCCCCGGCGCGATCCGGCCCCGCGACGGTCGCCCGCGAATCCAGGCGATAGTCAAAGCCGCCGAACTCGACCCAGGCCCCGTCGCGCTCCACCTGGCCGCGCGTCCGATAGGTGCCATCGTCCGCAATCATCATCGTCGAGCGCAGCCGCTCCAGACCCTCGATGCCGTGGACCGTCTCATTGATTTCGATCACGCCCTCGGGGGTCACCGACATCTGGCCCGTCGTGTGGAAGCCACCCGATGTGAAGTAATGAAAAATCAGATGGCCGCTGTCGCGATCCGGGAAGATCAGGGTCTCGCCGCCATAGAGGCCGTTGTTGACCGAATGGACCGCGCGCACAGCGTGGCCGCCGACGGCCCACTCCCAGCGCACCACGTCCTCGACCGTGTTCGGCCCGACCGATGACCCGCGCCAGGCGCGCCCGATCAGGGGATACAGCGGTCGGAATGGGTCTTCGTCCGCCGCCTCGGCCGCCGGCAGATCCTGGGCCAGGGCTGGAGCCACGACGCCGGCGAGAAGGCCCGCCGCCGCCGCCATCGACACGACACTGAGTTTCATGGCCGGCTCCCCGTTCGCTCCTAGAGAAGGCCGGGGGCAGGCTTGCCCGTCAAGCGTTTTGGCCGTCCTGGCGAGACAGGGCCCGCGTCGCGTCACGGCCCCTCAAACAGCGCCAGCGTTCAGATCTCGTGGCGGATGCGCGTCAGGATTCGTCCAAGCAGATTGTAGCCCTTCCAGACTGATGGCTGATGGTTGCCCGGATCGTCCAACGTCAGGCCGTTGCCCCAGTTCCAGTCGCGCGGATTGGCCTCGACCAGCATAGCCGGCGCTGTCCCCTTCAACTGTCTGGCCGCGCCTTCGTTCTGGCGGAACTTCTCGAAATTGCCCCGGTAAACGATGTCGATGCGGTGCTCGTGCCAGACTTGGTGATCAAAGCCTCGCACCCCTTGCCCCAGCCGCTTCTGGGTCGCCGGATCGTCCGACGTCATGATCTGACCCGCCGTTTCATCATCTTCGAACAAGCGGGCCTTGCTGACCATCATCCACTGCTCTGCCGTGACGAAGGTCTCTCCTGCGATGACGAATTTCGTTGGATGCCATTGGCTGAAAACCCCTTTGATAAAGGGGTGGAATTCGCCGAATGCCGCGGGGTCCGGCAGGTCCGTCACGGTCAGAGTGGCGCTCATAGCCCCTCAAACAGCGCCGTCGACAGATAGCGTTCCGCAAAGCTGGGGATGATGGCCACGATGGTCTTGCCGGCGTTCTCGTCCAGCGCCGCCCGGCGGAAGGCGGCGGTCAGGGCCGCGCCGGACGAAATCCCCACCGGAATGCCCTCCAGCCGCGCGGCCTTGCGGGCCATGTCGAAGGCCTCTTCATTCGTCACCTCCTCGATGCCGTCGATCATCGACCGGTCCAGAATGGCCGGGACAAACCCGGCCCCGATGCCCTGGATCTTGTGCGGACCGGGCGCACCGCCGGCCAGGACGGGCGAATCCGCCGGCTCGACCGCGATCATCCTGACCGAGGGTTTGCGCGCCTTCAGCACCTGGCCGACGCCGGTCAGCGTTCCGCCGGTGCCGACGCCCGAAATCACCATGTCCACGCCGCCGTCCGTGTCGGCCCAGATTTCCTCCGCCGTCGTTTTGCGGTGGATTTCGGGATTGGCCGGATTGTCGAACTGGCCGGGACTGATGGCCCCCGGCGTCGCGGCCAGCAGGTCTTCGGCCATGGCGATGGCCCCCTTCATGCCTTTCTCGGCCGGGGTCAGAACCAGCTCGGCCCCCAGCAGGGCCAGCATCTTGCGCCGCTCGATCGACATGGATTCCGGCATCACCAGAACCAGCCGGATACCCTTGGCCGCCGCCACAAAGGCCAGGGCGATGCCGGTATTGCCGCTGGTCGGTTCGATCAGCACCGTCTCGGGCGTCAGCTTGCCGGCCTGGTCCAGAGCCTCGACCATGGCCACGCCGATACGGTCCTTGACCGAACCCATGGGGTTGAAGAACTCCAGCTTGGCCAGCACTGTCGCCTTGGGCCTCAGCTCTGCCGATAGCCGCGGCAGCGCCACCAGCGGCGTGTCACCGATCGTTTCGATGATCGACGGATAGACCTTGCCGCGCCCGGCCTTGCGATGGCGGCTGGCGTCATAGGCGGCGTCGGACATGGTTCAGTCTCCCTCGAACAGGGGCCCAACATAGGCGACGGCGAGCAGGCCGCAACGCCCCGGGGTGGCGATGCCCGTCTTCGTAAGCCCTGCACTGGGCTCAGCGACTCCCGCCGATCCGGGGGGCCGATGCACTCGCCTGACAGGCGCTGACACTTGACCTAAGCGGCGTTCGCCCCGACTCACGCTAGAAGATAGGTTTGAGTCCGAGCCCTGTCCGACGTCACGTTTCACGCCCTCAGGTCTGCCGAGTGATCGAATCGTCCAGCCCACCTCCCAGCCGCCCGTCCGGCCCGAATGATCGGGTGGCGGCGATCTGGCATCTGTTGTGGAGCCTGGGCGTTGCCGTGCTTCTGGGTGCAACGGCCTTCGGCCTTCTGACCTCAGATCGCCTGGTTCAGGCCGGCCTGGCCGCGGGCCTCATTCCCGGCTTGACCGGGTTGGCCCTGTGGCGTCCGCGCGCGCCGCCATTCCGGCTGATCCTGGCCGGTCTGTGGTTTGCCGCGGCCACGGTGGCCGTCGCCCTGGCCGGCGGCCTGGCCGGACCGCTGGCGACCTGGACCTTCGCCCCCCTGCTGGCCGGTCTGATCATCGGCGGTGCGCGCGAGCGGGCGCTGGCGGCCACCGGCTCGGTGGTGGCCGTCGCCGTCGGACTGGCGATCGCCGTCAGCAGCTCGCCACCGGGCCAGCCCCTGCTCTCGGGCCTGGCGGCCCTCCTGCTGGTCGGATCGGCCGGCTGGAGTCTGCTCGTCGCCGTGGCCCGCAATGAGGCCGACGCCGCCAGCGAACATGCGCTGCGCCGGCGCCTCGAACAGATTCTCCAGGCCCAGCCCCTGCTCAGCCTGCGGATCGACGATCAGGGCCGGCTGCTGTCGGCCTTCGGTCGCGGCCAGGCGGGGGTCGATCTGGCCGACCTGACCGGCGAAGGGATTTTTGGGGCTGCCGAGGCGCGCGACCGGCTCCCGCTCAGGGCCGCGATCGACCTGGCCGTCACCGAGGGCGAGGCGCGGGCACGGTTCGTGCCGCTGCGGGCCATGGATCGCCTGTTTGAGGCGGCCCTGCGCCGCCTGCCGGACGGCACCGTCCTGGCGGTGCTGCGCGACGTCTCCGACCAGCAGGCCCGCGAAGCGGCACTGGATGCCGCGCGCCAGGAGGCCGAGACCCTGCATCAGGGCAAGACACGCTTCCTGGCCAATATGAGCCACGAGCTGCGGACCCCGCTCAATGCCGTCATCGGCTTTTCGGACATGATGCGCCAGCGCATGTTCGGCCCGCTGCCGGACCGCTACCTGGAGTACGCCAACCTGATCCACGAGGCCGGCGAGCATCTGCTGGATCTGATCAATGACGTTCTGGACATGTCCAAGATCGAGGCCGAACGCTTCGATCTGGCGCGCCAGCGTTTCGATGCGCGCGATCCGGTGTCTGCGGCCATGCGTCTGATCCGGCTTCAGGCGCACGACAAGGGTGTCGATTTGCACGGCGGCTTTCCGGTCGATCCCGTCCTGGTCGAAGCCGACAAGCGCGCCCTGAAACAGATGGCGCTGAACCTGCTGTCCAACGCGGTGAAGTTCACCCCCCGGCATGGCTCGGTCACCCTGTCCATGCGGATTGACGGTTCGATCCTGGAGATCAGCGTCGCCGACACCGGCGTCGGCCTGTCGCCCGCCGACCTTGAGCGCATCGGCCGTCCCTATGAACAGGCCGGTGGGTCGGATCAGCGGCGTCAGGGCACCGGGCTGGGTCTGTCGCTGGTGCGCTCGATGGCCGAGCTGCATGGCGGCACCCTGGCCATCGAAAGCCGGCTGGGCGAAGGCTCGGACTTCACGCTTCGGCTTCCGATTGTCGATACCTCCGCGCGACCGACGGCCGAGGTTGTGCCGTTTCCGGGAACAGCCGGGGCCGATCCCGCCTGACAATCCCCCTAGACTACCGCGCCCAGGCCGGATTCGCGCAAGGTCTCGGCGGCCTCGGAGCGGGCATAGGCCGCCGCCCAGCTTCGCGCCGGCTGACAACCCAGCTCATCCAGCGCCTCATAGACCTGCGCCAGACACAGCTGATCGACCGCCCAGGCCACCGGATCTGCAACTCCGCGCGCCAGTCGCTGACGTAGTCGGCTTTCCTGGCCGGACAGGGCCGCGACGTCGCCGTCATGATAGGCCAGCAGCGTTTTCACGCGCGCAGCCCTGAGCCGGATCTCGACCTCCAGGGCCGTCGAGCGGGTCGCACACAGCTTCCAGGCCCGGGTCAGCAGATCCTCGGCCGACTTCAGAAGCTGAACCACCGGGGCCGCCTCCTGCCAGCGCAGCAGGGTCTCGGCCTGGGCCGCGAGCAGGGCCCCGGCATCCAGCGGACTGTGATCCTCGTCGAACAGGTCGCGACCGACCGTCATCAGCTCGATGGCCTGCTCCATCGCTTCGGTGCGGCCGGCCATCTGGCCCAGCGCCGACAGGGCCAAGCCACAGGCCCGGATGGCGCGCGCCCGCGTCACCGGCAGGTAGTCGCCGTCGACCTTTTCCATCAGCACGCGCAGATCACGCCCCGCCTGGTCCAGCAGCCGTTCGTCCTGCCAGCGCAGACCGGCCTGCAACGCCAGCTCGGCCCGGTCCATCCGCAGATCAACGACGCGCACCAGCCGCCACGGGTCGGGGTCGCTGCCGCGCCGGCTGTCCAGATGCAGGGCCGTATCCAGCAGCGCCGCCGCCGCACGCACGGCGGCCGGATCATCCCCCATCAGGGCACGACGCGCCCGAACGCGGGCATGAATAGCGGCGACCGCAGCTTCGGCCCGGCGCGAATGGAGTTCTCTCGCCGCCGCCTCGACGCCGGCATCCGCCTCGTCCAGCGCGTCCAGGCTGCCTCTCAGATCGAAGCGCGCCAGCGCCACCTCGGCGGCCGCGGCACTGGCAAAGGCGAAGGCGTTTCCCGCCGTCGCCGCCGACACGGTCTGCTGGGCGGCGCGGCCCGCGGCCTCCAGGCTGGAGGTCAGGCCGGTGCGGCGGGCATGGCCGACCCAAATCAGGGCAATGTCGCGCCACGCCCGCCAGGGGTGGCTCGACTGGCTTGCCAGGGGGGCCTCGGCCGCCGCCTGTTCGGCCACCATCGCCGTCGGCAGAAGTTCGAGAACGCGGGGGTCGCGGGTCTGGCCGCCGACGCCGGAAGCGACAAACCGCTTCAGATCCTTGCCGAAGTCGAACATGGCGACCGTCCCGATCCGGGACGCCAGGCCGCGTCCCGACCCGTTTCCCGCAAGGGACGGACCGACTTTGGGGTGGCGACACGCGGAGGGAGGAGCTAGGGTCGGCCAAGTTTAATATTCACCGGGTGTGGAATTTCATGCTTCAGTGGCTTCGCAAACCCGCCGATGGAACCGACAACATGGCCCAGCCTTCCGCCCATGACCCCTATGACCTGCGCGGTCAGGCCGCCGTCGTAACCGGATCGACCTCAGGCATCGGTCAGGCCCTGGCACGGGCCCTGGCGATGCGCGGCTGCGATGTGGTGCTGAACGGCCTGGGCGACCCGGCTGAGATCGAACGGACCCGCGCCGATCTTGAAGCCTCCTGCGGCGTGCGCGTTCGCTACCACGCGGCCGACATGTCCAAGGGCGAAGAGGTCACCGACCTGATCGCCTTTGCCCGCGGCGAGTTCGGACGCCTCGACATCCTGTGCAACAACGCTGGCATCCAGCATGTCGAGGCCATCGAGAAATTCCCGACCGCCAAGTGGGACCAGATCATCGCCATCAACCTGTCGTCGGCCTTCTATGCGACGCGGGCGGCGGTGCCGATCATGAAGGCGCAGGGGCGCGGCCGCATCGTCAACCTGGCCTCGGCCCACGGCCTGGTCGCCTCGCCGTTCAAGTCGGCCTATGTCGCGGCCAAACATGGGGTCATCGGCCTGACCAAGACGGTCGGGCTTGAGGTCGCCGAGCACGGCATCACCTGCAACGCCATCTGCCCGGGCTATGTGATGACGCCGATCGTCAAGAACCAGATCGCCGACCAGGCCCGCACGCGCGGCATCACGCCGGATCAGGTGATCAAGGACGTCATGCTCAAGGCCCAGCCGACCAAGAAGTTCGTGACGGTAGAAGAGATCGCCGGCCTGTTCCTGTATCTGGTCTCCGACCTCGGGGCCTCGTGCAACGGCACGGCCTACTCCGTCGACGGCGGCTGGACGGCGCAGTAGTATAAAATATATATTATATAATATCTGGCGCCATATAATATATTTGCTATATCTCTGAGCATGGTCCATAATCCTTAGGTTATGGATACCGCCGCCCTTGCCCGGAAACACCTTGATCGACAGGTTGCCGCCCTGCGTCAGCCCGGTCTTGTGCCCCGCCCACCGCGCGGCTGGGTCAGGGCGATCCGCGATGCCCTCGGCATGACGACCACCCAGCTCGCTGAGCGCATGGACGTCAGCCAACCCCGCGTCACCGACATCGAGAAGCGCGAGGTGCAGGACGCGCTCACCCTGGCGACCCTTCGCAAGGCCGCCGAGGCGCTGGACTGCACCCTGGTCTATGCCCTGGTGCCCAACCAGCCGCTCGAAGATGCCGTTCGCGCCCGCGCAGAAGCCATCGCCGACGCGCGGCTGGCTCGGGTCGAGCACACCATGCGTCTCGAAGATCAGGCGGTCCCGGCTGCCTATCTGGCCGCCGAACGCGAGCGCCTCGTCGCCCAGATTCTACAAGAAGGTCCGCGTGGTTTCTGGGACCCGACGTGAAGGACGACAACGCCTTGGCCGAAGCGGATGCGGCGGCGACCCCGCTCTCGCCTGAGGAGCGGCTGGGCCTGATCCCGACCTTCATCACGACCCGCGATGCCCTCAACGAGGCCGAGCAACTGAATATCCTTGAAGCCGAGACCTGGGCGGCACGCCGGCGACGCGATGTCCTCGACATCGCGATGATGCGCCGCCTGCATCGTCAGATGTTCGGCCTCGTCTGGCGGTGGGCAGGTAACTGGACCACACAGCATTTACGCCGCATCGGCGTCGACTATTTCCAGGTTGAACCCGAGCTCAAGACCTTGATTGAGACCGTCGCCTTCTGGATCGAGCATCAGACCTTTTCGCCGGACGAAATCGCCGCGCGATTTCATCACCGCCTGACCTGGATTCATCCGTTTCCAAACGGCAACGGCAGGTTCGCGCGATTAGCGACCGACCTGCTTCTGCTCAAGCTGGGTCGAGCCCGATTTACCTGGGGCGGCCAGGTGACGGCGGAACCCACACGCGTTCGCGCCACCTATGTGTCGGCTCTAAGATCTGCCGACGCCCATGACTTTGCCCCCCTGCTGGCATTTGCAAGATCCTGACCCGCTGACAACTCGGATCACGTTCGCGCTATCTCCTTCAATTCCGTGCGTTACACTGAACTTCGTGCCTTAGGGGTGGAGATCAACACAACGCTGGAAGGCGCACCGAATGTCCGACAAACCCACCATCGTCCTCGTGCACGGCTTCTGGGGCGGCGCTGCCCACTGGGCCCATGTTATCAATGAGCTGAGCGCGCGCGGCTTTGATCAGATCAGGGCGGTGGAGATCCCGCTGACCTCGCTGGCCGATGACGCTGAACGCACGCGCAAGATGGTCAAGCAGATCGACGGTCCGGTGGTGCTGGTCGGTCATTCCTATGGCGGCAAGGTCATCACCGAGATGGGCGACCTGCCCAACGTCAAATCCCTGGTCTATGTCGCGGCCTTCGCCCCGGATGCCGGGGAGAGCGCCGGGGCCATCAGCCAGGCCAATCCCCCGGCCGCCTTCGGTAACATCGCCCCGGACAGCGACGGCTACCTCTGGATCGCCCAGGACAAGTTCCACGAGAGTTTCGCCCAGGACCTGTCGGAGGACGAAGCCCTGGTCATGGCCGTCACCCAGAAAGCCCCCGTCGGCTCCACCTTCGGCGATGCGGTCACTGCCCCGGCCTGGAAGGCCAAGCCCTCCTGGTACCAGATTTCGTCGAATGACCGGATGATCCACCCGGAAAACCAGAAGATGATGGCTGCCCGGATGAACGCGAGAAAGACCATCACCCTGGACGCAAGCCACGCCTCCCTGGCCTCACGCCCCGATGAAGTCGTCGACCTGATCATTGAGGCGGTCGAGAGCTAACTCCGCTCCTCATCCCCCGGCCCGAAGGCCGCCAGCAGCTGGGTCTCGAAGGCCGAGCCGCCCTGTCCGGGCTCGCCCAGCATCATGTTCAGCAAGGCCCGGTCCTGGCGCAGCCGGTCCATGCCGGCGGCGATCATCATGTCCC
>CAUJHO010000094.1 GCA_963205025.1 Pseudomonadota bacterium | reverse complement strand
ACATGTGGTGGCCCAGTTGAATGCCACGGCCACTGACCAGTACCGCGCCTGGACCCGGCCCGAGCTGTCAAAGGCCAATGAATCGAGCATGTTCGAGGAAGGCATCATCGTGGTGATGCTGGGATTCTCCGTTTTCCTCGGCGGCCTGATCGGCATCGCCATCACCTGGCAGACTCTGCGCGGTGCCATCCTGGCCAATATCAAAGAGTTCGCCTCGCTTCGGGCGCTGGGCGTCGGCATGGGGTCGTTGCGCCGGATCATCGTCGAACTCAGCTTCTGGGTCGGGGTGGTCGGAATCGGGGCATCGTTCCTGCTGACCTGGCTGATCAGCCTGCTGGCCGGCGCGTTCGGCCTGCCCATGGCCTTTCCGCTGCCGATGTGTATCGCGGTCGCCAGCCTGTTGATGGTCATCGCGATCCTGTCCGGCTTCCTGTCATTGGGCATGCTGAAGCAAAGCCAGCCTGCGGATCTGCTGCGATGACCACGAACGCCACGGGAAAACACGGCACGCCTGCCATCGAGGCGACCGGGCTGGTCAAGCGGTTCAGGACCGGGCGCACCTTCATCGAGGTGCTCAAGGGCATGAATTTCGACGCGGCCCACGGCGACCTCACCATGGTCATGGGGCCGTCGGGATCGGGCAAGTCGACGCTGATTGCGGCGCTGTCGGGCCTGCTCAAGCCGGATGAGGGCCGCGTCGACATCCTCGATGTCGACGACCTGTGGAAGAAGTCGTCGGGCCGGATCGACCGGTTCCGGCTGGATCACTGTGGCTTCATCTTCCAGGGCTTCAACCTGTTTCCGGCCCTGACGGCGCTGCAGCAGGTCAAGATCGTGCTCAAATATCAGGGCCTGAGCCCGGACGAGCAGACCCGGCGCGCCCGTGTCGCCCTGGAAGAGGTGGGGCTGGGCCACCGCATGAACCAGCGCCCCTCAGAGCTGTCGGGTGGAGAGAAACAGCGCGTCGCCATCGCGCGCTGCCTGGCCAAGTCGCCGCAGCTGATCTTTGCCGACGAGCCGACCTCGGCGCTCGATGGTGAGAACGGCCAGGTCGTGATCCGGCTGCTGCGCCGGGCCGCCGTCGAGCACGGAGCGGCGGTCATCTGCGTGACCCACGACCCGCGCCTGGAGGCCTGGGCCGACCGCGTTATCAAGATGGAAGACGGCTTTATCCTTTCGGACGAAAAGCGCGTCCCCGACACCAACCCTGCGCCGCTGGCGCACTGACGATCAGGACTGTTCGATGTTCGGCTTTCTAAAGCGCCCCATCTTCTGGATCATCCTCGTGGTGGCCGTGCTCGTCGTCGGTGGCGGCTATGTGATGGTCAAGGGCGGCGAGGCCAAGAAGGCCGAGCTGGAAGCGGCGGCGGCCGAGGAGGTGGAAAGCCCCTATGCCGCCATCGCCAGCGGCCGGGCTGACGTCGAAGGCGGCATCATCGAGGTGGCGGCCCGCCGCGGCGGCGTTGTGCAGGAGGTCTATGTGCAGGAAGGCGACCGCGTCGTCGCCGGCCAGATCCTGGCTCGCCAGGAAGACGAGGAAGCGCGTCTGGCCGTCAGCCGGGCGCATGCCGAGGTCGGTCAGGTCCAGTCGCAGCTGGCCAGTCTGCAGGTCAACCTCAGTGCGGCCCGACGCGAGCTGGCGCGTCTGCAGGAGCTGGCTCCGACCAATTTCGTGGCGGCCCAGCGGCTGGATCAAGCGCGCGACACGGTGGCGTCGGCCGAGGCCGCCATCGAGGCCCAGCAGGCGACCATCATCACGGCCCAGGCCCGCCAGAGGGAGGCCGAATACAATCTTGAACTGACCATCATCCGCGCGCCGATGTCGGGCCGGATCGCCCGCCGCTATGCCCAGCCTGGAGCCGGGGCCTCGACCCTGAACGTCTCGACCATGTTCGATCTGGAGCCGGACACCCAGCGCATCGTCCGCGCCGAGATCGTCGAGAGCGACCTGCCGAACGTCACCATCGGCCAGCAGGTCGAGATCACGCCCGAGAACGACCCGACCCGCATCTATGTCGGCCAGGTCCTGCGCCGCGCCACCATGTTCGGGGCTCGCCAGCTGCAGTCGGACACGCCCGGCCAGCAAACCGATGAGCGCGTGGTCGAGGTCGTGGTCGCGGTGGACGACGGGGCCTTGCTGATCGGTCAGCGGGTGCTGGTGAAGTTCATGCGCCGGGGCCAGGCCGCCGGTGCCGAGCGTCCGGTCTCGCCGGGCGTCGGTCCTGAACAGGCCATGCAGACGCCCGAGCGCCGCGACTAGGGCGCGGGCTCATAATCTTCGCCACCCTCGGGGCTTGTCCTAAGGGTGGCGAAATCTCATGTAATATCAGTGATGTAGCCCAATATGGCTGCTGGCCTTATGGGTTCAGAACCTAGACCGGCAGGATGTTGCGCTGGCGCGAATAGCTCATGGTGCCGACATTGGCCCCGACGCGCAGCCCGACCCCGGCCCGGATCGGGGCCAGGATGATGCCGTCCGCCTGCTGGTAGTTCACGCCCATGCCACCGATGAGATAGGCCGAGCCTTCGACGCCGGGATAGCGCCGATAGAGCATATCGGGGTGATAGAGGTTATAGACGAGGGTGAAGACCCGCGCGACGTTGCCGCCGACGTCCCAGCCGATCGACAGGCCCTGCCAATAGACCTCCTGCGGGTTGGGGCGATCCTTCATGTAGAGCAGTCCCTGGCCGTAGCGCACGCCCACGGCCAGCGCTCCGGCCCCTTCCTCGCCGGCGATATAGCCGGTCGGAGCATCGCCCTGATCCAGAAAGACGCGCTCGATGGCCCCGCCGAGCGCCTCGGCGGCGACGCCCAGGAAGTTCGACCCGGCCGCGACCAGCTCTTCCTGGGTATAGGTCGGCTGGGGGGCGTCCGACGGTCCCGTGCCCATGCCGGGCTGGGTGGGATAGCCGGGACTGGGCTGTTGCGCCGTCGGCGTGACACAGCCCGATGCGGTGGCGGCGGCCAGTCCGGTCAGGATGAGATTGCGTCTATGCATGGCGAGCTCCCGCGTCTGTCGAATCACGTTGAAGGCGACTTTGCCACAAGCTCTCGCGTGTTTGGGGCGTGTTTGGGGCTTTGGCCTTCCTCGGGCTAAGATGCCGCACCGGGTTGGAGACGGTGCGACGTGAGCGAAATCAAAGGCGTGATCCTGGCGGGAGGGAATGGCACGCGCCTGCGACCCGTGACCCTGGCCGTGTCCAAACAGCTGCTGCCGGTCTATGACAAGCCGCTGATCTACTATCCGCTGTCGGCGCTGATGCTGGCGGGGGTTCGCGACATCCTGGTGGTGACCCGCCCGGAAGACCGGCGCGCCTTCGAGAACCTGCTGGGGGATGGATCGCGCTTCGGCGTGCGTTTCTCCTATACGGTCCAGAGCGAACCCAAGGGCATCGCCCAGGCCCTGACGCTCGGCGAGGACTTCATCGCCGGCCAGCGGGTCTGCCTGGTCCTGGGCGACAATCTGTTCTTCGGGACCGGCTTTACCGGCATGCTGCGCGAGGCAGCGGGCCGCGCGGATGGGGCGGTGGTGTTCGGCTATGAGGTTCGCGACCCGCAGCGGTTCGGGATCGTCGAAATCGACGGTGCCGGTCGCGCCATCACGATCGAGGAGAAGCCCCAGCGGCCCCGATCCAATCTGGCGGTGACGGGCCTGTATTTCTACGACGGCGATGCCTGCCGGATCGCGCGCGAGGTCGAGCCGTCGGCCCGCGGAGAGGTTGAGATCACGGCCGTCAACCGGGCCTATCTCGAGGCCGGCAAGCTGGAGGTGTTGCGGTTCGGGCGCGGCTTCGCCTGGCTGGACGCCGGCACGCATGACAGCCTTCTTGAGGCCAGCCACTTCGTGCAGACCATCGAACACAATCAGGGTCTGAAGATCGCGTGCCTGGAAGAGATCGGCTGGCGTAACGGCTGGCTCAGCGACAGTGACCTGCGCCAGATCGTGAGCGAGCACGGTGACGCGGCCTATGGCGAATACCTCAGCCGGCTCCTGTCAGAGGCCTGACGACGCTCAGTGCTTGTCGGTCTTGGCCGACAGCCAGTCCATCAGGGCCAGAAGGACGCCCGACACCACAAAGGTCAGATGGATGACCACGCCCCAGAAGGCTTCGTCCGGGTTCAGCTCATAGCCGGGCCGCCCGATGTTCATGAAGGTCTTGAGCAGCTGGATGCCCGAGATCGCCACGATGGAGGCGATCAGCTTCATCTTCAGGCCGGAGAAGTCGACGGTGCCCATCCACGGCGGCCGGTCCGTCTCGCTCTCGTCGATATCGAGCTTGGAGACGAAGTTCTCATAGCCGGAGAAGAGGACGATCAGCAGCAGATTGCCCGCCAGCGACAGGTCCACCAGTGTCAGCACCGCCAGGATGCCGTCATTGGCCGTCATCGCCGAGGCGGAGAAGCCCAGCACCTGGGGGACGTAGTAGATCAGTTCCTTGACGAAGATGACCAGCAGCAGGGCCAGGGCCACCACCAACCCCAGGTAAAAGGGGGCCATCAGCCAACGCGACCGGAACAGGGCGCGTTCAAAGGCGGTTTCGATGCGTGGCTTGCCCGACATGACTATCCCCTCAGTGTGGCCCCAAGCTTCTCGCCGGCGGCGACGATGCGCGACGACAGGGCGTCGATCTCGGCCTCGGTCAGGGTGGCGTCGCGCGGCTGGATCGTGACCTCCAGGGCCAGCGACTTCTTGCCGTCGGGGACGCCGGGCCCCTGATAGACGTCGAAGATCCGCGCCTGTGAAATCAGGTGCTTGTCGGCCCCCTGGACGGCGCGGACCAGATCACCGGCGGCCAGGCCCTGGTCGACGACGAAGGCGAAGTCGCGCGACAGCGGCATCAGGCTCGACAATTCCAGGCGCGACCGGGCCTTAGTTGGCCGGGCCTTGGCCTGGGGTAGGGCCTCGACGTCGATTTCGAAGGCCAGCATCGAGCCTTCGGCATCGAGGGATTTCAGAACGCCGGGGTGGATGGCCCCGAACTCGGCGACGACCGTCTTGGGCCCGAGCTGCAGACGGGCCGACTGGCCGGGATGCCACCAGGGGCTGGCCTGACCCTGAACGAGCTGGAGCGCGCCGGTGTTGACGCCCAGGGTGTCGAGCAAGGCCATCAGGTCGGACTTGAGCGAATACAGGTCGTCGCCATGTCCGCCGTCCCAGCGCCGGGCCGCGTGCGGCGCGACCAGGCCCGAGATGACGGTGCGCTGGTCGCCGGGCCGATCTCCGCGATAGATCGGGCCGATCTCGAACAGCGCCGCATCGGCAAAGCCGCGATCTGCATTGCGGGCCGCCGCCTGGATCAGATTGGGCAGGATCGACGGACGCATACAGTCCAGATCCGAGGCGATGGGGTTGTCCAGAACCAGCCGCTCGGATCCGCCGCCGAAGCGTTCGGCGATGTCGCGGCGCGTGAAGGACCAGGTCACGGCCTCGGCCCAGCCCATGGCCGCCAGCGTGCGGCGCGCGGCGCGGATGCGGGACTGACGCGGGCTGAGCACACCCGTCGGGGGGGCACCGAGATCGGGCAGGGGCGTCGACGGCAGCCAGTTGAAGCCGTTGATGCGCGCGACCTCCTCGACCAGATCGGCCGGGCCGTGGACATCGCGCCGCCAGGTCGGGGGCGTGACCTGCCAGGGGCCGTCCTGGTACTCGGCGGCGAAGCCGAGGGCGTGCAGGATGGTGTGGATGCGGACCGACGGCAGGCCGAGGCCCGTCAGACGCTTGACGAGGGCCGGGTCGAAATCGATCGGTCCGGGGGCCGCGGGCGGCTGGCCCGAGACGGTGATCTCGGACGGCTCACCACCACACAGATCCAGGATCAGGGCCGTCGCCATTTCCAGACCGTCGACGGCGGAATGTGTGTCGACGCCACGGGCGAACCGATACTGGGCGTCCGAGGTGATGCCGAGCTGGCGGCCGGTCTGGGCCGTTGCAATCGGATCGAACCAGGCGCTTTCGACGAAGACGTCGGTGGTGGTGTCGTCACAGCCGGTGGATTCGCCGCCCATGACCCCGCCCAGCCCGATGGGGCGTTCGCCGGCGGCGTCGGCGATGACGCACATCTTCGGGTCCGGCGCATAGGTCTTGCCGTCCAGGGCGATGAGCCGCTCGCCCTCGCCGGTGTCGGAGGCGACCTGACCGCCGCGCACGGTGATCACGTCGCCGACCAGCTTGGCCCGGTCATAGACATGAAGGGGCCGCGCCTGATCGTAGGAGATCAGATTGGTGACATCGACCAGGGCGTTGATGGGTCTGAGCCCGATGGAGCGCAGGCGGTCCTGAAGCCAGGCGGGCGACGGGCCGTTCCTGACCCCCCGGATCAGCCGACCGGCGAAGACGGGGCACAGGTCGGTCGCTTCGAGTTTGACGGTGATCGGGCTGGGATAGGTCCCTGAGATCGGTTCGACCTCATGGACGATCAGATCCCCAATGCCGGTGGCGGCCAGATCGCGAGCGATGCCCGCGACGCCCAGCCAGTCGGGGCGGTTGGGCGTGACCTCGAAGTCGATCACGGGTTCCAGGCCGAAGACCTCGGCGGCGGGCGTCCCGACCTTGAGCGAGGCGTCCAGGTCCAGAATGCCGTCGGACTCGCTGTCCAGTTCCAGCTCGGAGGCAGAGCACAGCATGCCGTTGGAGACGACGCCGCGCACCGGCTTTTCAACCAGGGTGACGCCCAGGCCCTGCACATAAGCCCCGATGGGCGCATAGATGGTGACCAGGCCCGCACGGGCGTTGGGGGCACCGCAGACGATCTCCTTCATGCCGTCGAGGGTCTCGACCTGACAGACCTGAAGCCGGTCGGCATCCGGGTGGCGGGCGGCCGAGACGATGCGGGCGACGCTGAAGGGCCTGAGGCTCTGCGTCGGATCAAGGACATGCTCGACCTCGAGGCCGGCCATGGTCATGGCCTCGGCGATCTCGGTGATGGTCCGGTCGGTCCTCAGATGCCGTTTGAGCCAGGAGAGGGTGAACTTCATGCGTCGCGCGCCGGCGACTTGCCCTCGGGGTCGAGGACCTGGATCATCTGGTCGATGAAGGTGTCCGGTCCGGTGTAGCCGACCGCAAAGAAGGTACAGCCGCGGAAAAGGGTGTCCCTGAAGGCGATGGCCCCGGTGACCTTGTTCCTGGCCATCGGCATGAGCAGCAGCGAGCGCGGATCGTCCTTGATGACACCCAGATCGCAGGCATCGAACTCGACTCCCGACAGGGCCAGCAGCACCGCCGGTCCTTCGATGACGCAGTTGGTGAAGGTCTTGTTGGCAATGACCGGCTGGCGCGTGGCCATGATATTGGCCCGGAAGACCTCGAACAGCGACAGGGCGACGCCCTCGAAATGGTCGACGCTGTAGTTCTCGCAGACCGGCGGTGAGAATCGTTCAGGGGAGGTCATGTCTTGTCTCAGCTGAGGCCGGCGGCGGCGCTGGGGGCCTGGGCGGCAGAGAATCCGAAGTGTTCGAGCCAGCGCACATCGGCGTCGAACATGGGGCGAAGGTCGGGGATGCCGTATTTTAGCATGGCCAGGCGATCCACGCCCATGCCGAAGGCAAAGCCCTGCCATTCGTCGGGGTTCAGGCCGGCGGCGCTGAGCACATTCGGGTGAACCATGCCGCAGCCCAGAATCTCCATCCAGCTGTCGCCCTGATTGAGCTTCAGCTCGCCGCCGGAGCGGTCGCACAAGATGTCCATCTCGGCCGACGGTTCGGTGAAGGGGAAGTGGTGCGGGCGGAAGCGCGCGTGGACCCCGTCCAGCTCGAAGTAGCGGGCGACGAAGGTTTCCAGGGTCCATTTCAGGTGACCCATATGGATGTCGCGATCGATCACCAGGCCCTCGACCTGGTGGAACATCGGCGTGTGAGTGGCGTCGGAGTCCTTCCGGAAGGTCCGGCCCGGCGCGATGATGCGGATCGGCGGGGTCTGGCCCCCCGCGATCCACGGAGCCTCAGGCTTGTCGTTGGTCACCCGCATGGTGCGGATCTGGACCGGCGAGGTGTGGGTCCTGAGCACCTTGCGCTCGCCCGTCTCGCGGTCGGGCTTGAGGAAGAAGGTGTCGTGCATTTCCCGCGCCGGATGGTCCGGCGGGAAGTTCAGGGCCGTGAAGTTGTGGAAGTCGTCCTCGATGTCCGGGCCTTCGGCGACGGCAAATCCCATCTCGGCGAAGATCGAGACGATCTCGTCCATGGCCTGCATGGTCGGATGCACCGAGCCCTTGCGGCGCGGCGGTGGCGGCAGGCTGAGGTCGACGGTTTCGGCCGCCAGCCGGGCCTCCAGCTCGGCGGCCTCCAGCTCGGTCTTGCGCGCAGCCAGGCCTGCAGTCAGGCGGTCCCGCAGGCCGTTCAGCAGCGGTCCCTGGATACGGCGCTCATCCGGCGACAGCGCCCCCATTCCCTTGAGCAGGACCGTGACCGAGCCGGACTTGCCCAGCGCGGTCACGCGCACCTCCTCCAGCGCGGCCGAGGTATCGGCGGCGGCGATGGCCTGGGTCAGGTCGAGTTCAAGCTGGGCGAGATCGGACATGGCCCGGACCCTCTAGCGGGCCAGGGACCGTTCGTCACCCACCCAGGCGCGGTTTGCGCGGGATCAGTCCTCCAGAACGAAGGTGATCTTCATATTGACCCGGTATTCGACGATGTTTCCGCCGGAAACCACCACCTTCTGCTCCTGGATCCAGGCCCCGGCGACATTGTTGAGCGTCTTGTCGGCCCGGGCGATGCCCTGCTTGATCGCATCCTCGAAGCTGACGGTGGACGAGGCGGTGACTTCGGTGACCTTGGCGACGCTCATGGGGCTCTCCTTTGAATGAGGTTCCCCGACAAAGCGCAAAGCGTGGCTGTAGGGTTCCGCCCGTGCCCCATTTTTAGTCCGTAGCGACCCGACCCTCAGCCACATCGACCACCCACTGGGGCGTATCCGGCTCGGGTTGGAACGGCACGCCATCGGTCAAGGCCCAGCGGTGCAGCCACGAGACGCCATGGGCGCGGACCCAGGCGTCCGGCCGCCCATAGATCGGGTCGGCCATCGCCTCATCGAGCATGACGAAGCGATAGCCGCGCCGCAGGAACAGGGTGTGGATCGCCGCATACCAATCCTGGTTCAGGCTGTTGGCGTGCAGCAGCAGCACCTGGGCCGGTTCGACGCCACCGTTCAGATCGGCGGAATAGGGCTCGACCACATCCAGGACAGCGGCCATGTGGGCGACATAGGCGGCCCCGATGCGTTCCATCAGGACCCGGTCGCCGGCGGCCGCGGCCCGACGGTAGGCCTGACCAAAACGCCAGTCTTCATTGTCGATGGTGACCGTGGCGACGCGATAGCCACGCGCGGCGATGCCGGCGTCCAGGGCGGCGCGCTTCTCCGGGGTTTCGCCCGTGAACAGATAGGGATGACGGAACCAGACCAGATCGCGTCCGCGCGCCTGAAGCAGGGGCCGGGTGATGTCGTCACCACGGTCGACATCAGCCAGATAGGCCTCGGGCGTCGCGTTGTGGATGTTGATGTGGCTGAAGGTGTGGTTGCCCAGGCCGTAGCCGTCATCGAGCCAGGCGTTCAGGATGTCCGGCATGACCTCGGCGCGGATGTCGTCGCACATCCTTCCTTCGTTGACGAAGGCGGTGGCGCGGCTGTTCAGCGGGGCCAGCATGTCGAGAAAGGCGTTGGTCAGGGCGCGGACCTGCGCCGGGTCGCACAGGGCCTGGTCCGTGGCCTGGAATGGCAGGTCGTCGAAGGTGACGGCGACCCGGCGATCCTGGGCCATCGCCGGGCCGGTCAGGACGGTCAAGGCAGCCGCCACGATCAGAAACGGATTTCGCATTCGGCTCTCCCCATTGAGGCCGACCCTAGCCGCAACCCCGAACGAAAACCGCCCGCCCCGGCAACCGGGACGGGCGGTTCATTGTCGCAGAGACGGCGGCGCTTACTTGAGCGCGGCCGAAACCTTGTCGGCGATGGCCTTGAACGCAGCCTGGTCGGCGGCGGTGGCGGCCAGAACCTTGCGGTCCATCTCGATGCCGGCCTTGTTCAGGCCGTTGATGAACTGCGAATAGGTCATGCCGTGCTCACGGGCGGCGGCGTTGATGCGCTGGATCCACAGGGCGCGGAAATTGCGCTTCTTGTTGCGGCGGTCGCGGTAGGCGTACTGACCGGCGCGGTCAACGGCAGCCTTGGCGGCGCGGATGGTGTTCTTGCGGCGGCCGTAGAAGCCCTTGGCCTGCTCCAGAACCTTCTTGTGACGGGCGTGGGACGTAACGCCCCGGGTGACGCGAGCCATTGTTCTCTATTCCTTCAAACTGATGTCAGATCCGAATGCCGCGCTCACGCGTACGGCATGTAGGACTTGATCTTCTTGGTATCGGCGTCAGCCATGACTTCCGTGCCGCGGTTCTGGCGGATGTACTTGGAATTATGGCTGATCAGGCGGTGGCGCTTGCCGGCGACGCCGGCCTTCACCTTGCCCGTGGCGGTCAGTTTGAAGCGCTTCTTGGCGCCCGACTTGGTCTTCAGTTTGTACCCAGACATTTCCCTATGCAGGCTGGAAGCCTGTCCTTCTTGGAGACAAGAGCCGCCCAGGCATGTCTAGGGCCCGGCGGCTCGGAAGCCGGCGCTGATACGCGAAGGCGCGGCGAAAGGCAAGCCGAGTCTAGGATTCTGCTGAAGCCGCCCGGGCCCGCTCGCGGCTGAAGGCCCGTCCGGCGTTCAGCGCCATGATCGCCGCCGGGATGGCGAACAGGGCCCCGATCAGGAACGGCCAGTTGGGACCCAGCGCCGAATAGATCGCGCCGGCGACAATCGGGCCGAGAATCCGCGCGATCGAGCCCGACGCCATGTTCAGCCCCAGCATCTGGCCCTGTCGGTCAGGATCGACCGACCGCGAGATCAGGGCCGAGACGTTCGGCATGGTCAGGGACATGCCGAAGGCGGTGAAGGCGGTGATCACCGGCACCAGCCAGTCGTGGCCGGCGAAAAGCCGCGCGATGACGACCTGGGCGACCAGGCTGACCCCGAACAGGACCGCCCCGAAGGCCAGGACATTGGCTTCGCCGAAGCGTCGGGCCAGCCGTCCGGTCAGGAAGGCCTGGCTGACGACCGAGACGACGCCCACCGCCATGAAGTTCAGGCCGACCTCACGCGCATGCCAGTCCCAGGCCTGGTCGGCCCACAGGGCGAAGGTCGATTCCATGCCGGCGAAACCGGCCATGAAGATGAGCGTCACCAACAGCACCCGGCTGACGACAGGATTGTCGAGCGCGCCCCGCAGGCCGGCCAGAAACGGCTCGCGCGGGGCCGTCGGGTCGGCCTTGGCGCGGCTCTCCTTCAGCAGGAAGACGACGCCGACGGCGGCGATGGCGGCCATGATCGCGGCCAGATAGATCGGGGCCAGGAAACCCTGGCGACCGGCGGCCTCATCGACGAGCAGGCCGCCGACACCGGGGCCGACAATGAACCCCAGTCCAAAGGCCGCACCGATCATGCCCATGCGCCCGGCCCGCTGTTCGGGCGGTGTGACGTCGGCGACATAACCCTGAACGGTTGAGATGTTGCCCGCCCCCAGGCCGGTGAACAGGCGCACGGCGATGGCGGTCCAGATATCGGGCACAAAGGCCAGCATCAGATAGCCGGCGGCATTGGCGATCAGGGTGATCAGCAGCACCGGCTTGCGGCCGATCCGGTCGGATAGCCGGCCCCAGAACGGCTCGGCGAAGAACTGGCCCAGCGAATAGGCCGCGAACAGCAGGGTGACCTGCCACGGCTCGGCCCCCAGGCTGGTGCCAAAGAAGGGCAGCAGCGGCACAATCAGACCGAAGCCGACCAGATTGATAAAGACCACCCCGAACAGCACCGCCAGGGCGGAAAGGCTGGAGCGTGGCGTGGGGGCGGTCTCGGTCATGGCGCTGCATAGACCGACGCAGGCTTCAGGGCGAGCCTTGGGTTTGCGCGACGCGGGACGGCCGGTCTAGGCTTGCGAATCGGGGGCCTGGAATCATGACCAAACCGGCGAAGATCAGTCTGCGGCGCTGGGTCTTTGACCGACTGGATCCGTCCGCCGACGCCGGTGGGCTGTCCATCGCCAACAAGGTGTTGACTGCCGCAATCCTGATCTCGGTGATCCTCGCTATTCTTGAAACCGAGCCGGCGATTTCCGAGTCCTCTCCGGTGCTGTTCGCGCTGACCGAGATCGGGTTCACGTCCCTGTTCCTGGTTGAATATGTCGTGCGGATCTGGATCGCACCCGAAGATCCCCGATATGCCCACCCGCTGTTTGGGCGGCTGCGCTGGATGGTAACCCCAACGGCCATTATCGACCTGGTGGCCCTGGCACCGGCGCTCGTGCTGTTTGGAGCCGGGCCGGTCTATGTGCTGCGGCTGTTCCGGCTGGCGCGGATCATGCGGATTGCCAAGCTGGGCCGGATGTCGGCGGCGATCACGGTGCTGGCGGATGCGATCACCGCACGGCGGTTCGAGCTGCTGGTCAGCCTGGCGGTTGCCGTGATGGCGCTCGTCCTGTCGTCGACGGCGATGTATCTGGTCGAAGGGACGATCCAGCCGGAGGCTTTCGGATCGATCCCGCGCGCCATGTGGTGGTCGATCATCACCCTGACGACGATCGGCTACGGGGATGCCGTGCCGGTCACGGCCCTGGGCAGGATGGTCGCGGGCGTCACCGCTATCTGCGGCATTGGCCTGATCGCGGCCCCGACGGGCGTGCTGGCAGCGGCCATGTCGGATGCGGTCAAGCGCCGCCGCGGCAAGAAGGTCGAGGGGGTCGATGCCTGATCAGGGCCGGGCTGCTAGCTGCAAAGCGGCGTGTGCGAGCCGTCGAGATGCAGGTGGTCGCGGTGGGCGGTGTTGTACTCGGGACTGAGCACCGTGCCGAAGATGTCGCAGGCTTCCGAGCGGATCCGGCGCAGGAACCGGCCCTCGGCGGTGCGGCCGTCTGCCATCGGTGATCCGAACAGCGGCGGCAGGGATCCACCGGCTTCAAGCTCGAGCCGGGCCGCCCGCGAGTCGGACCGGATCGGGCCCCAGCCGTCAGCAACCGTGATGCGCCGACCGTCCTCCAGAACGATGGCGGGAATATCCAGGGCGTTGCCGCTGGCGTGTTCGCTGGGGCGCTCCGACGGCTCCGTTGAGCCATTGACACGGCGACAGGCATAGCTGCCGGCCTCGACCTCGGCGACCGGCGACCCCAGGATTTCCTCGGCCGCCGGACGCAGGGTCTGGCGCTCCCAGATGACATAGCGAAGGGCCAGGGGGCAGCGCATGACCAGGCCCTCGGGCCGCAGCGGCGTCAGGACTCCACCCGTCAGCCGCACCGCTCCCTGGATGACGCAGAAGCCGCCGTCATCGACATCGGGGACGCGCTCGACCTCGACGCCCGCCTCGCGCAGGGCCTGGATGCAGCGTTCCGTCTCAGTGTCGATGCGGGTCTGGTCGGTGGTCCGATAGGGCAGCTCCAGATCGGCGATCTTGGCGGCTGTGGTGACCCCGACCGGGCGGTTCAGATCCAGTCGCGTCCACGGCAGATGCTCCGACGGGGCCCAACCGTCCAGCACGGCGAGCGCAAAGGCTCCGACGATCGCAGCCTGCCAGAGCTGAACCCACAGGTCGGCCAGGATGTGCCGCTTGCCGGAATGATGCGAGGCGTCCTTCATCACCCTCCTAAACGCCCCGGCGCGGATATGGAGCCGGAGGTCTCAGACAGGGAACCGTTCGATCAGGGTCCGCGTCAATCCGTCGACGGCCGACTGGGCCGGATCTGCGGCGTTTGCGACACAGATGAGGGCGGCGTTACGGCCCGGAGCCACGATCGTTCTGGCCAGCCACATCGTGTTGGATCCGTCATGAGTCATGGCCGGCTCGTCTCCGGCCCAGCCGGGTCCTGCAACTATCGCCCAGCCGAGCGCGTAGGCCAGACCTTCACCCGCGAGCGGCGTGGTCAGACGGGCCAGACTCTCAGGGGACAGCCAGCCGCCGCCGTCTGTGAGAAACACGCGCAGAAACCGACCGTAGTCCTCGATGGAGGCGTGAACCGTTCCGGCGGGGCCGAGGGCGGGCGGATTGTCCGCGAACCCGCCCGTAGGGTCGACGGGTCCCAGCCCGAGCCCTCGGTGGCCCCAGGCGTTGTTGCCCGTCGGCGCGCCGAACCCGGCTGAAGCCATGCCGAGCGGCGCGAAGATTTCACGGCGAATTGCGTCTTCCCAGGGTTCGCCGGTGATCCGCTCGATGGCAGCTCCGGCGATGATGTAGCCCACGTTGGAATAGGCGAAATCGCCCACCGAGCCTGCCGGGGCCGACCCCAGAACGGATCCGGCCAGCGTGCTTCTGAGGGCCTGAAGGTCGTTGCCGGCGAACGTCTGGATCATCCAGAGCGGCATGAACCGGGCGTCCAGCACGCCAGACCGGTGGCCGAGGAGATGCTCGATCGTGATGCCGGCCCAGGCCGGATCTACGTCCAGGTCGGCGAACAGGGTCGGCACGGACGCCTGCCAGTGGGCCCGACCCTGTTCGACCAGCCGGGCATAGAGGGCGGCGGTCATGGCCTTGGTATTGGACCCCAGGTGCCAGCGGTCGCTGACGGTGACGGCGGCCTCGCCGCCCGCTCGGCGGCGGCCCGAAACGCCGATCCAGGACAATCCATCTGCGGTCACGACTGCGCCCCCCAAGGCCGGAATGCCCGCGTCGATGCGGATCTCGTCCAGCCAGGGATGTGGCGTGGCATCGTGCGGGGCACCAGGCGGGGCAGCGATCGTGCGTCCGGTGCAGCCGACGCCGATGAGGCTGGCCGACGCCGAAAGGAGGGTTCGACGGTTCATGCCGACAGACTGCGGTCCTGTGGGGCACATCACAATTGAAAAAGGCCGGCGTTGCCGCCGGCCTTTTCGAGCCCCTTTGCCCCTGAAGCGGGATCAGGCGGCGGCGGTTTCCGCCTGCTTGGCCTTGATCTGGCGCTTCAGCTTCTGTGCCTTGGCCGACAGCTTGTCGTCCGAAGCCTTGACGATAAAGGCGTCCAGGCCGCCCTTGAAGTCCAGGGTGCGCAGCGCCGCGTTCGAAATACGCAGGCGCTCGGAACGGCCCAGGGCCTCCGAGTGCAACGCCACCGACTTCAGCGACGGCAGGAAGCGGCGCTTGGTCTTGACGTTCGAGTGGCTCACGCTGTGGCCCGTCATGGGACCGATGCCGGTCAGTTCGCAGCGGCGCGACATCTCGGGAATCCTTGTCAGAGTTGGTGCCCCGGCCGAAACCGGAACGCGGAAATGGGAACGCGCGGGCAACCGACCCGTGCGAGAGGTGGGCATATAGACGGGATGGTCCTTGCGCGTCAAGGCGGCGGAGTCAGGTTCTGACCCATTCAGGCCGCATTCAACAGGCGCTATATAGGTCTTTGCTTCCGCCTTCTGGAACAGGACGCCATGTCTCGTCGCCTTCTCATCGCCGCCGCTGTCGCCGCCCCTCTGCTGGGGGTGTCGGCGACCGTGCCCCATGCCCAGAGCACCCAGACCATCCTGCCGGGCTATTGGGAGTACACCAGCCAGATCCGGTTCGGCGTGTCCTCGTCCGACACCGAGAACCGCTGCGTACGTCAGAACGAGATCAACCGGTTCTTCAACGGCCCGTCCAACCGGCACTACACCTGTGACTACCCGACGCGGGTGGTGAACAACGGGCGCATGCGCTTTGAGGGCACCTGCCGCGACCGGCGCGGTCGGACCGTCGGGGTCGTCGCCGCCGGCACCTATTCACCGACCGAATTCCAGATGCAGGCTGAACTCGACACGCGGGTGCTGGGGATCACGGTGCGGCCGACCGGCACGATTCGGGCTCGGCGGCTGTCGGCGACCTGCCCGGCCTAGCTGCGTCGCTTTGCCTCGATCACATCCCAGAGCAGGGTGGCGGCGTCGGTGCCGCCGAAGCGCCTGAGCTGCTGGGCCCCGGTGGGCGACGTCACATTGATCTCGGTCAGATAGCCGCCGATGACGTCGATGCCGACGAACAGGAGGCCGCGGCGGCGCAGTTCCGGTCCCAGGATCCTGCAGATTTCGAGGTCGCGTTCTGACAGTTCAACCGGCTCGGCGGTGCCGCCGACGGCCAGGTTCGAGCGAAGGTGCCCCTTGGGGGGCACGCGATTGATGGCTCCGGCGACCTCGCCGTCGACCAGGATGATGCGCTTGTCGCCCTCGGACACCGCCGGGATGAAAGCCTGCATGACCAGCGGATCGCGATTGATGGCGGCAAAGGTCTCGACCATGGCATTGAGGTTCCGGTCGTCCGCCTTCAACCGCATGACGCCGGCTCCGGCGGCGCCGTGCAGGGGCTTGAGCACCACATCGCCGTGCTGCCGGTGGAAGTCGGCCAGGATGGCGGCATCGCCCGAGATGATCGTCGGAGGCTGCAGGCCCCTGAAGTGGGTGGCGAACAGCTTTTCCGGGGCGTTCCTGACCTCGGCCGGGTCATTGACCACCAGCACCCGGGGATGGACCGTCTCCAGCAGATATGTGGCCGTGACATAGGACATGTCGAAGGGCGGATCCTGCCGCATCAGGACGACGTCGAAGTGGTCGGCGACCTTCAGGGTCTGGGCCTCTCCCAGGGTGTAGTGGTCGCCCTTGATCGCCCGGAAGCTCAGGGGCTGGGCCCGAACGAACAGCTCGCCGTCGTCCAGCGCCAGGTTCTGGGGCTGGTGGAACCACAGCCTGTGGCCACGCGCCTGCGCCTCCATGGCCAGCATGAAGGTGGTGTCCGCCTCGATATTGACGGCCTGAACGGGGTCCATCTGGACGGCGACATTGAGCATGACGGCTATCTGGGCCGGGATGGCGCGGGGCGCAACCGTATCCGGGTGATCCGTAGCTCAGCCGGCGTCGAGATTGCGGTAGTGGCGCGGCCATCGGCCCGGCACCACGGCCATGACGTCCAGCCGCAGATCCAGACCCTGAAGACTGCGCCGGCCCTGGGCCAGGGCCTGGCCGGCGTTCAGCAGACGCTGGCGTTGATCCGCCCCCAAGGCCTCCAGCGCCGCATCGTATGACGGCCTCTGCTTGACCTCGACCAGGGCCAGGACCCGGCCCTTGCGTGCCAGAATGTCGATCTCGGCCCCGGCCGCCTTCAGGCGAAAGCCCAGGATCTGATAGCCCTTGAGCAACAGCCAGGCGGCCGCCCACCATTCGGCGACATGCCCGCGTCTATGCGCCTGTCCGCCCAACCGCTGTCGCCAGGGCCGGGGTGCGCGGCTCATCCGTCCGACTTCATCGCAATGGCCCGCCGATAGAGGTCGCGACGATTGAGGCCGAGCTGGCGCGCGACCTCCGACGCAGCATCGGCAGGGCTGAGCCGGTCCAGGGCCTGACGCAGGGCGGCGTCGGCATCGTCGGCACTGGCGGCTTCAGCCCGGCCCGGGCCGATCACGACGACGATCTCGCCCCTGGGGGCGTTCAGTCGGGCGTCCTGAACCAGGTTGGACAGCGGGCCTCTGACGCTTTGTTCGTGCAGCTTGGTCAGTTCGCGACAGACGGCGGCAGGGCGGTCGGGGCCGAACACCACCGCCATGTCGTCCAGGGAGGCCTTGAGGCGCGGCCCGGTCTCAAACAGCACCAGGGTCGCGGGTGTGGCGGCCAGCTCGGTCAGCCGCGCGCGGCGAGCCCCGGACTTGGGCGGCAAGAAGCCGGTGAACAGAAACCGCTCGGTCGGCAGGCCCGCGATCGACAGGGCGGCCAGCACGCTCGACGCCCCCGGGATCGGATGGACGGGAAAGCCGGCGTCGGCGGCGGCGCGGGCCAGCGACTGGCCGGGGTCGGAAATCAGAGGCGTGCCCGCATCCGACACCTGGGCGATGACCTGCCCTTCGGCCAGGGCCTCCAGCACACGCGCCTCGACGGTCGCGGCGACATGCTCGTCATAGCGCGCCAGCTTCGAGCGCAGGCCATAGGCATTGAGCAGGCGGGCCGTGACGCGGGTGTCCTCGGCCAGCACCAGATCGGCCGCCGCCAGCACATCGAGCGCGCGCAGGGTGATATCGCGCAGGTTTCCGATCGGGGTGGCGACCAGATAGAGCCCCGGCGAGACGGACTTGGGCGGCGGCGCGGTGAAGGCCATGGCCATCCTATAGCTGTCCCCGGGGTGGCCTGACGATAGCTGATCTCCCCTTGGCACGGCTGGCGCGCGACCCATCTGATCTCTCCGCAGCCAATGGGAGGACGACATGGGAATGCCGATCAGCGTGGATGCCACCTGTCCGGTGGACGGCACGCGCTTCACCTATGGAACAACGCCCAGCTATTCGATCTTTGGACGGGCGCTGGATGGCCGACCCTATGGGTCGTGGACCTTTCCCCTGGCCCTGCCGGAATGTCCGTCGTGCGGGTTTCTGGCGGTCTTCGGAGAGCTGAAGCCTGAGGAGCGCGAGCGTGCCCAGGCCCTGGTCGAGAGCGAGGTTTGGGCGGCGGACGAGACTTCCTACTGGCGTCTGAACCTGGCCGAGACGGCCATCGGCCGAGCGACGGGCCCGCGCCGGGTGGATCGCCTGTTGAACGCGACCTGGCAGGCCTATGGCGATCCGGTCCGCTACGGGCGCTATGTGGGGGCGCTGTCCGCGGCGCTGGAGGACATCAGCGACGCGATGCGGGCCGAGGACGCCGCGAGCTGGTCCTTCGTCCAGACTTTCGTGGCCAATGCCGAGCGCCAGGCCGGAGATTTCAAGGCGGCGGGCGCGCGATTGGATCGGCTGGAAGCGAGCGGCCTGGATGTCGAGGGCGCACCCGAAATCATCGCCCGGACCCGTGAGCTGATCGCCGACGGCAACCGACAGCAGGTCCGAATCTGAGCGAGGTGCCCGGGTTCGGGCACAACCCACCATCGGCCATGCGTTCGCCTCAATCTCCCGTTGTCCTGCCGCAAGAGGAGGACTTTCCATGCTGAGATCTTTTCTGGCTGCGACCCTTCTGGCCGGCGCGATGATGGCTTCGAGCGCCCAGGCCGGAACGCCGGTCACCATTCAGGTCACCTGTCCGCTGACGGGCGAGACCTTCAACTTCGACACCACCGCCAGCTATTCGACCTGGGGCCGCGACCTGGATGGATTGCCGCAAGGGTCCTGGCACTTCCCCCTGGCGATCCCGCAATGCCCGGACAGCCGCTTTCCCGTGCTGGAGGACCTGACCCCCGAGCAACTGGCGGCGGCGGCGGCACTGGTCCAGACGCCTGGCTACGCTGCGGTCAGGGATGAAGCGCCTTACTATCTGCTGGCCTTCGTGATGCGGGAGCTGGGGATTGGCGATCCCATCGACCCGGTCTGGAACCTGCTGCAGGCGACCTGGCAGGTCAGGGACCAGCCGGAAATCTACAGCCGCTATGCGACCGAGCTGGTGTCGAGCTGGGACGCGGGCTCCGCAGCCTTCAGGTCCGAAAATTCCGACGACTGGAGATGGATCGAGAGCTTCATCGCCAACGTCGAGCGGCAGGCCGGTCGTTTCGAGGAGGCCGGCGCACGGCTCGACGCTCTGGAACCCCTGGCCTCCGAGGATGCGGATCTGATGGAGCGGATCCGCACGACGCGCCGCCTGATCGCCGAGGGCAACAGCCGGCCCTTCTCACCGGAGCGAGGCGACTAGACCAGCAACGCCCTTATCACGGCATCCAGCACCTTGCGGCCGCGCGGGGTGGCGGTGAGGTGGCCGTGGTCGAGGGAGGTGAAGCCGCCCCGTGACAGCTCTGCGATCCGGGCGGTCAGATCCAGCGGGGCCAGCTCTGACAGGGCGACCCCTTCGGTGGTACGCAAGCCCAGCATCAGACGCTCTTCGGCGGCCTCGAGCGGCGACAGGGGTTCGGCCTCGGCCCAGCCCAGTCCAGAGGTCGAGACGGCGGCGATATAGTCGGCAACCCGACGATGGGCGACGGTGGCGGTGCGCGCCCCCGCGAGGGTCAGACGACCGTGCGCGCCGGGCCCGATGCCGAGATAATCGACGCCGCGCCAGACATTCAGATTGTGGGCCGACTGGGCCGCCGGACCCCGCGCATGGTTGGACACCTCATAGGCGTCGAACCCGGCCTCGGTCAGGATCGCCTGGGTCAGGTCGTAGAGGTCTTCCTGGGCGTCTTCGTCCGGTGGCACCAGGGTGCCGCGCCCGTGGGCCTTGCCGAAGGCCGTGTCGGCCTCGATGGTCAGCTGATAGGGCGAGACATGTTCGGGCCCGAGCGCAATGGTGGCCTCAAGCTCGCTGCGCCAGGCGGCGGCGGTCTGGTCGGGTCGAGCATAGATCAGGTCGATGGAGACCCGCCCGAAGGTGGCTTGCGCCGCCTCGACGGCGCGGCGCGCTTCGGCAGCGGAATGGTCCCGGCCCAGAAACTTCAGTGCCGCGTCGTCCAGCGACTGGACCCCCAGCGACAGGCGATTGATCCCGGCCTCGGCAAAGGCGCGATAGCGCGCGGTCTCGGCATCGGTCGGATTGGCCTCCAGGGTGATCTCGACGGCTTCGGTTGGCGGGAACCGCGCCCGGATCGCCATGATCAGGTCGGCGGCGGCGTCGGGCGGCATCAGGGACGGGGTGCCACCGCCGAAGAAGATCGAGGCCAGACGGCGCGGCCCGGTCCGTTCGGCCTGGTTCGACAGATCGGCCAGCATGGCCCCGATCAGGCGGCCCTGCTCCTCGGCCCGGCTGCGATCCCGATAGACGTTGAAATCGCAATAGGGACAGATGCGCGCGCAGTACGGCCAATGCAGATAGACGGCGAGGGGGGGCGGCTCAGTCAATCAGGGCAGCCCGAAGCTGGGCGAAGGCGCGGGTCCGGTGGCTGATGGCCTCCTTGGCGGTCGGGTCCATCTCACCGAAGGTCTCGGTTCCACCCTTGGGCACGAAGATCGGGTCATAGCCGAAGCCGCGGGTGCCGCGTGCCGGAAAGGTCAGGTCGCCCTCGACGATGCCTTCGACCGCAAAGACCGAGCCGTCGGGCCAGGCCAAGGCCAGGGCACAGGTGAAGAAGGCGGAACGATCCTCGGCCTGGTCCAGCTCCTGTTCAACCCGCGCCATGGCCACGGCGAAATCCTTGGCCGGCCCGGCCCAGCGGGCCGAATAGATGCCGGGCGCCCCGTTCAGGCCGCGTACCGACAGGCCCGAATCATCGGCGAGGGCGGGCAGGCCGCTGATGGCCGCCGCGTGGCGCGCCTTGAGCACGGCATTGCCGATGAAGGTCGATTCCGTCTCGTCCGGCTCAGGCACGGCGGCCTGGTCGGCGCTCAGCACCTCGAAATCGCCGCCGAGCAGGACCGCGATTTCACGCGCTTTGCCGGGATTATGGGTCGCCACCACCAGGCGCGAGCCCTTGATCAGTCTGGGGTTCATGCCCGCGCCTTACAGACGATTCATCCATTGCGAAAGTTTAATATCGAAAAACGATAATGTTCTTGCTCGTTTTTCGATATGTACATATTGATAAACGGCAAGGACGGGGCCGAGGCCGTCCCCGCAGGCCAGTCGGCCTCTCCTCACTCGGCGTACCCATGAGCCAAGGCTCAAGACACCGGAGACTGACAATGCAAACCATGAATGCGTCCATCTGGATCGAGAAAATCGGCCTGACCCTGGTCAATGCCGTCATGCTGGCCGGCCTGCCGCTGGCCTTGCTGGCCTCCCTGATCCAGAGCCTCTGAGGCCGACCTTGCGACAAGAGGCCGAGCATCGCCTATATGCGGTCCGCGCCCGGCCCGGTTCCCGGGCGGGTTCAGAAGGCCGAGGCGATCAGGGAGAGGTGTGACATGGTACGGGCGCTTGGACCGGGATCGGTCTCCAGCCTGCTCAAGATTGCCCTGGATGTCGCCTATTGGGTGCTGTGGCTCCTGGTGGCGGTCGTGGTCGGTGGCTTCATCTTCAGCTTCTTCATCCCGCTGGATCAGTTCGATGTGACCCTGGACGGTCCGTCAGGCCCGGTCGACGCGCCCCTGACGCGCGAGCTGATCGCCTATGTGCTGGTCTTTGCCGTCGGCTATCTGCTGGCTTTTCTGTTTATCGTTCATCGGCTGCGCTGGGTCTTTCGGACCCTGGCGGCCGGTGACCCGTTCGACCTGGAGAATGTTCGACGGCTGCGCCACATCGTCTTCGCCCTGGCCGGGGTGATCGGCATGCAGATCGCGTTCGGGCCGTTGTTGTCGCTCATCTATCCGCAATCCAACGTCATGCTGGACGTCGGGGATCTGGTGGTGCCGATCTTTTCGGTGCTGACGATCTTCGTGCTCTCGGAGGTGGTCCGCGAAGGGGCCCGGCTGCGCCATGAGCAGGAGTTGACGATCTGATGGCCATTCGAGTGAACCTGGATCGGATGTTGCTGGAACGGCGGATGTCGCTGACCGAGCTGGCCGACCGCGTGGGTGTGACCCTGGCCAATCTGTCGATCCTCAAGACGGGAAAGGCGCGCGCCGTGCGGTTTACGACGCTGGATGCGCTTTGCCGTGAACTGGACTGCCAGCCTGGCGACCTGATTTCCTTTGAACCCGGCCCGGCCGAGGCGGCCGATGGCGACGACCGGGATGCGGCCTGAGCATGAGCCGGCGCGCGCTGACCCGCGAGGACCGCCGGCTGTGGGGCCGCGTCGAGCGGACGCTGGACAAGACCAGGGTCCGACCGGCGGAGCCGGAACCGCCGACCGATCCCGAGCCTCGCACCCCACCGCGCTTCGTCAGGCCGGACCGTCCTCCAGACCAGCCTGCACCGCCGCCGACCGCGCCGGCCCGGCCCGCCGCCCATGCCGCCCCGCATGATCTGGAGCCGCGGCGGCATCGGCGTCTGGCGCGCGAGCGCGATCCGATCGAGGCGCGGATCGACCTGCACGGCCACGGCCGTTTTCAGGCCCAGGACGCGCTCACGGCCTTTCTGATGAACGCCCATGCGAGCGGATACCGGTCGGTCTTGGTGGTGACGGGCAAGGGGGCCCGCAGCGGCGGGGTCGGGGTCATCCGCAGCTCGGTCATGGACTGGGTCGCCCAGCCGCCTCTGCGCGCCATCGTCGCCGGAATCGCCAGTGCCCATCGCCGCCACGGCGGCGAGGGCGCGTTCTATGTGACGCTCAGGCGCTAGGGTCTAGGTGCCAGGTTTTAGGGTCTAGGGACGACGCTGGGCCACCCCTAGAACCTAGCCCCTAAAACCTAACCCCTGCCCCTAACCCGTAGGAAAGCCGCGCGTCCGCAGCAGCGCCGTCACATCCGGGTTGCGACCGCGGAACTGACGGTAGGCCTCGGCCCGGTCGGTGGTGTTGCCCGGGGCCAGGATGATTTCCTTGAAGCGCCGCGCCGTCTCCGGGTCGAACGGGTCGCCCGCCTCCATGAAGGCGGCCCAGGTATCGGCGTCCATCACCTCGGACCACAGATAGCTGTAGTAGCCGGCCGAATAGGCATCCGAGGTGAACAGGTGATTGAACTGGGGCAGGCGGTGCCGCATCACGATCTGGCGCGGCATGCCGATCCGCTCCAGGCTCTCGCGTTCGAAGGCCCGGGGATCGGTGGCGGCCACGGCCCGGTTGTGCAGGTCCATGTCGACCAGGGCCGATGAGAGATAGCTGACCGTGTGGTAGCCCTCGGCGAAGGTCGATGAGGCCTCGATCTTGTCCAGCAGGTCCTGGGGCATGGCCGCGCCGGTGGCGTGATGGCGGGCGAACTGATCCAGGATCGGCGGGGTCAGCACCCACTTTTCATGCACCTGGGACGGATATTCCACGAAGTCGCGCGGGGTGCCGCCGAGGCTCGGATAGGTCACCGTCGACAGGAAATAGTGCAGGGCGTGGCCGAACTCGTGGAACAGGGTCTGGGTGTCGTCCAGCGAGATCAGCAGCGGTTCACCGGCCGGGGCCTTGATGAAGTTGTTGTTGTTGGACCCGACCACATTGGTCTCTTCGCCGTCCAGGTTCGAATGGCTGCGGTAGGTGGTCGCCCAGGCCCCCGAACGCTTGCCCGAGCGGGCGAAGTCATCGGAATAGAAGACGCCGATATGGCGGCCGGTTTCGCGATCGGTGACCTCGAAGGTCTTCACGTCGGGATGGAAGACCGGGATCGTTCCAGCCGGCAGTTCGGTGAACTGAAGCCCATAGAGGCGATCAGCCATATAGAAAGCCCCGCGCTTCATCGCGGTCAGTTCGAAATAGGGTTTCAGGTCGTTCTGATCGAGGTCGTAGCGGGCTTTGCGGACCTTTTCGAGGTAGTAGAGATAGTCCCACGGCTCGATGTCGTGGCCGGCCAGGGTCCGCATTTCGGCCACCTCTTCGCCGACGCGGGCGACCGCCGGGTTCCAGACCCGCATCATCAGGTCCATGGCCGCTTCCGGCGAGCCGGCCATGGTGTCCTGCATGCGCCAGTGGGCGTGGGTCGCAAAGCCCAGCAGGCGCGCGCGCTCGGCCCGAAGCCGCAGGATCTCGGCGATGGTCGCATTGGTGTCGTTGGCGTCGTCGTTGTCGCCGCGCTTGACGAATTTGCGCCAGATCTCCTCGCGCTTGGCCCGATTGTCGGCAAACGTCAGATAGGGATCGACGGCCGAGCGGGTGTTGGCGATGACCCAGCCGGTCAGGTCGCGGCTGCGCGCCGCGTCGGCGGCGGCCGAGGTGTTGGACGCCGGCAGGCCCTCGACCTCGCCCTCGGTGGTCAGGTGGGTAAACAGCTGCTCGTCGGCCACGACCTTCTGCTGGAAGCCGGTGAAGGCGGTCGACAGGGCCTGGTTGATCCGGCCCAGTTCGGCCTTGCCGGCGGCGTCGAGCGCAGCCCCGTTGCGGACGAGCGACTGATAGCGGCGCCGGGCGACGCGCGCCTGCTCGGCACTCAAGCCGGCTGCCTCAGCGGATTCGTGGACGGCCCGGATACGCTGGAACAGGGCGTCGTTGAAGGTGATCTCATCCGAGGCCGCCGACAGGATCGGCGACATTTCGCGGTTCAGGGCCTGCCAGTCCGGTGAGCCGATGTTGCCGGTCATCACCCCGAAGATCGAGCCGGCACGGCTGAGGTGGTCGCCGCCCTTTTCGAGCGCCAGCAGGGTGTTGTCGAAGGTCGCCGGCTCAGAATTGGCGACGATGGCCGCGACTTCGGCGCTGCGCGCCTCGATGCCTTTGTTGAGGGCATCCCGCAGCAGATCGACCGTCACCTGGTCCCACGGCGGCACGCCCTGATAGGGGCCGGGCCAGGGATCGGCCAGCGGGTTGCCGACCAGCACCGGCTGGACGCCGGCCGGGGCGTCGGCGGCACCGATGGTGGCGCAGCCGGTGGCCGTGACGGCGAGCACGCCGGCGCTGGTGATGATCATCTGGCGTCTGTTCATGGCAGCTTCCTCGCATATGGCCGGAACGACGCGGGAGCGCCCGCAACGGCCCATTTTTCCGCCTTCATAGACCGGGCAACCCAGATCGTCACCTGAACCGGTCGTAATAGTGGGGGGCGGGGAAAACGGTCCCTCCAGAATTGTCATCCCCTCCCAATCCGATCCAAACCCGGCTATAGGCCCGCGCCATGGCGATAGGCGTTTTCGATTCCGGGGTCGGCGGACTGACCGTTCACCGCAAGCTGGTGGACCGCTTCCCGGAGGCGGACTTCGTCTATCTGGCCGACCAGGCCCACGCCCCTTACGGCGGACTGGGCGGGGAAGAGATCGTCGATCTGACCCAGGCCGGATGCCGGCGGCTGTTCGAAGCCGGGGCGGACATTGTCGTTCTGGCCTGCAACACCGCCTCGGCCATTGCCCTGCGCCGGCTTCAGCAGATGTGGCTTCCAGAGTATCGGCGTGAGACCGGGCGAAACCTGAATGCGCTGGGCATCATCGTGCCGACCATCGAGGCGGCGACCGGCCGGTCGTGGGAACATCAGACCGCTCCGAGCGACGGCAAGATCGAGAAGCTCCAGATCCTGGGGGTCTTCTGTACCGCCGCCACGGCTATGAGCCAGGTCTATGAGATCGAGATCCAGAAACGGCGCGAGGATCTGGCGGCGTTTTCAGAGCCCTGTCCCGGCCTGGCCGGCCTGATCGAGCTGGGCGCGCCGGTCGAGGAGCTGAAGGTGGTCGTGGCCGACCACGTTGATGCCCTGCGCCGTCGCATCGGACGCCATCCCGACAAGGCCATCCTGGGCTGCACCCACTATGAGATTGTCGCCCCGCTGTTTGCCGAGGCCCTGCCCGAAGGCACGCCCCTGATCCACCAGCCGTCGGCGACGGCCGATGCCCTCGGGCGCTATTTCGAACGGCACGCGGACTATGATCTGGGCCGGTCGGGACGGCGCCAGTTCCTGACCACCGGCACGCCCGGGCGTCAGTCGGATCTGGTGGCCCAGTTCTGGGGCGAGCCGCTCAGCTTCGAGGCGGCTTGAACCGATCCCTCGACTGTGGCCATCGTGGCCGGATCGGAGGATCCATGAAGCTCATCGGATTGATTGCCGGCCTGGCCCTGGCGGGTGTGGCATCGACAGCCTCTGCCGAGGTCGTGTCCACCAGCGCGACAGGGTTCGAACTGCGCTCAAGTGCCGTCCTTGCGACTACGACCCAGGCAGAGGCCTGGGCGGCGCTGGGTCGTTGGGGCGAGTGGTGGAGCCCCAGCCACACCTATTCCGGATCGTCGTCGAACCTGTCTCTGGCGGTCGCGGCCGGCGGCTGTCTGTGCGAGATCTGGGACTGGGGCCAGGTCGAACACGCGCGCGTCCTGCTGGTGTGGCCCGATCAAGGCCTTCTGCGGATGAATGCGCCGTTTGGACCGCTTCAGGCCCAGCCGGTGACCGCCATCCTGACCTACACCATCCGGCCGCGCGACGCGGGCGGCGTCGAGGTGATCCAGACCTTTACGGTCGGGGGCGGCGATGCGGCGACGGCGGCTCTGGCTCCCCTGGTGGACGGCGTGATGTCGGGCGGTTTCGAGCGGTTGGTCCGGTTTGCCGAAACCGGCTCGGCGGATTGACCTGACGCTGGATCGGCCTATGTGAAACGCGCTCCCCGCGACACAGGAACCGAACCATGGCCGACTCCGCCCAAGCCTATGACGTCATCATCATCGGGGGTGGACCCGGCGGCTACAACGCCGCCATCCGGGCCGGCCAGCTAGGCCTGAAGGTCGCCTGCGTCGAGATGCGCGAGACCCTGGGCGGGACCTGCCTCAATGTCGGCTGCATGCCGTCCAAGGCCCTGCTGCACGCGTCGGAACTGTTCGAAATGGCCGGCGCTGAATTCGCCAAGATCGGCATCGAGGCGACCCCGACGCTCAATCTGGATCAGATGCAGGCGGCCAAGGCCGACAGCGTCGACCAACTGACCAAGGGCATCGAATTCCTGTTCAAGAAGAACAAGGTCGACTGGCTCAAGGGCCGCGGCCGGATCGCCGGGCCGGGCCAGGTCGAGGTCACCGCCGCCGACGGCAGCCAGACGACCTTTGCCGCCAAGGACATCGTGATCGCCACCGGATCCGAGCCCACGCCCCTGCCCGGCGTCGCCTTTGAGGCGGGCAAGGTCATCGATTCCACCGGCGCCCTGTCGCTGGACAAGGTACCCGAGCATCTGATTGTCGTTGGGGCCGGCGTCATCGGTCTGGAGCTGGGGTCGGTCTGGCGTCGCCTCGGGGCCAAGGTCACCGTCGTCGAGTTCCTCGATGCCGTGGGGGCCGGCATGGACGCCGAGGTCGCTACGGCCTTCCAGCGTGGCCTGACCAAACAGGGCATGACCTTCAAGATGGGCACCAAGGTCACGGCTGCGAAGGTCGAGGCCGACGGCGTTGAACTGACGATTGAGCCGGCCGCCGGCGGCGCGCCCGAAACCCTTCGGGGCGATGTCGTGCTGGTCGCGATCGGGCGGCGTCCCTACACCGAAGGCTTGGGCCTGGAGACGGTCGGGATCGCGCCTGACACGCGCGGCTTCATCGCCAATCACCATCTCAAGGTCGCCGACGGCATCTGGGTCATCGGTGATGTGACCCATGGGCCGATGCTGGCGCACAAGGCCGAGGAAGATGCCGTCGCGGCCATCGAACTGATCGCCGGCCAGCCGGGTCATGTCGACTATGATCTGGTTCCCAGCGTCATCTATACGACGCCGGAGGTGGCCTGGATCGGCAAGACCGAGGCCCAGCTGAAGGAGGCGGGCGTCGCCTTCAAGAAGGGCAAATTCCCGTTCAGCGCCAACTCGCGTGCCAAGATCAATCACGAGACCGAGGGGTTCGTGAAGGTGCTGGCCGATGCGGCCACCGACCGGGTGCTGGGCGTGCATATCTTCGGGCCGCAGGCCGGCGAGATGATCCACGAAGCCTGCGTGCTGATGGCCTTCGGCGGAGCGTCCGAAGACCTGGCGCGCATCTGCCACGCCCACCCGACACGCTCCGAAGCCGTGCGTCAGGCGGCCATGGGCGTCGAAGGCTGGACGATGCAGGCGTAGAGGGCACCCCAGGCGTCGTGCGGGGCCTGGACCGCGCGCGTCCTCGGATCTACCCCCGATCCACTGTCGGGCGTGTGCGTATCGGCGCGCCGAACCGGACCTGGCGTTCGGGGAAGTCGATGGTGACGGATTCGAACATCCTGAGAATGTCGGCCCCGAACAGCATCGCGGGCCGGTCATCCATGCGCCAGATGCGAAAGGCGTGCAGGTCACAGAAAATGGTCGGCAGTTCGTTCAGGACGACCCCGCCCAGATTGATCCGGCGCACGACCGCCAGCTCGCCCATGACGGATTCGCCCGTTGCGCCGATGACGGGCACGGTCCAGCGCCGGTCGTTGACGTCCGGTCGCCGGGCGGCGACCGAGTTGAACAGCGCCATATTGCCGATGGAATACTGACTGCCGCTGTCGATGAAGGCCTGGACGGGCACGCCGTCCGCCGAAACCCTGACCAGGGTGAGCTGGCCGAACCGGTGGCGGGCCTGGAGCGTGGCCTGGCTGTCGAGGCGGGTATCCTCTGCATAGGACAGGCCGACGCCGCGACGCCGCAGGTGCAACTGGCTCGCCTGAACGTCGAAGGTCACGGCAAACCGCCCCAGCACATCGACCCCGAGCAGGCCGTGAACCCCCAGCCGGCTGTGGGGAATGACCGGCAGCACCAGATCGCGCACATGGCTTTCGGCCACGAACAGGCTTTCGGCGCGGACGGTCGGGGTCGGCACCGCCGCCGTCACGCCGTTGACCAGCACCTCGGGGCCAGGCGGGAGGCCGAGCTGCTCGGCCAGCTCTTGCGAAATAGCGGTTCGGTTGGCCCCGGTATCGACGACAAAGGGGACCGGGGGGTGTCGATTGACGCCGACGGCCACGGCCATGCGGGTGACCAGATTGGGCAGGACATCCAGCGCGGCCTGTTCAAGCGGAGGTGCGGGCTGGGCGCGCGTCGGAGCGGTCGCGAGGACCGCGCCGCCTGTCAGCAGAAGATGACGACGATTCCACACCCGAACACCCTCCCAGCCCGAGAGTGCGGATCAAATTGGGCCAGTTCGGGGCGCTCAGGCGCGGGGGTGGGCCAGGCTGTAGGCCGACAACAGCCGCTCGGCATCGACGGCGGTGTATTTCTGGGTGGTCGACAGGGAGGCGTGGCCCAGCAGTTCCTGGATCGACCGGAGATCGGCCCCAGCCCCCAGCAGGTGCGTCGCAAAGCTGTGGCGCAGGGCGTGCGGCGTGGCCGAAGCCGGCAGACCCAGCCGCGCTCGCAGTCGCTGGACGGCGGCCTGGACATGGCGCGGCGTCAGGGGGCCGCCACGCCGGGCCCGAAACAGCGGCTCCGACCCGACCGAGGGCCACGGGGTCGCCAGACGATAGGCCTCGACTGCGGCGGTGACGGCGGGCAGCACCGGTATTATCCGGGTTTTTGAGCCCTTGCCGAGGATGCGAAGCGAGGGGCCCAGCGGCGCATCGGCGGCCGTCAGGGACAAGGCCTCGGAAATCCGCAGCCCGCACCCGTACAGCAGCGACAGAACCGCCTGATCGCGGGCCGCCTCCCAGGCCTCGAGGTCCGGGTCGGCCTCCGGCTCGGCGAGCAGGCCGAGCGCCTGATCCTCGGTCACCGGGCGGGGCAGGGCGGGCTTGATGCGTGGGCCGCGCACCAGGGCGATCTGGGGGGCAGGGCGGCCCAGCCGCTGATCCAGAAAGCGATGAAAGGCGCGGATCGCCGACAGGGTCTGGGACAGGGAGCGGGCCTGAAGCCCGGCATCGCCCGAGCGGCGCGCCGCCAGATGCGCCCGGACCTCGGCCGCGCGCACGCCGGCCAGGGCGTCCAGATCGACCGGCTCACCGCGATAGGCCTGGAGAAAGGCGACATAGCCTCGCGCGATCCGACCATAGGCCTCGATGGTGCGGGGGGACGCGCGGCGTTCATGCACCAGCCAGTCCAGCCACGCCTGGACCGCCTGGTCCCCGGTCATGCGCCCGGATCCAGCACCGGCCAGCGGTCGGCGATGCGCTCGACCACCCGGGTCACGAAGGCGATCAGCTCGGCCCCCATGTCAGCGGTGAAGCCCTCAGGGTCCGGCGACCCGAAGGCGACCAGGGCGTCGCGCTGACCCGACCACAGGGCCATGCGGACCAGAGCCATGCTGTGGACCTCGGCCCCACGAGCGCCGAAAAGGGCCCCCTGATGATCGGACGGACCGAGGCGCTGCAGGCCGTGCTCGCCCAGAAGCCGGACCACCGAATCCGGCTCCAGCAGACGCCAGCCGAAGGGAGCCGGACCGGGCCGCTCCAGACAGATGCTGGCGGCGGCCAGGCCGAATCGGGCCTGGCAGGCATGATCCAGGCGCGTCGCCAGATCGGTGTGGTTGCGGGATTCCAGCAGGTCCAGCACCGTCACATGGGTCTGGGCCTGGGCCGAGAAATTGGCGCGGGCGACATGTTCGACGGCGCGACGCGCCCCCGATTCGCGCTTGATGGCGGCCTCCAGCCGCGACAGGGCGGCCGGGCCGAAGGCGACGACATTGTCCGCCGGCTTCAGACCGACCTCATTGAGCAGTTCGTGATCGGACAGCAGATGCTGTGGATTGGCCTTCAGCCAGGCGCGCAGCTCGGGCCAGGCACCGGGGGCGTCGTCGCCCGTCTTGGCCTCGCGCCCCTGTCCGCCCACATCTCGCTCCCTAGATGGTCTGGCCGGTCGCGGCCCAGTCCTTCAGGAAGGCATCAAGCCCCTTGTCGGTTAAGGGGTGTTTGACGAGAGCCGAGAAGGTTTCCGGCGGCAGGGTCGCGGCATCGGCACCGGCCAGGGCTGCGCCGGTGACATGGCCGACGTTACGCAGCGATGCGGCCAGGATCGACGTATCGTAACCATACTGGTCGTAGATGGCCCGAATCTCGTGCAACAGCTCAAGCCCGTCGGCCCCGTGGTCATCGAGCCGCCCGACGAAGGGCGAGACGAAGGTGGCCCCGGCCTTGGCGGCCAGGAGGGCCTGGGCAGCCGAGAAACACAGGGTCACATTGGTCGAGATGCCCTCGCCGGCGAAGACGGCGGTGGCGCGCAGGCCGTCCATGGTCAGCGGCAGCTTGACCACCACATTGTCCGCGATCGCCGCCAGCTTGCGACCCTCGCTCAGCATGGTGGCGGTATCGGTTGCGGCAACCTCGGCGGAGATCGGCCCCTCGACGGCGGCGCAAATCTCGGCGATGACCTCCTTGATCGGGCGCCCGGACTTGGCGATCAGGGAGGGGTTGGTCGTGACCCCGTCCACCAGTCCGGTGGTCGCCAGGTCCTTGATGAGCGCAGCGTCAGCGCTGTCGATAAAGAGTTTCATGGGAACCATGTTTAGCGGCGAATGGAGACCGGCGCGAGGGCTGCGATGAAGGTCGCATCGATCCTCTTGCCGCTGCCGCTGTCCGAAGCCTTCGACTATGAGGTGCCCGAGGGTTGGGACCTGGGCATCGGCGATCATGTCGTGGTGCCGCTGGGTCCGCGCCAGATCCGGGGCCTGGTTCAGGAGGTGCGCGAGGTTACCGGCTCGAACCGGCGCCTGCGCCCGATCACCGAACGGGTCGAGGCGGCGTCGGTGCCGCCGAGCGCCATGGCCTTTCTCGACTGGGCTGCACGCTGGACCCTGACGCCGCCGGGCGAAATGGCATTTCTGGTGACGCGCGGCCTGTGGGGCCCGCCGCCGCGTCCTGAACAACGGCTGCGCCGCAGCGCCGGGCGCGAGCCGGCCCGTACCACCGAGGCCCGCCAGAAGGTCTTGAGTGCGCTGGGTGAAGACGAGGCCGCCTCCATGGCCGATCTGGCCCGGGCGGCGGGCGTCTCGGCGGGGGTGGTCAAGGGCCTGATCGACGAGGGGGTGCTGGACCGGGTCGAGATCGAGCCTCCGCTGCCGTTCGGGGATCCCGACCCGGATTTCAGCCCGGCCCGGCTGAACCCCGGCCAGGCGGCGGCGGCGCGGCGGCTGGAAGCGGCGGTGGATCAGGGCACCTTTGCACCCATCCTGCTGGACGGGGTGACGGGCTCGGGCAAGACCGAGGTGTATCTGGAGGCCGCCGCGCACCTGTTGCGACGGGAGCCGGAGGCCCAGGTCCTGATCCTGCTGCCGGAAATCGCCCTGACCCAGGCCCTGATCCGGCGCATTGCCGACCGCTTTGGGGCTGAGCCGGCAGAGTGGCATTCCAATGTGCCGCCGCCGCAGCGGCGACAGGTCTGGGACGGGGTTCGCTCGGGCCAGGCCCGCATCGTGGTCGGCGCACGCTCGGCCCTGTTTCTGCCGTTTCAGAGCTTGCGCCTGATCGTGGTCGATGAGGAACACGACGGCTCGTTCAAACAGGAACAGGGCATCGTCTATCACGCCCGCGATCTGGCCGTGGCGCGGGCGCGGCTGGAGACCGCGACGGTGGTTCTGGCCTCGGCGACGCCGTCGCTGGAGACGCTGACCAATGCCGAGACGGGGCGCTACGACTGGATCCGGCTGGCGGCGCGCCACGGGGCGGCGGTCCTGCCCGACATCGGCCTGATCGATCTCAGGGCGACACCGCCCGACAAGGGAAGATGGCTGTCGCCGCCGCTGGTCGAAGCCATGGTCGAAACCCTGGCGCGGGGTGAACAGAGCCTCCTGTTCCTGAACCGGCGCGGCTATGCGCCGGTGGTCCTGTGCCGGGCCTGCGGTGAGCGGATGACGGCCCCGGATTCGGATTCCTGGCTGGTCGAGCACCGCTATACGGGGCGGCTGGTCTGTCATCTGACGGGCTTTTCGATGCCCAAGCCGGATCACTGTCCGGCCTGCGGCGCAGCCGACAGCCTGGTGTCGATCGGACCGGGTGTCGAGCGTATCGCCGAAGAGGCCGCCGAGCGCTTTCCCGACGCGCGCATCGAGGTCTTTTCCTCCGACACGGTGCCGGATGCGGCCTCGGCCCGTGATCTCGTGCGGCGGATGGCCGAGGGCGAGATCGACATTCTGGTGGCGACCCAGGCCGCCGCCAAGGGTCACAATTTTCCAAACCTCACCCTGGTCGGGGTGGTTGATGCCGACCTGGGCCTGAAGGGCGGGGATCTGCGCGCGGCCGAGCGGACATTCCAGCTGTTGATCCAGGCGGCGGGTCGTGCGGGTCGGGCCGACCGGCCAGGCCGGGCCCTGCTGCAGACCTGGCTGCCTGAGCACCCGGTGATGCAGGCCCTGCAGGCCATGGACCGGGACGCCTTCACCCAGGCCGAGGGCGAGGGGCGTCAGGCCATGGGTCTGCCGCCCTATGGGCGTCTGGCGGCGCTGATCGTGTCGAGCGAAGACCCCCAGGCGCTGGACCGGTTTACCCTGGAGCTGGCCCGGCGCATTCCCGCGGCAGATCGGGTCGAGGTCTATGGCCCGGCGGATGCGCCGCTGGCGCTGGTCAGGGGTCGCCGGCGCAAACGCTTCCTGGTTCGGGCCGACCGCGACGTGGACGTCCAGGCCTATCTGCGCGCCTGGCTGGCCGAGCTGAAGGTGCCGGGCAGTCTGCGCCTGACCATCGACGTCGACCCGTATTCGTTCCTCTAGCGTCCCCGCGTCTGCTTCTTCCACAGGGCCGCATATTCGCCGCCCAGCGCCACCAGCGCCTCGTGGCTGCCGCGCTCGACGATGCGGCCGGCCTTCAGGACCAGGATCTCATCGGCGTCGGCGATGGTCGACAGGCGGTGGGCTACCACCAGGGTGGTGCGGTCTGATCTGGCGCGGCGCAGCGTGGCCTGGATGGCCGCCTCGGTACGGCTGTCCAGCGCCGAGGTCGCCTCGTCCAGGATCATCACCTCCGGTTCCGCCAGAAGCGCGCGGGCCAGACCGACGCGCTGGCGTTCGCCGCCCGACAGCTTGAGGCCACGTTCCCCGACGCGGGTATCCAGACCGTCGGGCAGGGCGCGGATGAACTCGCCCAGTTCGGCGGCCTCGGCGGCTGACCAGACGGCGGCGTCGTCGGCATCGGGGCGGGCAAAGCCGATATTGAACCGGAGGGTATCGTTGAACAGGGCGACGTCCTGGGGAACCAGGGCCACCGCCCGCCTGAGCGATTCCTGGGTCAGGCTGCGGACGTCGTGGCCGTTGATCAGGACACGACCGGACTGCGGATCCAGCAGCCGGAGCGCCAGTTTGACGATGGTGGACTTGCCCGACCCGGACGGTCCGACCAGGGCGGTTGTGCGGCCGGGTGCGATGCGGAAACTGATGTCCTCCAGCCCGGCGCTGCGGGCCGAATGCCGGAAACTGACGCCGTCGAACGCCACCTCGCCGCCGCCGGCATGGGCGCACGCCGGCAGGTCGATGGCATCGGGGGCATCGGCGACATCGGGGGTCTGACGGGTGAGGGCGAGCATGGCTTCCATGTCGATGAGGGACTGGCGGATCTCGCGATAGGCGAAGCCGAGCACATTGAGGGGCTGGTACAGAGAAATCAGGATCAGCACACAGGCGGTGACGTCGCCGGGACCCATGCGACCGGCCATGGCCTCCATCCCGGCCATCAGGGCCATGATCCCCAGCCCCAGGTTCATGACCAGGGTCTGGCCCGTGTTCAGCAGCGCCAGGGAGTTGTTCGACTTGATGGCTGCGTCGGCATAGCTGATCAGGGAGCCTTCGTAGGCGGCGGTGGCCCTGCGTTCGGCTCCGAACGACTTCACAGTCTCGTAGTTGATCAGGGAATCGACCACCAGGCCGGCCGACTCGGCCTCGGCGGTATTGAGTTCGCGCCGATGCCGGATGCGCCAGTCGGACACCGACAGGGTGAAGGCGACATAGACGGCGATGGTCCCCACCGCGACCGCAGCAAAGCGCCAGTCGTAGGCCCCGGCCAGGACGGCGGCGGCCAGGATCAGTTCCAGGATTGTCGGACCGATGTTGAAGGCGAGAATCCGCAGCAGAAACTCGCTGGAGCGGGCCCCGCGCTCGACAATCCGGGCCATGGCCCCCGACTTCTTGGTCTGGTGGAAGTCCAGAGACAGGCTGAGGGCATGGCTGAAGGCCTCGGTGGCCGCCGTCCGCTTCGTCGCCTCGGCGACGGCGGTGAACAGGGCATCGCGGGCCTGGGGCATGGCCGAGGACAGGAGACGGATCAGGGCCCAGCCGATGACGAGGGCTGCAAAACCGAGGCTGAGACCCAGCACCGGACGACCTTCTCCGGCCAGGTCGTTGACCGCAGCGCCCAGGGCCAGGGGGGCCAGAACCCCCAGGGTCTTGCCGGCGATGGTCAGGGCCAGGGACAACACCAGTCGCAGGCGCAACTGCGGCGCGCGGGATCTCGCAACCAGGCGGATCAGGTCGGTCAGGGCGTCCAGGGTGCGCGGTGGCCGGCCCGTCCCGGCCGAGAGATCGGCATCGAGAACCCGGGCTTCGGGATCAGCCGGCCGGCGGCCCGTCGAACGCGCCATCAGCGAACGGTTCCGGCGCAGAGATCATCAGGCGTCGCGGTCATCGGGCGCGAGGATAGTGATTTCTCGGGCATTGGCGATGGTGGATCAGTCAAGGCCCGCCATCGCCTCTACCAGCCGCTGCACCGCCTCCTCGCTGGTGGCCCAGGAACAGACGAACCGGACCGAGCCGTCGTCGAAGCGATAGCAGGCCCAGCCCAGTTCATTCAGCCGCCGGTGGTGGGCCTCCGGCATCCGCACAAAGACGGTATTGGCATCGACCGGATGAGCCAGGACGTAGGGCGTGCGCGCCAGGACCCCGTCGGCGAGGGCGCGGGCGGCGGCATTGGCGTGGGCGGCATGGCCTTCCCAGGCCCCGGATTCCAGCAGGCCCAGGATCGGGGCCGACAGGAAGCGCGTCTTGGAGGCGGTCTGGCCGGCCTGTTTCAGGCGGTTGTCGATCCGCCGTGTCAGGCTCTTGTCGAAGATGACCAGGGCCTCGGCGCTGAGGGCCCCGGCCTTGGACGCCCCCAGCACCAGAATGTCCACGCCCAGGCGCGGGATCTCGTCCATGTCGAATCCGGCGACCACGGCATTGGCCAGCCGCGCCCCGTCCAGATGCACCTTCAGGCCCGCGGCCCTGGCCGGTTCGATCAGCTTGCGGAGCTCTTCGGATGTATAGACCGCGCCATATTCCGTGGCCTGGGTCAGGCTGAGGGCCCCCGGCGGCTGGCGGTGGCCGACCTCGGGTTCAGACAGGGCGGCGGTCAGGGTGCCGGGGTCGATCTTGCCCGACAGGCCCGGCAGGCCGATCAGACCCACGCCCTGGCCGAAGAAGCCGGGCGCGCCGCTCTCGTCGGTACAGATGTGGGCGACCTGATGGGCGAGAACCGCCTCGAACGGTCGGGCCAGCATCGAGATCGCCACCGCATTGGCGGCGGTGCCGGAAAAGACGAAGCGGACCTCGGCGTCGGCCTGGACGCGCTCGCGGATCAGGTCGGCACAGCGCGCCGTCACAGCATCGGCCCCATAGGACGGGGCATAGCCGACATTGACCGCCGTGAGCGCCGCCAGGGCCTCGGGGGCCATGCCGGCGGTGGTATCGGATCCGAAGTCGTAGCGCATGGCCTAGCCTTCTCCCCCGGCGGCCTGGGCCTTTTCGGCGGGGGTCAGGCGGGCGGCGCGCGTGCGGGCCGGAGCCTTGGGCGCAGGGGTGGCCCTGGGCTTGCGGGGTCGGGGCGCGGCCAGCGAGCGATGCAGGTCGACCTGGTGCGGATAGGGGATGACGATGCCGGCCGCATCGAAAGCGGCCTTGATGGCGAGGTTCAGGTCCGCCCTGGTCTGCCAGTAGTCGGCCGACTTGACCCAGGCGTGGAGCACCACCTCAATGGAGCTGTCGCGAAAGTGCAGGACGCCGGCCCAGATCTCGGGCTTGTCGAGCACCGCCGGATGGTCGTCGGCCACCCGCTTCATCACCGCCATGACCTCGTGCAGATCGCTGTCATAGTCGACGCCGACGGGCAGTTCGATGCGGCGCGTCTTCTGGCCCGAGATGTTGACGATGGCGTCGCCGAGAACCTGGCTGTTGGGCACGGTGATGCGCCGGTTGTTGGCGTCGATGATCCGGGTGGTGAACAGGTCCAGCTTCTGAACGATGCCGGTCCTGTCTCCGACCTCGACCAGGTCGCCGACACGGTAGGGTCGCAGGATCAACAGCATGACGCCCGCCGCCACGTTCGACAGGGTGCCCTGCAGGGCCAGGCCGATGGCCAGGGAGGCCGCCCCCAGAACGGCGATGATCGAGGTCGTCTGGACGCCCAGCCGCTGCAGCACCGCCACCAGGCCGACCGCGATGACGATGACCCGCACCACCTGAACCAGGAAGCCCTCCAGCATCGGATCTGGAGAACTGCGGCGCGCGCGGGCCAGCATCCGGCTGACGACCCGACCGGCCCAGCGCGCGATGAACAGGGTGGCGACCAGGATCAGGACCGCGACCACCAGATTGACGGCAAGGTTGCCCGCCATTTCGGTGGCCCGGTCGACGACGGCGGCGTTGAGGTTGAGGGCTTCGCGGCCCTGGTCGATGACGGTGGACAGGTCGGTCATGAGCCGGACATAGCGCCCCGGCGGGGTATTTTTAAGCCCCGGAGCCAAATCCGCCGCCGCCGGGCGTTTCGATGATGAAGACGTCGCCGGGCTGCATCTGGGCCTGGTCGGTCGAACCGAGCGGCTCGGCCCGGCCATCGGCGCGAACGACGCCGTTCCGGCCCGACATTCCGGGCGCGCCGCCGGCGGCACCGAAGGGTCGGGTGCGGCGTCGGTTGGACAGGATGGCGGCGGTCATGGGTTCCAGAAACCGGATTTCGCGCACCACGCCCTCGCCACCGCGGCTGGCTCCCTCGCCGCCTGAGCCATGGCGGATGGCGAAGGTCTCGACGCGCACCGGGAACCGCTCCTCCAGCACCTCGACATCGGTCAGGCGGCTGTTGGTCATGTGGGTCTGGACCGCACTGGCTCCGTCAAAGCCCGGACCGGCCCCGGCCCCGCCGGCGATCGTCTCGTAATACTGGCGGCGCTCGTCGCCGAAGGTGAAGTTGTTCATGGTGCCCTGGCTGGCCGCCAGCACCCCCAGCGCCCCATAGAGGGCATCAACCACCGCCTGGCTGGTCTCGACATTCCCCGCCACCACGGCGGCTGGATAGTGCGGCGATAACATCGAGCCGTCCGGCAGGATCAGGGTCAGGGGCTTCAGACACCCCTCGTTCAGCGGAATGGCGTCGTCCACCAGGGTACGGAAGACGTATAGACACGCCGCCCGTGCGATTGACGACGGGGCGTTGAAGTTGGTCGCCAGCTGGGCGCTGGTGCCGGTGAAGTCGATGACCGCCGAGCGGTCGGTGCGGTCCACCGTGACCCTGACCCGAATGACGGCCCCATCGTCCATTTCAAGGCTGTATTCGCCGTCATCCAGAACCTCGATGGCGCGGCGCACGGCGGCCTCGGCATTGTCCTGAACGTGGCCCATATAGGCCTCGACGACCTCGCGCCCGAAGGCTGCGACCAGCGAGGTCAGCTCATCGGCCCCCTGCACGCAGGCCGCGACCTGGGCCTTGAGATCGGCGATGTTCTGATCGGGATTGCGGGCCGGCCAGGCGTTGGAGGCCAGAAGCGCCCGGGTCTCAGCCTCGAGAAAACGTCCGGCATCGACCAGCAGGGCATCGTCGATCAGCACGCCCTCCTCCTCGACCGAGCGAGAGGTCGGCGGCATCGAGCCGGGCGTGATGCCGCCGATGTCGGCATGGTGGCCGCGCGCCGCGACGTAGAAGGCGGGCCGGTCCTCACCGTTCAGGAATACGGGCTGGATCACTGTGATGTCCGGCAGATGGGTCCCGCCGTTGTACGGCGCATTCAGCACATAGGCGTCGCCGGGTTTCATGCCCCGCCCGTCGCGGGCGTCGCCGCGCTGGCGGATGACGGTGCGGATGCTCTCGCCCATGGAGCCGAGATGGACCGGAATGTGCGGCGCATTGGCGATCAGGCCGCCGCCGGCGTCGAACAGGGCGCAGGAAAAATCCAGTCGCTCCTTGATATTGACGGAGCGGGCGGTGGCCTGCAGCGCCAGGCCCATGCGCTCGGCCACGGCCATGAAGCGGCTGTTGAACAGTTCCAGCCGGATGGGATCGGCCTGGGTGCCTTCGGCCCGCCGTTCGGCACGCGGCGCGATCCGCTCCAGGATCAGGTTCGACAATCCATCGACGTGGGCCCGCCAGCCGGGCTCGACGACCGTGGTGCCCGTCGTTTCGCCGATGACGGCCGGGCCGTCGATCCAGGCGCCGGGTCGCTGGCGGTCACGGTCCACCAGCGGCACCTGAACCGGTGTGCCGAAGACGGCGCGGATCTGGCCGACCGGCGTGGCCGGATGCTCCGCGATGGCCTCCGGCCTGGCCTGAACCTCGGCGGTCATGTGGCCGACGACCTCGACACTGAGGGCATCGACGACCAGTGGTGAGGTCCGTGCATCAAAGCCGAACCGGCGCGCGTGGGCCCGGTGGAAGGCCTCGGCCATGTCGGGGATCGCGCCCAGAGGCACCGCCAGGCTGGCGTCCGAGCCGGTGTATTTCAGATGGACCTGCCGATCTGCGGCGACCGAGGCCAGGGCCATGTCCTGACCCAGGATCTCGGCACGGCCTTCGGCCTCCAGGGACGCGGCCTGGGCCGCCAGGCCCGGCCCGACCTCGTCGAGCGCACGTTCGACGCTGACCTTGCGTAGCGACCGCAGCGCCGCCAGCCCCATGCCATAGGCCGACAGCACCCCGGCCAGCGGGTGGATCAGGACCGTGTCCAGCCCCAGAGCATCTGCGACCCGGCAGGCGTGCTGGCCGCCAGCCCCGCCGAAACAGGCCAGGGCATAGCCCGACAGATCATGCCCGCGCTGGATCGAGATCTGGCGGATGGCCCGGCTCATGTGCTCGACGGCGATGTCGAGGAAGCCTTCGGCCAGGGTTTCCGGCGACTGGCCGGTGTGGTCCGCCAGCCGGGCAAAGGCGGCAGTGGTGGCGGCGACATCCAGCGGCTGGTCGCCGTTCGGACCGAACACGCGCGGGAAGGCCTCGGGCCGGATCCGGCCCAGCATCAGATTGCAGTCGGTGACGGTGAGCGGGCCGCCCCGCCCATAGCAGGCCGGCCCCGGAGAAGCGCCGGCGGATTCCGGCCCGACCCTGAGCCGCTCGCCGTCGAAGCGACAGATGGAGCCGCCGCCGGCGGCGACGGTATGAATGTCCAGCATCGGCGCCGTCAGGCGCACGCCGGCGACGGTCCGCTCGCTGGAGCGTTCGAAGACGCCGGCATAGTGGCAGACGTCGGTGGAGGTACCGCCCATGTCGAAGCCGATGACGCGATCGAAACCGGCGGCCTCGGCCGTCGCCGCCATGCCGATGACGCCGCCGGCCGGTCCCGACAGGACCGCGTCCTTGCCCCGGAACAGGCGCGTATCGATCAGTCCGCCATTGGACTGCATGAACAGCAGTCGAGCGGCCGATCCCATCTCGGCGGCGGCCTGGTCGACATAGCGGCGCAGCACCGGAGACAGATAGGCGTCCAGCGTGGTGGTGTCGCCGCGCCCGACCATGCGGATCAGGGGCGCGACCTCGTGGCTGACGGAGACCTGTTCAAAGCCGATCTCTCGGGCGATGGCGGCGACGCGGGCCTCATGGTCAGGGTGTTTCCAGCCGTGGGCGAAGACGATGGCGACGGCCTTCAGGCCCCGGGCGTGTCCGGCCTGGAGCGCGGTCCTGGCTGCGGCTTCGTCTAGTGGCGTCAGGACTTCGCCGTCGGCCCCGATCCGCTCCGGGATCTCGGCGACCTCGGCATAGAGGGCGTCCGGCAGGACGATGTGGCGCGCGAAGATGTCAGGCCGGCTCTGCCAGCCGATGCGCAGGACGTCGCCCAGGCCTTGCGTCGTGACCAGCAGCACCGGTTCGCCCTTGCGTTCGAGCAGGGCATTGGTGGCGACGGTCGTGCCCATCTTGACCAGGACCGGGGCATCCGGCTCGCCAGCCTCAGCCAGGGTGCGGCGCACGGCCTCGGCGGCGGCGTCGGCATAGCGACCGGGATCCTCGCTCAGCAGCTTGGAGACGATCAGGCGACCATCGGGCGCGCGCGCAACCACGTCGGTGAAGGTGCCGCCCCGGTCGATCCAGAACTCCCAGCTCATCTGTCCTCGGGAAAATTTGGTGCCACGCTCACGCCAGGGCCTCGATCTCCTCGTCGGAGAGGTCGCCAGGCACGACCGTGACCGGCAGTTTGCGCCCCCAGAAGCCCGAACCCTCCTTGGCCAGGGCCGTGACCAGGGGGCCGGGTCCGCGGCCGCCCACGGCGGCGGCCAGGACCAGGATCTTGATCTCGGGGTCGGCCGCGACGACGCGCTTGAGGGCCTCGCGGGTTTCGCCGACCTCGATCAGAAACTCGGGCTTGGTTCCCGATCGAGCCTCGGCCTCGGCCCCCAGGCGCACGAGCAGGGCCTCGCCCTCCTTGCGCATTTCGGCCTCGATCTCTTCGCGGACCCCCGCGAAATAGTCATGGGTCGAGGGGGCCAGCACCTTGAGCAGGGTCACCCGCCCGCCGGTCGAGCGGGCGCGCTGGGCGGCATAGCTCAGGGCGGCCCGGAACTCGGTGCTGTCGTCGGCGACGACGAGGAATTTGCGGGCCATCCTCGTCCTCCTTCGGGCGCTAGGCCGACGTCGCCAGGTCGCGCAGCGCGACGTTGGCGATTGTCAGTTTGGCGAAGCTCCAGCCCTGGCCGCTCTGCTCGATCTCGTCGATGGTGCGGCGCACCTGATCGACAATGCCGGCCCGCGGTCCGATCCAGTCGGCCACGACCTCGGCCGCGCGGGCCTCGTCGGCCCCGTCGCCGCTCTGGCACTGGCGCGCCACGGCCGCGCTCAGGGTCGCCTGTTCGGTCATCAGGTCCTCGATCAGACGGCGCACGGCCAGCCGCTCGAAGTGATCGCGCGTGACCAGGGACCCTGCCGCCTGACGCAGGCGGTCGAAGCCGAGTGCCAGGCCAACCTGGTGATACAGGCGTGCCATCGACGGCGCGTCCCAGCCGGCGGCGGTGGCGAGGTCGCCGATGTCGCTGGTCGCGGTCAACGGACGCAGCATGGCCACGGCGCGGGCCAGGTCTTCCGGCGCACCGGCGGCGATGAACGCCTGGGCCCGCTCTTCGTAGCGATCCTTGCCGAAGGTCGACAGGACGGTGGCTCCCTGGGTCCTGAGCGCATCGGCGGCCGGCCGATAGGCGTCGATCAGGGCCTGGACGCCGCCCGACGCATTCCTCGCCCGCCGGGCCAGCCAGAAGGACTGGCGGCGCAGCACGATCTGGATCTCGCCATAGAGGGCGAGCTGGGCTGCGGCCGGGATCTTGAGGTCGAGCGCCGAAACGGCGTCCCAGGCCTCGTCGAGGCGGAAGACGCGCCGGGCGGCCTCAAAGGCCGTGACCAGGGCGTCCGTGTCACATTCAGCCGACTGTTTCAGGCGCGAGCCGAAGGTCGCCCCGCACATGTTGACGATCTCGTTGGACAGGATCGTCGAGATGATCTCGCGACGCAGCCTGTGACGGCTCATCTCGTCTTCGTAGGCCGCCAGAGGGGCCGGGAAGTACCGGACCAGGGTTTCCTCGAAATAGGGGTCGTCGGGCGACGAGCCGGCCACGATCTCGGCGTCGAGTTCCAGCTTGCCATAGGCGGTCAGGACCGCCAGCTCGGGTCGGGTCAGGCCCTGGCCGAGGGTGGCGAGTTCGTTCAGCTGGTCCTGGGTCGGCAGACCCTCGACCTTGCGGTCGAGCTTACCCGCCTGTTCCAGCCGCGCCATGAAGCGCATGTGGGAATCCAGGTCCGGGACCGCTGTGGCTTCCTGCAGCGAAACGGCCAGGGTCTGGTCGTAGTTGTGAACCAGGACCTTGGCGGCGACCTCGTCGGTCATCGACGCCAGGAGGGTGTTGCGTTCCTCGCGGGTCAGTTTGCCGGCGGCCTCGACGGCTCCGCACAGGATCTTGATATTGACCTCGTGGTCCGAGGAATCGACGCCGGCAGAGTTGTCGATGGCGTCGGTGTTGATGCGTCCGCCATTGCGGGCGAAGGCGATGCGGCCAGCCTGGGTGAGGCCCAGGTTGGCCCCTTCACCGACCACCTTGACCCGCAGGTCCGTGGCATCGACGCGCACGGCGTCATTGGCCTTGTCGCCGACCTGCAGATGGGTCTCGTTCGGGGCCTTCACATAGGTGCCGATACCGCCGAGGTAGAGCAGCTCGGCCTCGGACTTCAGGATGGCCTGGATCAGGTCAGCCGGGGCCAGGGCGTCGTCCTCGATGCCCAGCAGCGCCTTGATTTCGGGCGACAGGGTCAGCGACTTCTCATCGCGTGAGAACACGCCACCGCCTGCGGAGATCTTTGAGGCGTCATAATCCGCCCAGGTCGAACGCGGCAGTTTGAACATCCGGTCCCGCTCCTCCCAGCTGGAGGCCGGATCGGGATTGGGGTCGATGAAGATGTGCAGGTGGTTGAAGGCCGCGACCAGCTTGATCTGCCTGGACAGCAGCATACCGTTGCCGAAGACGTCGCCGGACATGTCGCCGACGCCGACCACGGTGAAGGGCTCGGTCTGGATGTCCTTGCCCGTCTCCATGAAGTGGCGTTTGACCGCCTCCCAGGCACCACGCGCGGTGATCCCCATGACCTTGTGGTCATAGCCGACCGATCCGCCCGAGGCGAAAGCGTCGCCCAGCCAGAAGCCGTAGGCTTCCGAGATGCTGTTGGCGATGTCCGAGAAGGTCGCGGTTCCCTTGTCGGCAGCCACGACCAGATAGGGGTCGTCGCCTTCCCAGGCCACGACGCGGATCGGGCGCCGGACGGTGCCGTCGGCCAGAATGTTGTCGGTCAGGTCGAGCAGGCCCGACAGGAAGGTGCGATAGGCGCGGATGCCTTCCTGCTGGATGGCGTCGCGGTCATTGCCCGACGCCTTGGCGACACGGGCCTGATGCTTGGCGAAGAAGCCGCCCTTGGACCCAACCGGCACGATGACGGCGTTCTTGACCTGCTGGGCCTTGACCAGTCCCAGGACCTCGGTGCGGAAGTCGTCGCGACGATCCGACCAGCGCAGGCCGCCCCGGGCAACGGGACCGAAGCGCAGATGAACGCCCTCGATGTGCGGGGCCCACACGAAGATCTCGCGATAGGGCTTGGGGGCCGGCAGGTCGGTCAGCTCGCGCGAGGCGACCTTAAACGAAATATAGGACTTGAACGGCCGGTCGGGGTCTTCGGTGCGCTGATAGTAGTTGGTGCGTTTGACCGCCATGACCAGCAGCATCAGCCGGCGCAGGACACGGTCGTGGTCGAGGCTCCGGACGGCCTGCAGGCCCTGTTCGCCCTCGTTGAACAGGCGGGTGACGGTCTTTTCGCGGGCGGCGGCATCGCCGTCCAGATCGGGATCGAACTTGGCCCGGAACAGGTTCAGGATCTGGCGCGCCACCTCGGGATATTCCCGCAGCGCCTCTTCCTGGGTCGCCTGCGACGGATCCAGGCCGGACTGTTGCCGGTACTTGGCCAGCGCCCGCACCAGGGCCGCGTCGCGCCAGCCGACGCCGAGCTCGAGCACCAGACGGTTGAAGCCGTCGGATTCGGTATCCTCAGCCCAGACCGCCGAGAAGGCCTCCTCGAACGGGTCCTTGACGTCAGCGAACTTCAGATAGCTGCCGCGCGGATCCTCGAGCAGGAACTCGTGGATATAGACGGCGTCGCCCTCAGCGGGCTGGACCCGGTGGCCGTATTCCTCCAGCGCCTTCAGGCCCATGTCCGACAGGATCGGCAGCACATCCGCCAAGGGAGCCGACCGGCCCCGGCGATAGAGCTTGAAGTGGAACTGAAGGTTGCTGTCCGACGCGCCCCGGAAGGCGCGGACAACGACGTCATTGTCGCCCAGCCGGTCGACCTCGGCCAGGTCGGTCAGGGCTTCGCGCGCGTCATAGCGGTCGCGGTAGCTGGCCGGGAAGGCCTCGGCCCAGTTGCGAGTCAGGGCCCCGATTCCGGCGTCGGCCAGGCCCAGGCCGCGCGCCGCCTGCTCAAAGCGATCCGACCAGCCGCGCGAGGCCTCGACGACTCGTGCCTCAAGCTCGGGCGCATCGGGCGTCGGGTGCTGGCCGGGCGTCACCCCGACGATGTAATGGATGCGAACCAGCGGCCCGTCGCTGAGCTGGGGATACCAGGCCGACAGGCGCCCGCCCCAGGCCTCGGCCAGGATACTGCCGATCCGCTCGCGGACGCCGGCGTCGTACCGTTCGCGCGGAATATAGGCGAGGATGGAGATGAACCGGTCGAACGGGTCCATGCGCGTGAACAGCTTCACCCGCGGGCGGTCGTTCAGGTGCAGGATGCCCAGGGTGGTGTCCAGCAGCTCGTCTTCGCCGACCTGGAACAGCTCGTCGCGCGGGAAGGCCTCAAGAATGTTCTTCAGGCGCTTGTGGTTGTGGGTGCCTTCGGCCTTGCCGCCGCGCGCCAGGACCTGGCGGACCTTGGCGCGGATCAGCGGCACATCGAAGGCGGCCTTGTCATAGGCTTCGGAGGTGAACAGGCCCACGAAACGGGTCTCACCGGACGGTCGGCCATCCGGGCCGTAACGGAGGATCGAGACGTAATCCATGTGGACGCGCCGATGCACCCGCGAGC
>CAUJHO010000093.1 GCA_963205025.1 Pseudomonadota bacterium | reverse complement strand
GGCGATCTTGCCGGCATCCTTGGTGGCCTGACGCTGGGCGTCGTTGAAATAGGCAGGCACCGTGATGACCGCCTTGGTCACGGTCTCACCCAGATGGGCCTCGGCGGCCTCTTTCATCTTCTGCAGGATGAAGGCCGAGATTTCCTGGGGCGAATAGTCCTTGCCGTGCGAGCGCACCCAGGCGTCGCCGTTCGGTCCCTTGACGATCTCATAGGGCACCATCTTCTTGTCCTTGGCGACCACCGGGTCGTCAAAGGTGCGGCCGATCAGGCGCTTGATGGCGAAAAAGGTGTTTTCAGGGTTGGTCACGGCCTGACGCTTGGCCGGCTGGCCGACCACGCGCTCGCCGTCTTCCAGGATACCGACGACCGACGGCGTGGTGCGCGCGCCTTCGGCGTTCTCGATAACCTTGGGGTTCTTGCCGTCCATGACCGCGACGCACGAGTTGGTGGTGCCGAGGTCAATGCCGATGATCTTGCTCATGGGCGTCTCTAGTCTCCGTATTCGGCGGATGGTCTCGGCGACCCGGTCATCCGGCTCCGCACTGTCCCACCCCCAGCTATTTGTCCTTGCTGCCTCCGGGGCCATCCCCGAACGCAACGCTTGGGCGGGATATGGGAAAGTCCACACCGGCTGCAAGGGTAAGGCGGCGTTGAATTCCGGCTTTCGACGGGGAATCTTGGCCGGGGCGGACACACAAGGCATGGTGGGACCAGCAGGAGGCCTGAACATGGGACTGGATCATCTGCCGACGCCCGAGGGGCCCAAGGACCTCAAGCTGACCCGCCGCACGCTCGGCGGGCTGATGTTCACCGGCTATGCCGCCGCCGCCCTGGGGGCCCAGGCCCAGCCCATCGTCACGGACGAGACGGGTATCCTCACCGATCAGGTCAGTTTCGTCGGCTGGAGTACGGCTGACTATCCGCCGTCGCTGCCGGCCTATGTGGCCCGGCCCGAAGGTGATGGGCCGTTCCCGGTCGTGATTGTGGTCAACGAGATTTTCGGCCTGCACGCCTATATTCAGGACGTCTGCCGGCGTCTGGCGAAACAGGGCTATGCCGCCATGGCCCCCGGCTATTTCGCGCGGGCCGGCGATCCGTCACGCCTGACCGATTTTGCGGCGATCCGCGAGATCGTGGCGACGGCGACGAATGATCAGGTCATGGGCGACACCGGAGCGGCCCTGCAATGGCTGGACAGCCAGCCCTGGGCCGATGTTTCGCGCGCGGGGATCACCGGCTTCTGCTGGGGCGGAACGGTGGTGTGGATGGCCAGCGCGGCCCACGACTTCAAGGCGGGAGCGGCCTTTTACGGGCGGCTGGTGGCCTCGGCCCAGAGTACGGAGGAACGGCCCTGGCCGGTCGACGTCGCCGGCGAGCTGAGATGCCCGGTCATCGGCCTGTATGGTGAGACGGATCAGGGTATCCCGCTGGATACGGTCGAACAGATGCGCGCCGCCCTGGCGGCCACCGGAAATAACGACAGCGAGATCATCGTCTATCCCGGGGCCGACCACGGTTTCCATGCTGACTATCGGCCCATGTACAACGCCGCAGCGGCAACCGACGCCTGGAGCCGCCTGTCGGCCCTGTTCGCCCGGCGATTGGGGGGTCGGCCGGCCTGAGCGTCAGGGATTGGCGCGCGGCTCGAGCCCGGCTAAGCCCGCGTCATGAACCCGAACATCCTCGCCTTCGCCATCATGATCATCGTCGCCCTGGCCGGGGCGGCGACGGCCTTGCAGGCTCCGCTCAATGCCCGGCTGGCCACCGCCGTCGGCTCGGCGGTCAATGCCGCCCTGGTGTCGTTTGCGGTCGGGACGGTCGCCCTGATCGGCCTGGCCCTGGTGTTCCACGTCAAGCCGGACCTGGCGGCGACGCGCGCCCTGCCCTGGTACGCCTGGATCGGCGGCCTGTGCGGCGTCGTCTTCGTCATCGCCGCGACCTGGGGTGTGCCGCGTCTGGGGGTGGCGACGACCATCACCCTGATGGTGGCGGGCCAACTGGTCCTCAGCCTGGTGCTCGATCATTTCGGGGCCTTCGGGGCCCCCCGCCAGCCGATCAACCTGATGCGGATCCTGGGTGTGGCCATGGTCGTGGGCGGCGTGCTGCTGGTTCGCCGGACCTGAGCGACGGATTCGGCGCGGCCGGGCGTTCAGATATGAAAGCCACCCCGGAGCGCACTCATGTCCCTCGCCCGTCGCAGCCTGTTGTTGTCCGTCCTGGCGGTCGCCGCCACCGTGGGGCTTCCGGCCCAGGCCCAGGATCGTCGAGGGCGGCGCGGTCGGCGCGGCCGCCAGGGCGAGGCCCAGATCGAAAGGCGGTCCGACCATCCCCACACGACGATCGCCTATGGCGCGAATCCGTTGCAGGCGCTCGACATCTACGACAATCCCGACGCCACCGGGCCGATCCTGGCCTTCGTTCACGGCGGGGGCTGGCGCCGCGGTGACAAGGCCATCGTCCACGGCCTTCCCGACTATGCGGAACGTCACAACCTGACGCTGGCGTCGATCGGCTACCGGCTGGTGCCGGAGGTGACCGCGCGCGAACAGGCCGAGGATGTCGCCGCCGCCGTCGCCACGATCCGCCGGACATATCCGAGGCGGCCGATCGTGCTGGTGGGTCATTCGGCGGGCGCGCATCTGGTCGCTCTGGTCGGCGTCGACCCGATCTATCTGGGCGCGCAGGGCATGGCCCCGTCAGACCTGGCCGCCGTCATTCCCCTGGACGGGGCCGGCTATGATGCCACCGAGCCCCGGATGCCCGGCCCCGTCGGCCAGCAGCTGGAGGAAATCTACGAGGCCGCCTTCGGCGATCAGCGTGCCGAGCTATCGCCGATCCTGCGGGTTCGTCGCGGCCAGGCCTATCCGCCGTTCCTGATCTTCCACATCGAGAGCCGCCAGGACGCGACCCGCCAGAGCCGTCGCCTGGCCGAGGCCCTGGTCGCCGCCGGAGGTCGAGCCGAGGTGGTGGTGGCGCCGGGCGACACCCATGGCGACATCAATGCCGAATTTGGCCAGCCCGGGGACGCCGAGGGCGAGCGCGCGGCGCGCTTCATCGCGACCCTGGCCTGAGCTCAGACGGCCTTCAGCGCCTGACCCAGATCGACCCAGAGGTCTTCGACGTTCTCGATCCCGACGGACAATCTGACCAGATTGTCACCGATGCCGCAGCGGGCCTTGGCCTCGGGCGAATAGTCCGAATGGGTCATGCTGGAGGGGTGCGAGGCCAGGCTTTCGGATCCCCCGAGGCTGACCGCCAGTTTGAACAGGGTCAGGGAATCCAGAAACCGGAATGCCTCGGCTTCGCCGCCTGGCAAACGGATCGACAGGGTCGAGCCGGGGCCGGTGCACTGTTCGGCAAAGATGCGGCGCTGGTCGTCCGAGGCCGAGGCCCCGCCGGCGGTCAGGACGTCCTGAACCTTGGGATGTTCGGCCAGACGTTCAGCCAGGGTCACGGCATTGGCCTGGGACCGCTCCATCCGCAGATGCAGGGTTTCGAGGCTGCGGGTAAGCAGCCAGGCGGTATGGGGGTCCGTCATCGACCCGCAGATGGTCCGCATTTCGGCGATCTTCGCCATCGGCTCGGCCCGTCCGATACAGGCTCCGGCAATCAGGTCGGAGTGGCCGCCGACGTATTTGGTCAGGGAATAGAGGGCCAGGTCGGCCCCGAGCTGAAGCGGGCGCTGCCACATCGGCCCCAGGAAGGTGTTGTCGACAGCCAGCAGGGGGCGTTCAGCCTGGCCCAGGGCGGCGATGTCGCGGGCGGCCTGGGCGATGTCGACGAGTTCATTGGTGGGATTGGCCGGGGTCTCGACGAAGACCGCCGCCAGGCGACCGCCCCGGCCGGCCGCCTCGGCGGCGGCGGCGATCATGGCGTCGCGCAGGGCGGCGGGCCCCGCGCCGGCGGGAATGGCGTGGGCGGTGACGCCGTAGCGCGGCAGGATGCGGTCGAACAGATACTCGGTGCCGCCATAGGCCGGGGCCGTATAGAGGACGGTGTCGCCGGGCCGGCTCAGGGCATAGGCCGCCGTCGAAATGGCCGCCATGCCGCTGGAGAAGGCCAGGGCCTTGTCGGCCTCATCCCAGACCGCGAGGCGGTCTTCCAGAATTTCCAGATTGGGATTGTTGATGCGCGAATAGATCAGACCCAGCGCCTCGTTGGGATCCTGTTCGCGCAGACCGTAGGCAACCTCGAAGAAGCGTTTGCCGTCCTGGGCGGACTTGAACACGAAGGTCGAGGCCTGGAAGATCGGAGCCTTGATCGCGCCCTCGGAGAGGGCGGGATCATAGCCATAGCCCATCATCAGGGTTTCTGGGGCCAGGGCGTGGTCGCCGAGGGTGCGGCTCTTGTGCTTGGGCATGGGACTCTCCGGGCCCGGTCCTAGCTGACGCGCGCGAGGCCGACCAGTCATCGCACCGTTCAAACCGGGGCCGGTCCTGACTATATCAGCGCCATGACCGATGTGCCGGACCCTCAGCCGTTGAAGGCCGCCGACCTGATCCGCGACGAGGCGCGCCGTGCGCCCGACGGGCCGGGCGTGTACCGGATGTATGGCGAGGACGGGACCTGCCTGTACGTCGGCAAGGCCCGCAGCCTGAAGAAGCGCGTCACCCAGTACGCGCAAGGGCGGTTCCACACCCAGCGCATCGGCCTGATGGTCAGCCTGACCCGGTCCATGGAGTTCGTCTCGACGAAAACCGAGACGGAGGCGCTGCTGCTGGAATCCAACTTCATCAAGAAGCTGAAGCCGCGCTTCAATGTCGTGCTCAGGGACGACAAGTCGTTCGCCGAGCTGATGATCCGGCGCGATCACCCGGCTCCGCAGGTTCGAAAGCATCGCGGGGCCCACACCATCAAGGGCGATTATTTCGGGCCGTTCGCCTCGACCTGGGCGGTCAACCGCACCCTGACGACGCTGCAGAAAGCGTTCCTGCTCAGATCATGCTCGGACAGCACCTATGAGAGCCGCACCCGGCCCTGCATGCTGCATCAGATCAAGCGGTGCTCGGCACCCTGCGTGGGGTTGATCGACCTGGAGTCCTATGGGGCGCTGGTCGATGAGGCCGAGGGTTTCCTGCGCGGCAAATCGCGCGCCGTGATCGCGCGGCTGTCCGGCGAAATGCAGGCGGCCTCGGACGATCTCGACTTTGAAACGGCGGCGCGTCTGCGCGACCGCGTCCGCGCCCTGTCGACCATCGCGATGGAGAATTCGGTCTCGGCCGAGGGGCTGGCGGAAGCCGATGTCTTTGCGGTTCATGCCGAGGGGGGGCAGGCCTGTGTGCAGGTCTTCTTCTATCGCGGCGGCCAGAACTGGGGCGGGCGGGCCTATTTCCCGCGCGTGGACCGCTCCGACGATGAGGCGACCATCCTGTCGGCCTTCCTGGGTCAGTTTTACGAAGACAAGCCGGTCCCGCGCCTGATCCTGGTCAGCACTCTGCCGCTGGAAAAGGACCTGCTGGAAGAAGCCTTTACCCTCAAGGCCAAGCTGGATGATGCGCGCCGCGTCGTCTCCATCGAACAGCCCCGGCGCGGCGATCGGCGCAAGCTGATCGACCACGCCCTGACCAATGCGCGGGAGGCGCTGGGCCGACGGCTGGCCGAAAGCTCGGCCCAGGGCAAGATTCTAGACGAGGTGGTCGAGGCCTTTGGTCTGGACGGACGGCCTGAGCGGATCGAGGTCTATGATAACTCCCACGTTCAGGGGACCAACGCCGTCGGGGCCATGATCGTGGCCGGGCCGGACGGCTTTCAGAAGAGCCAGTACCGCAAGTTCAACATCCGGGGCGATGAGCTGACCCCCGGCGACGACTTCGGGATGATGGCCGAGGTGATGCGGCGCCGCTTCGGTCGGCTGGTCAAGGAAGAGGAAGACGGAGAGGGCGTCGTTCGCCCCGATCTGGTGCTGATCGACGGTGGCCTGGGCCAGCTCGGCGTCGTCCGCGAGGTCATGGCCGAGCTGGGCCTGGAGGACATTCAGCTGGTCGGGGTCGCCAAGGGCCCGGACCGCGACGCCGGCATGGAGCGGTTTTTCATTCCGGGGCGCGAGCCCTTCATGCTGCCGCTGAAGTCACCGGCGCTCTATTACCTTCAGCGGCTGCGCGACGAGGCCCACCGCTTCGCCATCGGGGCGCACCGCAAGCGCCGCTCGATGGACATCAAGAAAAGCCCGCTCGACGAGATCGAGGGAGTCGGCCCCGGTCGCAAGAAGGCCCTGCTGCACGCCTTCGGCTCGGCCCGGGGCGTATCGCGGGCCGCGGTGGCCGATCTGATGAAGGTCGATGGGGTCAGTCAGGCGCTGGCGGAACGCATCCACGCCTATTTCAAGCCGGGGCGTTAGGGCACCCGTTTCGGACGTTCACAGACGGCCGCGTCGCCGCAGTTCCTCCAGAATGTGCAGGCAGGCCTCATCCGGCGTCCCGGTATCGGTGCGGATGTGGATCTCGGGGGCGAGCGGCGGCTCATAGGGGCTGTCGATGCCGGTGAAGTTCGGCAGCTCGCCCCTGCGGGCCTTCCGATAAAGCCCCTTGGGGTCGCGCTGCTCGGCGACCTGAAGGGGAACGTCGATGAAGACCTCGGCGAATTCGCCCGGCTCAAAGAGCGCGCGCGCCGTTTCCCGGTCGGCCCGGAACGGAGAGATGAAGGCGACCAGAACGATCAGGCCCGCATCCGCCATCAGCCGGGCCACCTCGGCCACGCGGCGAATGTTCTCGACCCGATCCGCCTCGGTGAAGCCCAGATCACTATTGAGCCCGCGCCGCAGGTTGTCGCCGTCCAGCAGCATGGTGTGGAACCCCTCGTGGTTCAGCATCTGGTCGAGGCGGTTCGCGACGGTTGATTTGCCTGCGCCCGACAGGCCGGTAAACCACAGGCAGGTCGGCTTCTGGCCGCGGGACCGGGCCCGCGCCTCTCGGCTGACCGACAGGGGCGAGGCATGGATATTGGACGCGCGCCGAAGGGCGTGACGGATCAGACCGGCCCCGACCGTCTCCTGGGTTTCCCGGTCGATCAGGATGAAGCCGCCCATGTCGCGGCAGTCGACATAGGGGTCCAGCGCGATCGGCGCGCCCAGGGCCAGGTTGCAGCGGCCGATGTCGTTCAGGACCAGCTGGTCGGCGGCCAGATCGGCCCCCGAGCGAATGTCGCGTCTGGATTTGATCGCCGTGACCTGTCCCGGCACCGTCCGGGTCGCCAGCTTCAGCCAGTAGGGGCGACCGGGAAGCAGCGGGCGTTCGGACATCCAGATGATGTCGGCCTGCAACTGGTCGGCGCTGTCAGCGGGTTGGTCTGCGGCACACAGGACATCGCCACGCCCCAGATCGCGGTCTTCGGCCAGGACGACCATCACAGATTGCCCCGCCACCGCAGCCGGGACGGGACCTTCTGGTCCCAGGATACGCCGGATAGCGCGGTCTGATCGCCGGGTCGGACGCGAACGCTGTCGCCCTCGCGCAGCGTTCCGGCCGAGATGCGACCGGCATAGGCCCGCTCGCCGTCAGGACGCAGGACCATCTGGACGGCCAGCCGAAGCGGGGCCTCGGCGGCGGCGTCCAGGGCATCGGGCAGGGATTCCAGAACCTCCAGCAGGGTCGGCCCGGTCCACCAGGCGGCGGTTTCGCCCCGCTCGACGACATTGGCCCCTGAGCGGGCCGTGGCCGGGACGGCCTGGCCCTCGACCTTCAGGGACCGGCACAGGGCCGCGAAGGCGGCGGCAATCTCATCGAAGACGCCCTGGGACCAGTCCACCAGGTCCATCTTGTTGACGACCAGGACAAAGCTCTTCAGGCCGAGAAGGGCGGCGACCTGGGCATGGCGATGGGTCTGGTCCGTCAGGCCCTGGCGCGCATCGACCAGCTGGAAGGCTACATCAACTGAGGCGGCGGCGGTCGCCATGTTGCGCGTATATTGTTCATGGCCGGGTGCATCGGCGGCGATGAAGGTCCGGCGCGGCGAGCGGAAGTAGCGCCACGCCACATCAATGGTGATCCCCTGTTCGCGTTCGGCGGCAAGGCCGTCGGTCAGGCGCGACAGATCGGCCTGGCCGTCCTCGCCCACCAGTCCGCTCAGGACGTCCTCGGGGATAGCCCCCAGATCATGGATCAGACGACCGATCAGGGTCGACTTGCCGTCGTCGACCGACCCGCACAGCATCAGGCGAAGCGGCTCGGCGGCCATCAGAAGTAGCCCTCGCGCTTCTTGGCTTCCATCGAGGCTTCGCCGGCGGCATCGATCAGGCGCCCGCGCCGTTCGGATTCGGTGGCCCGCGCGACTTCTTCGATGATGTCGTCAAGGGTGCGAGCCGGGCTCTCGGTCGCACAGGTCAGGGGATAGCAGCCCAGGGTGCGGAACCGGACGTCACGAATCTCGGGCACCTCGCCGGGACGAAGGGTCAGCCGGTCGTCATCGACCATGATCAGGCCGCCCTCGCGCTGGATCACCGGGCGCGGGGCCGAGAAATAGAGCGGCGAAACCTCCAGGCCCTCGCGCCGGATGTAGCGCCAGACATCCAGCTCGGTCCAATCCGACAACGGGAAGACGCGCAGGGTCTCACCCGCCCCGACGCGGACGTTGAACAGTCGCCACATCTCCGGCCGCTGGCGACGGGGATCCCAGCGGTGACCCGGGCCCCGCACCGAGACGATCCGCTCCTTGGCGCGGCTGGCCTCCTCGTCGCGGCGCGCCCCGGCCAGGGCGGCGTCGAAGCCGTGGCTGTCCAGAGCCTGTTTCAGGCCGTCGGTCTTCCAGATGCGGGTGTGCAGCTCGGCCCCGTGCTCATCGGGATTGATGCCGCGCTGAAGCCCCTCGGGGTTCTGGTGAACGATCAGTTCGATATCGCTGCGGGCGGCCAGTTGGTCGCGGGCGGCGTACATCTGTCGGAACTTCCAGCCGGTATCCACATGCAGCAGCGCCAGAGGCGGCGGCAAGGGATGGAAGGCCTTGCGGACCAGGTGCAACAGCACCGTCGAATCCTTGCCGATCGAATAGAGCAGGACCGGTCGTCGCGTCTCGACCACCACCTCGCGGATGATGTGCAGACTGTCGGACTCCAGTCGGGCGAGGGACCGGTCGAGTTCAGCCATGTCGTCCCTTTGCCTTGTCCTGGTGCGTCCATGCAAGGGCTGTGCAGCGGCGGCTGCCCCGACCGCCGCGCACGAGGAAGAATGGTTCGGAGGTTGCGGCGTGTCGATCCGACCGGATCGTGCGCCGCCACTCAAGACAGGTCCAGGGGGCGCGGGAACCCGGGCGTGCCGGCCGACACCGCCGCCAGCACCTCGAAGGCGGCCAGCAGCTCACATAGGGTCTCGGCCCGGGCCGGGTCGGCCCCGTCCGGGCTCTCGCTCCAAAGTCCGTCCGGCGTCAGTCCGGCCAGCAGGGCCGCCAGCGCCTCGGCCACCCCCTGCAGACGCTCTGCGCTGCGATCCGTGACGGCCGCCGCCAGGGCCTGGTTGAGTTGGCGCACTTCGAGGAGACCGGCGCCCGTCGCGGTCGCGGTCGGATCGTCGACCAGCGGTTGCCCGGAGCCGGGCCACGGCCCCCGCCAGCCGCGCGCTGCGGCCCCGGACAGGGCTTGCTGCAGCCGGGCCTGGACAGCGGGTTCAGCCAGGGGGCCGGTGGGCCGACCGTCCGAGGTCAGGGCGGCGTAGGCACGGCCATCTTCGGTCCGGCCGAGTGTCGTCCATAGCGGCAGGGCCCGGAGCCGAAGCCAGTCGGCAAAGGCGGTGGCGAGCCCGGCCAGGTCGGGGGTGCCGGTCGCTGGCCGAGAGAAGCGGGCGGCGGCTTCGCGAATGCGTCCGTCGCCACCGGGGCGGGTCACCAGCACCTGTCCGCCCTCGGCCACCACGATCAGGTCCGAAACGCCGATGACGGCGACGCTCATGCCGTCGCCGGCGCGGATCAGGCCACCGCCGGCGTCGAGCCGCAGGGCTTCGCCCCGGTCGGTGCCGCCCGCCGCGATCACCGCGTCCCAGCCGCCGATGTCGGACCAGTCGAAATCCACCGCCAGCACGCTGGTGCGGTCGGTCTTCTCCATGACGGCATAGTCGATGGAGATCTTCGGCGCGGCGCGAAAGGCGTCAGACAGCCGCCAGGCCCCGCCGACGTCCCGCCCGCCGTGGACGGCAGCCTCGGCGGCGACCAGCATGGCCGGCTCGAAGCGTCCGATCTCGGCGGCGAGGACGTCGGCCCGGACGATGAAATTGCCGCTGTTCCACAGATAGCCGCGCGCGATGTAGTCCGCCGCCAGATCGGGGGCGGGTTTTTCGACGAAGGCCTCGATCGGGCGCACGCCGTCGGCGTCGCCGGGGCCGGGGGCAATGTAGCCGAAGGCCGATGAGGGCCAGGCCGGCGTCACGCCCAGGGTCACGATCCGCCCGGACTGGGCTGCCCCGGCCGCGATGCGAACGGCCCGCCGGAAATCTTCGGCGTCAGGCACATGGTGATCGGAGGCGACGACGGCGATCACGGCCTCGGGGTCGAGGCGGCGGGCCTCGACGGCGGCGGCGGCCATGGCCGGGCCGGAATCGCGCCCCTCCGGTTCCAGGATCAGCCGGGCCGTTCGTCCCAGGCCGGCGAGGGCCTGGCTGATGACCGCCTGGTGGGTCTCGCCGGCCACGATGATCAAGTCCGAACCCGGCTCAAGCAACGGGACCAGGCGCTCGACGGTCGCCGAAAACAGGTCGGTGTCGCCGATCAGGTCGAGAAACGGCTTTGGCCGCTGTCGGGTCGAGGCAGGCCACAGCCGCGAACCCGCGCCACCGCACATAATGACCGGAATGATCGCCAAGGTCTGAGACTCCACACGCCCCCCTGCGTGCCGTCACGACCTTCTACAAGACCGACTTGGTCGTGCAAGGCGCGATCCGCGCGGGCGACCCGTCCGGCCTCCCGGGCGCCGCCGCAAGAAAGGCCCTTGGTTCCGAGGTCGGCTTGGGCCACGTTAGGTTCCTGTTTCGACAACCGTGACGGGTCGAGATCGTCTGGATCCTGGGGCCGTCCGGCCCGGTCTGGCGCACTCGGTCCGATGCGGAGCGTCCATCCGATACGGGGATCATGATGAGCAAACTCGATGCGGCACTCGTGGAACGGGTGCGCGCCTGGATGTTCGAGACCGCCCTGCCGCTGTGGGCCGGGGCGGGCGTTGATCGGGTCAATGGCGGCTTTGTCGAACAACTGGATTTCAACGGCCATGACGCCGGCGCGCCGGCCAAGCGGACCCGGGTGACCTGCCGTCAGGTTTATGTCTTTTCTCATGCGTCGGTCCTGGGCTGGGGGCCGGGCCTGGACCTGGCGCGCCAGGGTCTGGCCTTCCTCGACCGTGCCTGGGATAGCCGGCGGGGCTGCTGGGTGCGACTGGTCGACCGCAAGGGGGCGGTCGTCGATCCGACCGCCGATCTCTACGACATCGCCTTCGGCCTGTTCGCACTCGGCTGGTGGATGCGGGCCTCGGGCGAGACCGACCGGCTGGAGCAGGCGCTCCAGGCCGTGGATTTCGTGGAGCGGGAGATGCGCGGCCCCGCTGCCGGATTCCACCATGTCCTGCCGGCTGAAGGCCCGCGCCAGCAAAACCCGCACATGCACCTGTGCGAGGCGTCCCTGGTTCTGTGGGAGGCGACCGGCCACCCGCGCTTCAAGACCCTGGCCGCCGAGCTGGCCGAGACCTTCACCGGCCGCTTCTTCGATGGGCGCGTGCTGCGGGAGTACTTCACCGACGACTGGGGCCGTCTGGACACGCCCGAGGGGCGCATCGTCGAGCCGGGGCACATGTTTGAATGGGCCTGGATCCTGGCCGAGCATCAACGCCTGTCGGGCCAGGACCACCGACCGACTATCCGCGCCCTGACGGAATTCGCCGAGGCCGCCGGTGTCAATCCCGTCACCCAGGTCACCGCCCAGCAGGTTCTGGACGACGGTTCGCCGCTGGACAGTGGCTCGCGGTCCTGGCCGAATACGGAGCGGATCAAGGCGTGGGTGGCGATGGCGGAAACCTTCGGCGTCGACGCGACCGGGCCGCTGCACGGCTCAACCCGGGTGCTGCTGGACCGCTATCTTGCGACCGAAATTCCGGGCCTGTGGGTCGACCATTTCGACGCCGAAGGGCGGCCCTCCTCGTCCAGCGTGCCCACATCGACCCTGTATCATGTCTTCCTGGCCTTCTCGGAATTGCTCAGGTTTTCAGGGGGCCGCACCGCCTAGGCGTGCGGTTTCGTCCCCGCCCGTCGGGATCGGGTCATCCTGTCTGAAACGGGAGATCCTCATGTCCAGCCAGACGACCGCGACGCTCGGCCTGCCCCTGGTGGCGGCCGGGCAGGCATCCAAGCACATCACCCACAACGAAGCCCTCGATCAGCTCGACCTGCTGGTCCAGTGCTCGGTCCGCAGCCGGACCGAGACGATCGAACCCGGCGCCCAGGATGGCGATCTCTACATCCTGCCCGAGGACAAGTCCGGCGGCTCCTGGTCCGACATGGCCGATCACGCCCTGGCCGGACTGGTCGCCGGGGCCTGGGTGGAGTTTGCGCCCAGGGTCGGCTGGGTGGCCTTCGTCGAGGACGAAGCACGGGCCGTAGTGTTCGAATCCGGTGGCTGGCGGCCGCTGGACGCCGACCGGGTCGCTCGCACTGGTGACACCATGACCGGCCCCCTGACCCTACCGGCCAATGGACTTCAGGTCGGCGACAGCCAGCTCAGGACCGCCTGGGGGCGTGTCGGCGTCGATCACGATGCACCGGCGGTGCCGCTCCACATCGGCCGCAGCCAGCGCGACATGGTGTGGATCGGGCCGGGCTACAGCGATTCCGGCTCGGCGCGGGCCGGCGACATTCGCCTGTCTGTCGGTGCCTGGGACGGTCGACCGGAGATCTACATCACGCGCCACGACATCAACGCCGGTGCCCTGGCGATGGATACCGCCGGCCGGCTGGTGATCGAGCTGGGGGGCGCGCCGCGGCTTTTGATCGACAATGCCGGGCACCTGAAGCCCGCCGTGGCCGACACCTATGCCTGCGGCACCTCCGACCATCCCTGGTCCGCCGTCTATGCCCAGTCGGGGACCATCACCACCTCGGACGCCCGCGACAAGACCGGGGTGGGCGACAGTCCCCTGGGTCTGGATTTCATCCTGGCGCTGCGCCCGCGCGGCTTCCGCTACGCCCACGCGGGCATGACCGAGGCCCCGGCCACCCGCCCCGGCGACGAGCCGGTCTTGGCACCGCGCGCCGGCGCGCGCCTGCATACCGGCTTTCTGGCCCAGGAGGTCTGCGCCGCCTTGCCGCCGGGCCTCGACTGGGCGGGCTGGACCCTGGCCGATCCCGCCGACCCCGACAGTCGCCAGGCGCTGCGCTATGAGGCCCTGATCGCGCCCCTGGTCGTTGCTGTTCAGGTTCTGGCTGAGCGGGTGGCGGCGCTGGAGGCGTGACCCGCCTGAGCTTCGGGGAGCCAAGGTTGACAGGCGTATGGCTCGCCGTCACTACACGCCCGGGTTCCCACAGGGCGAAAACATGAAAATCCTCATCACGGGCGGCGCGGGCTACATCGGTTCGATCCTGGTGCCGATCCTGCTGGAGCAGGGGCACGAGGTCACCGTCGTCGACACCTTCGGCCGGGGCGATACGGCGATGGCCACGGCGTGCCAGTTCGAGGGCTTCAACCCGATCCGTCACGATTGCCGTGATGAGCGCCTGCTGGATGATCTGGTGCCCCGGCACGATGTGCTGATCCCGCTGGCGGCCCTGGTGGGCGCACCGCTGTGCAAGGAAGACCCGATCGCGGCCCAGACCACAAACCAGGACGCCGTGGTGGCCCTGGCCCGGCGGGCCTCGACCCAGCAGATGCTGGTCTATCCGACGACCAACTCCGGCTATGGCATCGGCCAGGGCGATCAGTTCTGTACCGAAGAGACGCCGCTGAACCCGATCTCCCTCTATGGCGTGACCAAGATGGCGGCCGAGAATGCGGTGCTGGACAAGCGCGGGATTTCGTTCCGCCTGGCGACCGTGTTCGGCATGGCCCCGCGCATGCGTATCGACCTGCTGGTCAATGACTTCACCTGGCGGGCGGTCACCGACCGCGCGGTGGTGCTGTTCGAAAGCCACTTCAAGCGCAACTTCATCCACGTCCGCGATGTGGTGAAGGGCTTCGTGCACGGCATGGAGAACTATGAGTCGATGCGCGGGGAGGCCTACAATCTGGGCCTGTCCAGCGCCAACCTCTCCAAGTGGGAGTTGTGCGACAAGATCAAGGAATACGTCCCGGCCTTCGTCTATATCGAGGCACCGATCGGCGAAGACCCTGATAAGCGCGACTACGTCGTCTCCAACGCCAAGCTGGAGTCGACCGGCTGGACGCCCGACTGGACGCTGGATCGTGGCATCCCCGAACTGATCCGCGGCTACAAGACCCTGCGCAACTCGCGCTACGCCAACGTCTGATCGCTGGGTTCCGCCGCCGCCGCAATAGCGGCGGCGCGCTCGGCTGTGGCGTGCATGAATTGCGGCTCGATGTCCGCTCCCGCAGCGGTCTCGATCGCGAATATTTCCATACCGAACGGGCTCAGGCAGGAGACTGCGACCGCGCCTGTGGCGCGATCGATCACATAGAGCGCCGCCTGGTTCAAAAGGCCGTGTGGCGCTTTTGGCGCTTCGCTGGCGGTGCCCTCATGGCGCGACACGGCGCGCCAGGCGCTTGCGGCGGCGATGAAGTGACGATCCGTAACCGCCAACCCGCGCAGATAGCCGCGCAATCTCGCTTCGATCTTTACGCTCCCGTCGCCGGCAGACGAGCGGATCTCGCTTCGGGCGCTCTCGCACCACATCAGTCGTTCTCCGGTGCCAATCAGGGAGTGGGGCTGGGAGACGCCCGACACCGCCGTCGAACCGTCGGCCACGCGCACGATCCGACCGCCGGCAGAATCGCGCCAACT
>CAUJHO010000092.1 GCA_963205025.1 Pseudomonadota bacterium | reverse complement strand
GAGACCCTGGACCTGGTCAGCGACGCGCCGGCGCGCGACCGGCTGCTGGGCATTCTCAAGAACGACGTCCAGCGGCTGGACCGGCTGGTCACCGACATCTCCAACGCCTCGCGGCTGGACGCGGAACTGTCGCGCGATGATCCGCGGATCATCGACCTCGGCCGGCTGATCGGCGACATCGTCGGGCTGTACCAGGCCACCGCGAAGCCGGGCGATGTCTCGGTGACCTTCACCCCCCACGGCGGCATGGAGACGGTCAGGGTGATGGGCCGCGAGGGCCCGCTTGGCCAGATCATCCGCAACCTGATCGACAACGCCCGATCGTTCAGTCCGCCCGGCGACGTGGTCACGGTGGGCCTGCAGCGGTCGCGCGCCGAGGCGACCGTGTTCGTGGCCGACAACGGGCCCGGCATACCGCCCGAGAACCTGGAGACGGTGTTCCAGCGCTTCTACACCTCGCGGCCGCGCGGCGCGGCCTTCGGCGGCAATTCGGGCCTGGGCCTGTCCATCGCCCGCCAGATCGCCGAGGCCCACGGCGGCACGCTGACCGCCACCAACCGCACCGGCGCGGACGGCAAGATCGCCGGGGCGGTGTTCATCCTGATCCTTCCGGAGGCGGCGGGATGATCCGCCATGCCGGCCTGATCGCCCGTCGGGTGGAGGGCGCCTGGCGCGGCGTGCTGATCGAGGGCCCCTCCGGCGCGGGCAAGAGCGACCTGGCCCTGCGGGCCCTGGCGCAGGGCTTCCATCTGGTCGCCGACGACCGGGTCCTGCTCTGGGTCTCCGGGGGCCGGCTGTTCGGTCGCGCGCCGGATGCCCTGGCCGGCCTGCTGGAAGTTCGCGGGGTGGGGATCGTCTCCATGCCGGCGCTGCCCTTCTGCGCCGTCAACCTGATCACGACGCCGGGACCGGGTGAGCGGATGCCCGATCCTGCAACCGTGACGATCCTGGGTGTCCCGATTCCACTTCTGGCGGCAGACCTTTCCGGACCCTCCGCACCTGCGAAACTAAGTCACGCGCTCACAGCCTTTGACGCGGCGCACAAGAGGCGTATTTAGCTCGGCTCGCGCCCTGCTTTCCGGCGCCATCGGGTGGGGATACCCCTTGGAAGATAAGGCATGATCGGCCTCGTGATCGTCACGCACGGCCGGCTGGCGCAAGAGTTCATCTACGCCATGGAGCACGTGGTCGGTCCGCAGACGGCTGTGGAGGCCATCTGCATCGGGCCCGATGACGACATGGAGCGCCGCCGCCAGGACATCCTGGCCGCCTGCGGCCGCGTGGAGCAGGGCCAGGGCGTGGTTCTGCTCACCGACATGTTCGGCGGCACCCCCTCGAACCTGGCCATTTCGGTGATGGACCAGACCAAGGCCGAGGTCATCGCCGGGCTCAATCTGCCCATGCTGATCAAGCTCGCCAGCCTGCGGTCCCGGGTCAGCCTGGAAGATGCGGTTGCCGCGGCGCAGGATGCCGGGCGAAAGTACATCTCTGTCGCCTCCTACGTCCTGGCTGGAGAGAAGTGAGCGAAGCCGGCCGAACCGTCGAGATCGTCAACAAGCGCGGGCTGCACGCCCGGGCCTCGGCGAAGTTCGTCAAGCTCGCGTCCACCTTCGACGCCGAGGTCCGGGTCTCCAAGGACGGCCAGACCGTCGACGCCCGCTCGATCATGGGCCTGATGATGCTGGCCGCCGCCCCCGGCTGCTGCATCGACATCGAAGCCGAGGGCGACCAGGCCGCCGAAGCCATCGAAGCCCTGGCCGGGCTCGTCGCGGCAAGGTTCGACGAGGACGAGTGACTTCCCGTTCCTCCCCCTGCGGGGGAGGTGTCGCCAAAGGCGACGGAGGGGGCTTCCACTCAGAACGCCGCCCCGCACCGGGCCGCCGCCACGATCATCCGCACCGCGTCGTCCACACCGGCGCGAATGCACGAGGCCGCACTCCGCAGCGTCCGCATACCCTTTTCCGCAACCCAGCCGTCGCGTCGCTCGTCCTTGCGGGCCTGTTGATCCATCCCATGAGATCCGCCGTCGACTTCGACGCAGAGCCGGGCCTCATGGCAGTAGAAATCCAGCACATACGGCCCGAGTGGATGCTGCTTGCGGAAGTGCAGTCCGTCGGCTTTCCGGCCCTTGATGGCGCGCCAGAGCAGACCTTCCGGCAGGCTTAGCCGGCGCCGGAGGAAGCGGGCGAAGTCGCGGGTTTCGTGATGGGCCTGCATGAGGCGAAGGTAAGTGTTCGTGATTTGTTCTTCAAGGGCGGTGGCGGGGTTTGAGGGGAAGCCCCCTCAGTCAGCTTTGCTGACAGCTCCCCCGGAGGGGGAGCAATTGGGAACTAGGTCTTAAGCCGCCAGCCTGTCCTGAAGATCCAGGTTACGGCGGCGAGGCAGGCGACCAGGAAGCCGAGGGTGGCGGCCAGGCTGATGCCGACGCCGACGTCGGAGACGCCGTAGAAGCTCCAGCGGAAACCGCTGACCAGGTAGACCACCGGGTTGAACAGGGCGATCGTCTTCCAGGCGCCCGGCAGCATGTCGATGGAATAGAAGCTGCCGCCGAGGAAGGTCAGGG
>CAUJHO010000091.1 GCA_963205025.1 Pseudomonadota bacterium | reverse complement strand
TTTCACGCCGACGGTGACCTTGATGGACACCGATCCCGACCGGCTGGCCGACCGGGTCCGCGAGGTCGAAAGCGCCATCAACCGGGTCGGCTTCGTCTGCAAGGTCGAGGACGTCAACGCCGTCGAGGCCTGGATCGGCAGCCTGCCTGGCCAGGCCTACGCCGACCTGCGGCGGCCGCTCGTGTCGTCGCTGAACCTTTGCGACATGATGCCGATGTCGGCCATCTGGCCCGGCCCGACGCGCAATGAGCACCTCGGTTCTGAGTGCGCCAAGCGCGGCCACCCCGGCGCCCAGCCACCGTTGATGTTCACCCGGACGGCCGGGACCACGCCGTTCCGCTTCGATCTGCACCAAGGCGACGTCGGCCACACGATGATCGTCGGCCCGACGGGCGCCGGCAAATCGGTGCTGCTCAACGCCATCGCGGTGCAGTGGCTCCGGTATCCCGAAGCCCAGGTCTTCTTCTTCGACAAAGGCGCCAGCTCGCGGGCCGCGACCCTGCTGACCGGCGGCCAGTTTTACGCCCTGGGCAGCGAGGAAAGTGAGCTCGCCTTCCAGCCGTTGGCCGACATCGACACCGCCGATGATCGGTCGTGGACCCAGGAGTGGGTGCAGGACCTCGTGGCGGCCGAGGGCGTGGAGATCACCCCCCAGGTCAAGGAGGAGATCTGGAGCGGTCTGCGTAATCTCGCCGCCGGCCCTCGCGACCAGCGGACCCTGACCTTGCTGGCGGCAACCATCCAGGACCACAGCGTCAAGGCGGCGCTCAAGCCCTTCACCCTGAGCGGACCCCACGGACATCTCCTCGACGCCAGCCAGAACACGCTCAAGGCGGGCTCCTGGCAGACGTTCGAGATGGCCGAGCTGATGGGCAACAAGACCGCCCTGGCCCCCGTCCTGACCTACATCTTCCGCACCCTGGAGAAGCGGTTCGACGGTCGGCCGACCTTGCTCATTCTCGACGAAGCCTGGCTGTTCCTCGACCAGGGCTCGTTCGCGGCGAAGATCCGCGAGTGGCTGAAGACTCTTCGGAAGTTCAATGTCGCGGTCGTGTTCGCCACGCAGAGCCTGGCCGACATCGCCCGGTCCTCGATCGCTCCGGCGCTGATCGAGAGCTGCCCGACCCGGGTCTTCCTGCCCAATCCGGACGCCCAGACGCCGCAGATCGCCGAGCTTTACCAGGGCTTCGGGTTGAATCCCCAGCAGATCCGGATCATCGCCAACGCCACGCCCAAGCGCGAATATTACTACCAGTCGATGTCGGGCAACCGGCTGTTCGAGCTGGGTCTTGGTCCCTTCTCCCTCGCGGTCGTGGGATCCTCGTCGGCTGGGGATCAGCAGCTCATGACCCGGCTGCTGGCCGAGCACGGCGCCGCGCAATTATGCGAACGGTTCTTCGCCGCCAAGGGCCAGGCGGCCGTGGCCAGCTACCTGGCCGCCCAGCGTGACGCCGCCCATCCGAAGGTGGCCTGATGGACGGCCCTATCGTCTCGGATGCTGACGGCCAGCGCGACCTCGGGCCGGAGCCCTCGACGCTCAGCCCACGCGATCTCTCACGGCTCGCCTGGCTTGCCCGGCGCCTTCCCCCGGCGTGGGTCGCAAGCCGGCGCCGGCGGCGCCTGCTTTTCCTGGGGCTCGCCGCTCCGGGGTTCTTCGCCGTGTTTGGCACGACCCTGCACCACAACTTCTTCGTCATGCTGGCCGGCTTCGTTCTCTTTGCCGCCGCGGTGATCTTCCGGCTGCGGACCGAGCCCCTGTTCGAGCGGGCGGCCTCGGCGGGCCTTTGGCCCCTCCCCCACTCTGCCATCCCCTCAGCGAAGGACACTCACCATGGTTAAGTTGTTGTCGACGACGGCCGCGATCGCGGCCTTGGCGATGGGGATGTCCGCGGCGACGCCCCCGCCGGCGCACGCGCAGATGACGGTCATCGATCCAGCCGCCATCGCCCAAATGACCTCCCAGGTCGCCAACAGCCTGCGCCAGATCGAGCAGCTCCAGTCTCAGATCACCAACCAGGTGGCGATGCTGCAGAAGCTGGGGACCGACGTCACCCAGCCGCTGACCCAGATCAATCAGCAGGCCACCCAGCTGCTCCAGCAAGCCCAGGCCATCGGCTACAACAGCCAGAACATCGCCCAGAAGTTCCGGCAGCTCTACCCGTCGGACATGACCGGCCAGAGCTTCGCTCAGATCCGTCAGAAGGTCGCCAGCTGGGAGAGCAACAGCCGGCTGACCATGCAGGACTCGATGGCGGCCCAGAACCAGCTGGTCCGGTCGCAGGCGACGACGGCCGGCGCCGTGAACAGCGCGGTCGCCGCGTCGCAGGGCGCCGCGGGCCAGACGGCCGCCGTTCAGGCCACCAATCAGCTCCTGGCGGCCTTGAGCACTCAGCTGCAGGGCCTGCAGACCATCCTCATCGCTCAGGCGCGCACCCAGGACACTATCCTGGCCCAGCAACAGGCCGGCGCCATCGCGGCTCGGGCGGAGACCGCAAGAGCGACGGCGTTCACCAAAAAGGGCAGCTCGCTCCCCAACATCGCGGATTTCAAATGATGCGGTTCCTGTTGCCCCTCGCGGCCCTGCTCAGCATCGGCCTGACATCCTGTGACAAGGCGGACCAATCGTCAGCACCGGAACGCCAGATTGCTCAGCCCAAGAAATGTCCCGATGTAAACAACCGCGATCGTAACGACCCTTGCTCGCCGCTCTACTTCAAAAAGAAGGGCAGCCGCCTCCCCGATCGCGACAGCCTCTAGCCGGTACAAGGAAGGTCATGGTCGCATGGCGACCGCAGATCCAGCAGCATTAGACCAGTTCATCAGCGCATTCACCGGCCAAGTGGGCAGTGGATTTGGCGCCATTGCCGGTGAAGTCCAGACAGTTCTTGCGATCCTGGTCGTCATCAGCATCACGCTGACGGCAGTCCTATGGGCAATCGACGAGACTCAGAACGTCCTTGCGCCTCTTGTGAGGAAGATTCTCCTCATAGGGTTCTTCTCATGGCTGGTCACAAACTGGCACTCGCTGAGCCTGACCGTCGTCAACGGGTTCGCGAAACTCGGCCTGCAAGCCAGCGGCGGTGGCTCTATCGGCGACTTCACAAAGGCCCCGACAAAGGCCGTTGAGGCGGGTCTCAGCGTCGTCGTCGATCTCATCAAATACATCGGCGACTTAGCCCAGCAGAACGGTGGCTTCGGCGCGCTCATGCACATCGACATGATCATTGTGGCTGCCGTCGCAGCCATAGGGATCCTGCTCGCCTTCATAATCCTGGCGATCGAGATCGCAGTCACGATCATCGAATTTTACATCGTCACGCTCATCGCGTTCGTCGTTGTTCCATTCGGAGTGCTGTCACAGACCTCCTTCCTCGCAGAGAAGGCGATCGGTTACGTCATCTCTGTTGGCTTCAAGTTCATGGCTCTCGCGGTCATCGCCGGGATCGGCATCAATATCTTTGAGACCTATACGCTTTCGGCCCAGCCGACCGTGGCCGAGGAGGCCGGGCTCCTCCTGTCCGCGATCTTCCTGATGATGCTTTCCCTCAAAGTCCCATCCATCGCCGGCGCGATTATCTCTGGGGGACCCCAACTGAACACCGGCAGCGCGCTCATGGGCGCTGCCGGTGTCGCCGCGGGGGCAGCGGGTGTTGGTTTGGCTGCCCGCTCAATCGGTGGGGCCGTTGCGGGCGGCATGGCCTCCGGGGGTGGGAAAGTCGCCGCGGCCCGGGCCGCGTCCGGCGCTATCAGTTCAGGCGGCTCAGGTGGTGGGGCCACGACGGGCGGTGGGGCTCCGTCAGGATCCGGGTCCGGATTCGGTGGGGTCAAACCGCCAGCTGCATCTGCTGCCTCGTCGGGCCGTGCTGCCGGTGGCGGCGGTTCGCCCGAGGGCGCTTCGCCTCCGGCACCGGCGCCGAGCAGGCCCTCCTCTGCGCCTGCCCCTGGCGGCGCCTCCCTCGTGGCCCGCGCCGAAGCCCGCCGCGGCGATGGCCTGACCGGCATGGCGCGCAACACCGCGGCGGCCGCCACGGCGGGCGGCGACAGCCAGGGCCCCGGAATGTCCGCCACGGCGACCCGCCGAGATCCCGAGCCGGAGGCTTAACCCCAGTGAGACGAGCGTAGATGAACCCCTTCAAACGCCCCAACGATCGATACGGAAGCTCGGCGCCCGTCGAGAGCCCCTACCTGCGGGCCTCCAGGGAATGGGACAACCGGATCGGCTCCGCCGTCGTCCAGGCCAAGAACTGGCGCATGGCCGCCTTCGGCTGCATGGGCCTGGCCGCGCTGGCGCTGGGCGGCTTCATCTATGAAGCCAGCAACACCAACAACGCCACCTCCGTCGTGCCGATCGACAAATACGCCCGGCCCGGCCGTATCGAGCT
>CAUJHO010000090.1 GCA_963205025.1 Pseudomonadota bacterium | reverse complement strand
AAAAAGTAGTTGTGATGGGAATATATCAACTCGGCGACAAACAGCCTCGGCTTCCGCCGGAAGGCGAATACTGGATCGCACCGAATGCAACGGTCCTAGGCGATGTGATTCTGCTGAAGGATGCAAGCGTCTGGTTCGGCGTAGTGATCCGTGGCGACAATGATCCGATCACCATCGGCGCGCGCTCCAACATCCAGGACAATTCGGTACTCCATACCGATGAGGGGGTTCCCCTGAGCATCGGGGCGGATGTGACGGTCGGCCACAAGGCGATGCTGCACGGTTGCAGCGTCGGGGACGGCTCGCTGATCGGCATCGGCGCGACGGTGCTGAACCGGGCCGTCATCGGCCGGAACTGTATCATCGGGGCACACGCGCTGATCCCGGAGGGCAAGGTTATCCCGGACAACAGCCTGGTGGTCGGGGCTCCGGGCCGGATCATTCGCGAGCTGGGCGAGACCGAGGCGCGGTTCCTCAAGGCCTCGGCGGATCATTATGTGGCGAACTGGAAGCGGTACGCCCGCGATCTCAAGGCGGTTTAGGCGATACGCTGGCCGTTGACGGCGGCCAGACGCAACTGAGGCCGCGTCGGGGCGGTACCGGCGGTGGCGGCCATGCGAATAGCGACCTCGTGGATCGGTCGCCCCTCAAGCAGGGTCAGGCTGGCGGTCGGCTGGACCAGGCCGATCAGGCGGTCCGGCGTGCCGTCCGCCCCCAGCATCGGGGCCACGACGACCTCCAGCGGGACCTGGGCACCGACGTCGCTGCGGCCGGAGCCGACCAGAACCATGGGGCGTCCGTCGCGCACGGCCTGCAAGGTGGTCCGGCGGGCGAGGGGCCGGGCGGGGGGCGAAAACAGGCCGAAGACGTCCGAACCCTTCAAGGACCGACCGAACAGATCCCGCAGGGCCTCGCCGGCAATGCGGAAGGCCAGCCGGTCGCCTTCACGCGCCAGCAGGAACATCTGGGGGAGCAGATCGGCGATCTCCAGCGGGTCGAACCGGGCGCGCGGCGGGATGCGCCCGGCATCCAGGGCGTTCCAGCTGGCGATCAGTCGCGTCGTTCCGGAATGAAACACGTCGGCCTCCTCGACGTGTCGCAGCGCAAACACCGGGCCGATTGGCTAACGGAAAGGAAACGCTTTGCCGGTCAAATGACGCGCTGAGGGACCGCGCCCGCGCGCCGTCCAGACCTGCGGAGACGGCGATGACGCTGCGGCTATTGATCAAATGGGGCGTTCCGGTCCTGGCGGCGATGACCGTCATGGCGGTCGCGGACAAGGCAGCGGCCCAGACCTCGTGCCCCGGCACCTGCCCACCGCCGCCGTGTACGGACACCTGTCCCCCGCCGCCGTGTCCGGATCCGTGCCCGCCGCCTCCGCCGCCACCCCCGCCACCCCCGCCCCCCTGCGATGACGGCTGCCCGCCGCCGCCCTGCGAGGACGATTGTCCGCCGCCGCCCTGCGATGACGGAGGGGATGACTGCGACGGTGGCGGCGATGGCGACGGCGACATCAACGTCAACGTCAATATCCACAATGATTCGAGGACCTCCGCCACGGCCCGGGCCCAGGGCCGGGTCGACAGCTTCTCGGTGACGCGCGGCGAACGCTCGAGCATCGGCTATGGCCGGGGTTACGGCGGCAATTCGGTAGCGTATGCGGCTCCGACCATGATGAATAATCTGGTCGTGCAGGGTCCGGCGCGGGTCGTGCGGGTGCCCTATCAGGAGCGCCGCCGCATGGAGCGGCGCGTCGTCATCCGGGCCGTCTGTATGGATGCGCGCAGCGTGCCGCATCCGGCCTCGCGCATCCGCCCGGATCGCGACATTCGCGGGGATTACGAGGGCGAACTGTACCGCTGCATCGCCGGCTCATCGCTGCTGGTGACCTATGCCGACTATGAGGGTGGGGCGTTCAACTTCGATGGCGGCCAGACGATCAGCTGCCGTCCGGGTGAGGCGCTTTATCACTCGACGGGCGGCCTGGTGGAATGCCGGGTTCAGACCCAGGAGCGCGATTGTTTCGAACGCAGCCTGCTGCGTCGCTTCGGAGCCGGCGAGTTTGTCCTGACCATGATCCGTGAGGAGCTTTACGAAGAGTACCGCGAGGAAACCGTGGTCGAGACCTATTCGGGCATGAGCGTCGTCTTCGACGGTGGCGTCGGCGGTCGGGTCCACTGACGCCGGCCTGCGGATCGCATTCAGCCTGGCGTCAGGCTTGACTTGAGAGATTGGGTCGTCGGCACGGTGTCGACAACCTGAGCGCCTTGACCCCCGGGCTCCGGCCCGGGGGTCTTTTTCCTTGCGGGTTACGGGGCGGGCTCGGGCACGACGCGCAGACGCCACGAGCGGTCCGGGGTCAGGTACTGGCGGGCCGCCGCCTGCAGGTCTTCGGGCGTCACCCGTTCCAGATCCGAAACGAGCGTGCGGATCGCCGGGGCTCGGCTCGGCTCGGTCTGCAGGCCCGACAGATTGCCGACCCAGTAGTCATTGCCGTTGCGCCCGCGCTGGACCGCCTCGACGATGGGGCGACGGGCGCGGTCGAGTTCGTCGGCGCTGATCGGCGTATCCCGAAGCTCGGCCGCGATCCGGTCAACGTCGGCGAAGAAGCCGTCCAGACGCTCAGGCGGGGCCTCGATGGCCGCCGACAGATAGCCATAGCCGGGGATGTCCCAGCTAGGGCTGGAGCCGGCCGAGGGCGAATAGGTCACCGCCTGGCCTTCGCGCAGTTCTTCGGTTAGGCGCAGCCTGAGAACCGCCGCCAGCACATTCAGGACCCGCGACCGATAGACGTCGGACGGCGCGTCGGTGGTCGACCAGGCCAGGAAGGCCAGGCCCTGGTCTGCGCGCCCCTGGTGGGTCAGGGTGACGGGTTCGGCCCCAAGGGGGAAGCGCACCGTCCCGACCGTCGCCGGGGCCTCCGCTCGAGCGGACAGGCCGCCGAAGGTGGAGGCTACGGAACGGATGACGGCCTCAGGATCGACCTCGCCGACGACGACGACCTCGATCGGGGCCGAGGCCAGAACCGGGCCCAGGAGGGCTTGCAGGTCGCTGAGCTGGGCGTCGCCGACCTCTTCCAGGCTGGGCACGGCCCAGCGCGCGTCGCCGTCGTGCATCCGGCGCGAGGCCTGCAGGCCGAAGACGCCGCCGGGTGTCGCATTGGCCTGAGGCAGGGCCGCCTGATAGGAGGTCCGCACGCGCTCGAAGGCCTGGGGCCGGAAGGCCGGGTCGGCGACATAGGCGGCCAGGGCCTGAAGCTGGATGTCGAGGTCCTCGGGTCGAGTCGAGCCGCTCAGAGTCCAGTCGCCGTCGCCCAGTCCAAGACGGGTCGCCACCACATTCGAGGCGAGGACAGCCTCCATGTCCTCGCGGCTGATCTGGCCGAGGCCGCCCTCGATCAGGGCAGGGCCCGCCGCCCACACCGGCAGCACCCGGTCATTCGGCATGGCGAGCCGCCCGCCGGCCAGATTGACCGCGATCAGGACCTCGTCGTCGCGGTAGTCAGTCGGCTTGATGATCAGGCGCACGCCGTTCTGGAACCGCACCGAGGTGACGCCGAGGTCGGCGATCTGGGTCTGCTCGACGACGGGGGAGGCGGGGCCGAAATCCGTATAGGGCCAGGTCTGGCTCTGGGCCTGCTCAGTCCCGGCGACGGCCGTTGTCTGGGATTGCGCCAGGGCGGCCATGACAGCCTCGGTGCCGCCCTCGATCGGGGTCGGAGACGAGACGAAAACCAGAGGCCCGTCGCCCTGCATGGCCAACCGCAGCTCTTGCATCACCATCTCGGGCGTCAGGCCTTCGACGACGGCGTTGAAGCGGGCAAGGCCGGCCGCTGGCGCGGAATAGACCTCCTGGTCGTGAACCGATCCGGTCAGGCCGTCAGCCAGGGCCGGGGTCGTGCGGGTCGAGGCCCCGGCGACATAGCTTTCATAGCCGGTGCGATATTCGGCCACCTCACGCGCCAGTTCTTCGGCGGAAATGCCGCGCTCCAGGATGCGCCGCCGCTCCTGTTCCAGCGCACCGAGGGCCTCGGCCCAGCCGCCGGGTCTGTAGCTGGCGGTAAAGGAAACCTGATCCTGGCTGTCGAACAGGGTCGAGCGCGAGGCGGAAGCCGACAGGAAGGGGGGGGCATCTGCGCGCGTAAGGCGCTGGAGCCGCCGATTGAGGACAGCAAAGCCGAGGTTCTGGATCAGTTCACGACGCCGCTGGGCCACGCTGTCCGGCGCGCGGTCGGGTGGCGCAACCCAGGCCAGTTCGAGCATGTTGGACGCGCCCGGCTCGGTAAAGATGAAGGCTTCCGACTGGCGCGGCGCGACCGGCCCCAGATCGGGCTCCGGCCCGTTCGGATTGGGGTTGGCCCAGTCCGCAAACTGGCTGTGGATGCGGGCTTCCATGGCGTCCACATCGAAATCCCCGACGGCGACCAGGGTCGTGCGCTCGGGTCGGTACCAGGCGTTATAGAAGGCGACGAAGCGATCGCGCTGAGCCGTCGAGAGGATGTCCGGCTCACCGATCGGAAAGCGATCCGGGATGCGCTGGCCTCGCATCAGGAAATCGAAATTGGCCAGGGCGCTGCGCAGGCCGGGGCTGGCACGGGAACGCTCTTCGGACAGGACGATGCCGCGTTCGCGGTCGATGGCCCCGGCGTCCAGCGTCGCGCCCGAAACCATGTCGCGCATGATCATCAGGGCCGTATCGACGGTGTCGGCATCCGTGTGCGGCAGGTCCAGCTGATAGACGGTCTGATCGAAGCTGGTGAAGGCGTTGGTGTCCGGTCCGAAGGCCAGGCCGAGGCGCTCCAGGATCGGCAGAAGTTCGCCCTCGGGGACGTTGGTGGTGCCGTTGAAGGCCATGTGCTCGATGAAGTGGGCCAGGCCACGCTGGTCGCCCTCTTCCATCAGCGACCCGGCATCGACGCGCAGCCGCAGTGAGGCCTGACCCGGCGGCGTCTGATTATGCATGAGGGCGTAGCGCATCCCGTTAGGGAGCGTGCCGAAGCGAATGGCGGGGTCCGGCGCGACGTCGCTCGTGGCCTGGGGCCAGGTGGTGCGCGACGGCCTGAGGGTCGAGGGCGCGGCGACTGCCACCGGATCCGCCACCACGGCGGGAGCAGGGGCCTGGACGGCGGGCGTCGCGGCACAGGCAGCCAGCACCAGAACGGAGGCGGAGGCGAGGGCGGTCGTCAGGCGCATGGCTAAAGCTCGGCTTTCACGAAAGGGAGGACACCCTGACGCGACAGCCACCGATTGCAACCGCCGCGCGGCTTATTAATCCGTAAGAATGATCTCGGCCCCGTTCAGCCGGCACACATCGACGGCGAACAGGCGGGCGTCGTCACCGCTGGCGAAGCTGGCCTTCATGTCATAGAGGCACCCGCCCAGGCTGGGCTGGATGACGATCTCGGTGGAGCCGCCCGGTGAGACGGACTGGCCGGCGAGTCGATCCATGCCCCAGGCCTCGGACGTCGGACGTGACAGGCTGAAGGCCCTGAGGTCGGTGTCGCCGCCGTTCTGGATACTGAAGCGGACCTCGCCGACGGGGCGGGCCATCACGGCGGCCGCGAAAGAGGCGGACACAGCCGCCGCCAGACCCAAAACGATGAATCGCTTTTTCACAGCGGTACCCCCCGGTTCGGCCATGTCCTGAACCGGAGCCTGACCCTCACGGGACGGGCTGTCGACTCAAAGCGCGTCCGAGGCGAATCGCTCGAAGGCCTCAGTGACGATCCGACGCGTCTCTTCCCATTCCAGGCGGGAAAGGGCTTCGCGCATCGGGAGAAACACCGCGTCCAGGGCATCGTCTCCCGCGCGGGGTTCACCGCCGGTCCAGCGCGCCGCATAGTCGATCAGGACGTAGTGAACGCCTGCGTCGGGAAAGAGCCCGTCCACGACATCGATCAGGCCCAGGATCTCGGCCTGGACCCCGGTTTCCTCCATCAGTTCGCGCTGCGCCGCATCCACGGCCCGCTCGCCCGGTTCGATCCGCCCGCCCGGCAGGCTCCACTGACCTTTCCGGGGCGGCTGCCCGCGCCGGATCAGCAACACCTCATCGCCGCGCAGGCAGACGATCCCGACGGCGGGGATGGGGGTCATCGGGGTCGAAGACGGTATAGGACGCTTGACCTTGGCCAGCCGCCCAATGAACTGTGCGGGAACGGGATTTCGAGGACACGATGCAAGTTTGGGCACCTCTGATGCTGGCGGATGCCATGGAGGCCATTGACGGACAGTCCGTCAACAATGCGATCGCTCTGGTGGCGGCAGCCATTGCCCTGTGCAGTGTGGGCGTGGCCATCTTCGTCTATTGGCGCACCGAACAGAGGGAACGACGGATCGAGAAGTCCTCGGCCTATCTCGAACTCGAGGTGAACTCCAGCGAAGCGTTTCGCTATCAGGCCCAGCACGCCACTGTCATGGAGCGATTGCGCCGATGGGAGCGCCCCGACGTCGTCCCCTTGCCCGAGTCGGAGGCATGGGAGACCACGCTCAACTACTATTTCCAGTGCCTCAACCTGTTCGAAGTCTGTGCCAATTTTCGGCGCAACAAGATCATTCAGCCCCAGGTCTTCGCCAGCTGGGTGGCCTGGTTCTTCGACCTCCTCAAGGACTGGTATTTTCGCTCCATCTGGGATTCGGAGTTGCGATCAAACTACACCCATGACGTCCGAAATATCTTTGATCTCGGGACGGACATCTTCCGTGAACACCCGGAGCCGGAGGTCCGTGAACGCGAGTTCTACAAGGCCGTCGCCTATCTGATGGGAGGCTGCCCGACCATCGCCAACTGGCTCGACGAGATTGCCGACGCCCCGGTTTGGCCACCGCAAGACCGAGGTCCGCTAAACGTCCTGCGCCGCGTCGAATACGCGCCCCGGCGCTTCACGGCACCTGAAACACCAACAGAAGCGGTCCCAATGGTCCTGGATTTGCGCTGGAATGGCGAGGGTGACGCCGCCCGCGCTGCAGCCTTTGCAGGCGACATCATCAGCCGCGGCACCGCCTATATCAGCCATGGCGAAATTCAGACGGGGCTGAGCCCCGACGGCAAGGTGTGGGTTCCAGACCTCGCCGACCTCTACGCCGACGATTTTTCCGACCTGGTTGATCGCGACCTGCTCGTTGCGCGCGATGCCCAGGCCTCGATCGTCGCGGTCGCGGTGCTCGCCTGGGAGGATAGCAAACGGCGAAAGTTCGCCGTGCTCGAAGATATGGTGGTGGACCCTGAACGGCGCTCCGGGGGTATCGGGGCGCAAGTCGTCGACGCCGTCGCGGCACGGGTCGCCGCCCAGGATGTCGAATGGCTTTTCCTCGAAAGCGGGCTGCGAAATCGGCGGGCCCATGCCTTCTTCGAGCGCAACGGCTTCCATGAGATTTCCCATGTATTCGGTCGCAGGATCGAGCCACGACCCCGCTCGGGACCGGGTCATTGACCGATCCCAGTGCCGCCCTCGCAGAGCTGAAAGCCGCCATCGGCCCGGACGGCTGGACCGACGATGTTGCGCGGATCGCGCCGCACCTGACCGAATGGCGCGGGACCTGGCAGGGCGAGACCCCGATCATGCTGACGCCAGGCTCGACCGAACAGGTCGCGGCGGCGGTCCGGGTGTGCGCCAGACACGGCCTGGCCATAACGCCCCAGGGCGGCAACACCGGTCTGGTCGGCGGCCAGATCCCGCAGGGCGAGGTGCTGCTCAGCCTGAAGCGGATGCGGGCCGTGCGGGCGGTCCTGCCGCTGGAAGACGTCATGGTGGTCGAGGCGGGCCTGACGCTGCTGGAGGCGCAACAGGTCGCTGCGGACGCGGAGCGGATGTTTCCGCTCAGCCTGGCGGCCGAGGGGTCGGCCACCGTTGGCGGCGTGATCTCGACCAATGCGGGCGGCACGGCGGTGCTGCGCTATGGCGTGACGCGCGATCTGGTGCTGGGGCTGGAGGCGGTGCTGGCGGACGGGTCGGTGTTCCACGGGCTGAAGCGGCTCAGGAAGGACAATACGGGATATGACCTCAAGCAACTGTTGATCGGGGCCGAGGGGACGCTGGGCATCGTCACGGCGGCGGCCTTGAAGCTGTTTCCGGTGATGCGGTCGCGGGCGACGGCCATGGTCGGGGTTGAGACGGTCGAGGCGGCGCTGAACCTGCTGGCCACGGCCAGGGCGGAGACGGGCGGGGGCGTGGAAGCCTTCGAACTGATGAACCGTCAGGGCCTGGAACTGGTGCTGACCCACATTCCCGACACGCGCGAGCCGCTCGACAGTCGCCCGCCCTGGACGGTCCTGATCGAGCTGGTGTCGGGCGAACCGGGTGCGGCCGAGCGCGCGATGGAACGGTTGCTGGAGACGGCCTTGGAGGGTGGGTTGATCGTCGATGCGGCGGTGGCTCAGACCAAGAGCCAGGCGGCCCAATTCTGGCGGCTGCGTGAGGACATGTCAGCGGCCCAGAAGGCGGCCGGGGGCGGCTGGAAGCACGACATCTCGCTGCCGCTGAGTGAGATCCCGGACTTCATCGCAGCGACCGATGCCGCCTTGCAGAGCGCCTTTCCCGGGATCCGGCAGGTGACCTTCGGGCACCTGGGCGACGGCAATCTGCACTACAATGTCGTGCCGCCGGCAGGAGACGACCCGGCGGCCTTCGCGGCCCGCCGCGACGCCGGCGCGCGCATCGTCCATGACGCCGTGGCCGCCCGAGCAGGGTCGATCTCGGCCGAACACGGACTGGGCGTGCTCAAGACCGATGAGGCACGGCGCTACAAGGACCCGGTCCAGGTCGCGGCCATGCGGGCGGTGCGCCAGGCGCTGGATCCCCAGCGCATCCTGAATCCCAGGGTACTGTTCTAGGTCTGGCGGGCCAAAGGATCGGCCGGATTGTCCGCAAGCGTGTCCGACGGGCTTGAATCTAACGCTCGACGTCGGCCCTGGAACGGTGTTCGATGGAATCCTGAGGGCCCTTTTCGAGCCGGGGAGGTGATCGAATGTCCGACTTCAGCAAGCCCAGAATCCAGGTGGGGACGACCCAGTCCGACCCGTCGATCTCGATCGAGGTCCTGGCCAATGGACCCTATAAGGTGCACGGCGCGCCGCCGATGCGTATCCAGACCATCACGCCGAACGAAACGCACAATTCCTGGTCCTTTACGCCCGGCGAGGAATTCGAGGTCAAGGACGGGACCCTGCTTTGTCGGTGCGGCCATTCCCGCAACAAGCCCTACTGCGACGGGTCGCACCGGACGGCCGGTGTCGACCTGACCGAGACGGCCAGCATGGCGCCCATGCTGAATGAGGCCACCGAAATGGACGGGCCCAAGTACAGCCTGACGGACAACGAGAAATTCTGTGCCTTTGCGCGGTTTTGCGACGCCGGCGACCGGTTCTGGAACGAGGTGATGGAACCCGGAGAGCAGCATGAGAAGATGGCCGTTCGTATCGCGCATCATTGCCCGGGCGGCCGCCTGATGGTGTGGGATCAGCAGACCCGTCAACCTGTTGAAACCCCTGAGCCGGCGGAACTGGCTTTGCTCGAGGACCCCGCCCTGGGCGTCAGTGCGGCGTTGCAGCTTCGCGGCGGTATCCGGGTCCAGAGCGCCAGCGGCGACAGTTATGAGATCCGCAATCGCCAGACGCTGTGTCGGTGCGGGGCCTCGTCGAACAAGCCCTTCTGTGACGGCAGCCACGCCTCGATCAAGTTCAAGGACGGCCTGACGGGCTAGGCTGCCACCGCCTTCATCCCGACCGCAGGATCAGCCAGCTTTGCCGGGTCCACGGGCGTCTGTTTGCCGATCATCATCCGTCCGCCCATGAACTCGGGTGGGGCGTTGACCGCCTCGACGCAGCGGATGACGTCGCCTTGCAGATGGAAAACGGCGAAGCTCTCGCTGTCGGGATCGCCTCGGATGATCTGGCGATCGGTGTCGCGCGCCAGCCCGGCCATCTGGAGCTTGAGGTCGAACTGGTCCGACCAGAACCACGGCACCTCGGGTGCGGGCTGGTCGCGACCGGCGATGGCGGCGGCGGCCTGTTTGGCCTGTTCCAAGGCGTTGGGTACGCTCTCGAAGCGGATGTCGCCACCGAACAGGCCACCGGGCCGGCGCGTCACATCGCCCACGGCCCAGATGGCGGCGTCGGCGGTGCGGGCGGCGCTGTCGACCATCACCCCGTCGCGACAGTCCAGCCCGGCGGCCTCGGCCAGTTCGGTGTTGGCGATGGCCCCGACCCCGATCAGCACCGTGTCGCAGGCGATCCGGCGTCCATCGGCCAGGACGACCGCCTCAACTGATCCGTCGCCTTCCAGGCCGACAACCGAGGCCCCGGTCAGGATCTCGACGCCGCGGCGAGCATGCGCCGCCTGGTAAAAGGCCGACAGGGGTTCGGACGCCACCCGCGCCAGCACCCGGGCCTCACGCTCCAGCACGACGGCCGATCCGCCAAGGGCCGTGGCCGAGGCGGCGGCCTCCAGTCCGACATAGCCACCGCCGATGACGGCCAGGCGTCGTCCCGCGCCCAGGCGGGGCTTGAGGGCCTCGGCGTCGGCGGCGGTCCTCAGGAACAGCACCCCGTCCAGGTCGGCCCCGGGCAGATCGATTCGCCGCGCCCGAGCGCCCGTGGCGATGACCAGGGCGTCGTAGGGCAGGGTCTCACCATCGACGGTGACCGTCTGGGCGGCGCGATCAATTCGCGTGATGGTCTGGCCCAGCCGCAGGTCGCAACCAGTCTCGGCCCACCAGGTGGGGTCCTTCAGTTGAAGGCTGTCGGCGTCGGCCTCGCCCTTGAGCCAGGCCTTGGACAGGGGCGGCCGCTGATACGGGGGGATCGGCTCATCGCCGATCAGGGTGATCGGGCCGTCAAAGCCATATTGGCGGAGGAAGGCTGCGGCCGAGCCGCCGGCGTGGCCGGCCCCGATGATCAAGACGCGCAAGGGTTGAAACTCCATCTGACCGTCAGGATTGAACAGGCAGCAGGCCGAGGCAAGGGGAGGATCGCTGATTGAATTCCCTGGAACGCTAGAAAGAACTTCGATATTTCAACATCAAGTTTGGCTTTGCAGGGAGACTGAGATGAACAGACTGACGACGACCGCGATGATGGCTGGGGCCTTGGTGGCGGCCAGCCTGGTGCCGGCGACCCCAGTCAAGGCGAGTGGCCCGCCTTCGGGCTCGTCGGTCATTACCCTTCGGGTTTGCAATGCAACGCAGGTGATGGCCCAGGTCGCGATTTCCTATCAGCCGGTTGGAGCGGGCACCTTCAGCAATGCGGGCTGGTACAATGTTGCGCCGGGGCAATGTCGCGACCTTGCCCAGACGACCAACGCCTATATGTACGGCTACGCCGAGGTCGAGGGATCCGACACCGACGTCTGGCAGGGAGATCATCCGCTGTGTGTGGAATATCCGGGACCTTATGAGTTCTGGGATAACGGGTCTGCCTATTGCGAGGGCCACCAGGAGGTCCGCAACTTTGTGACCATGCATGCCCAGAATTTGGGTGTTTTCACCTGGACCCTGAATAACTAGCCGGGCCGGGTATCGGTTCGGCGCGCGGATTTGCGCCGGCGAGGGCAAGGGCGAGGCCAGTTCCAGGCGGTGCTGGCTGAACCCCGCCTCGGGCGCTAGTCTGGCCGGCGCGTTTCAGGGGGACTTCATGCAGCGATGGTGGGCTCTGGCGGGGCTTGTGGCTGCGCTGGCGACGCCGGCCTGGGCCCAGGTCCGGCCGCCGGTCGATCAGCGGCCTGATTTCTCGCAGATGAGCCGGGCCGAAATCCGGGCCGTGATCCGGGCCATGCCCAAGGGTGGAGATCTGCATATCCACCTGTCGGGCGCTCCCTTTGCCGAGACCTATCTGGACTGGGCGGCGGAAGATGGCCTGTGCGTCGATACGGCGCGCTGGACCCTGACCGATCCCTGTAGGCCGGGCGGCGATCTGGTGGCCGCGTCGGGACTGACGGTAGATCAGCGATCCCTGATGATCGACAGCCTGTCGACGCGCCGGCCCGGCTTTGCCGGTCGCAGCGGCCACGACCAGTTTTTCTCGACCTTCGGCCGGTTCGATGCCACGCCGGATCATCGACGCGGCGACATGCTGGCAGACCTGATGGCGACTCTGGCCGCGCAGAACACCTTCTATGTCGAGGTGATGTGGATGCCGCAGTCGGGCCCCGCGCGCGAGCTGGGGGCGGTTTCGGGCGACGGGTCGAACCTGGCGGCGCTGGATGCGGCCATGGCTCTGGGGATGCCGGCTCTGGTCGAGGCGGCGATGGCCGAGACCGACGCCGTCGAAGCCCGCGCCCGGGAGGTGCTGGGCTGTTCATCACCCACCGATCGAGCCCCCGGCGTCTCTTCCTGGGACCCGCCCGGCGGTTGCCGGGTCACCGTCCGCCATCTGGTGCAGGCGAACCGGTTGATCGCGCCGCCCCAGACGTACGGACAACTGGCGCTGGGAGACGCGCTGATCGCGGCGGATCCGCGCTGGGTCGGCGTCCAGCTGGTCGCGCCGGAGGACCACGCTGATGCCCTGCGGAACTATCGCCTTCACATGGAGATGATCCGACACCTGATCGGGCGACGTATGGACCTCGGCGGCCGGCTGGCTGCGGCGCTGCACGCCGGTGAGCTGACGCTGGACTACGCGCCGCCTGCCGACATGGCCTTCCATGTCACCGGCGCGGTTCAGGCCGGGGCCTTGCGTATCGGTCACGGCCTCTCGATTCCCTCGGAAACTGCCGGGCATGATCTCCTCGACAGGATGATCGCAGGCGGTGTGGCGGTGGAGATCAGCCTGACGTCCAACGCCGACATCCTGGGGATCGAGGGCCAGGACCATCCGGTCATCTGGCTGAGACAGGCCGGCGTGCCGGTCATCTATACGACCGATGATCCGGGGATCTCGCGATCGGACCTGTCGAATGAATATGCCCGGGCCGTGTTCGACACTGGAGCGACCTATGAGGACCTGGTGACCTCGGCCCGCAACGCCCTGGCGTTCAGCTTTCTGCCCGGCGAGGGGCTATGGCAGGATCCCGGTCGCTATCAGCAGATGGTTTCGGCCTGTGCCGGACAGATGGACGGTGACGCGACGGCGAGCTGTCAGGTGCTTCTGGGTGCGAGCCCGAAGGCCCGCGAGCAATGGGCGTTCGAAGCCCGGCTGGCCAACTTCGAGCGGGACTGGGCCGCCGGCCACGCGCTGTAAGAACCCGTTTACCAAACGGATGAACCACGTTGAAACGCCTCTCGTACAGGATGGTCCCAAAGGAAGGGACTGATGGACCTGAAGGTAGATCTGATCCGGGCCGAGGAACTCGGTGAGACGGAGGTGGCGCTGTGGCGTCGCTTCGTACAGTCGGACCCCCTGTATGACACCACGTTCTTCTGGCCGGAGATCACCCAGATCGCCGGACGTGTCGTTCCGGACGCGCGGGTCGCGATCCTGCGCCGAGGTGGCGAGGTGGTGGGCTTTTTCCCGCACCAGATGCGCGGTCGCACCGCCCATCCACTGGGTGCCCCGATGAACGACTACCACGGCCTGATCCTGGCGAAGGATCAGCAGCGCCCGCTGCTGGCCTCCATGCCGGCGTTGCTCAAGGCCGACAGCCTGACGGTCAACGGCTGGGTTCCGGCGGACTTCGGAGGCCCGAACCGCCAGGTCCTGAGGGCTGACCTGCGCGCCGGCTGGGACACCTACTATTCCGAACGCCGCGAGACCCATGCCAAATTCTTCAAGGACAAGGAGCGCGCCCGCCGCTCGCTGGCCCGCGACCGCGAGGGTGAGGTCTGGACCGAGGTCGATGTCCGAGATCCGGCTCGCCTGGATGAGTTGATCGCGTGGAAGCGGGACCAGTATCGCCGCACCGGTCGCCACGACGTTTTCGCCTGCGGCTGGACGGTTGATGTGCTCAAGGCCCTGATGATGGAGCCGAAGGCCGACTTCGGGGCCGCCATGGCCGTTCTGTGGGCCGGCGACCGCCCGGCGGCTCTGGAGCTCAGCCTCTATGGCGGCTCACACTATCATTTCTGGTTCCCGTCCTATGCTGCCGATGCCGCACGTTGCTCGCCCGGGATCTTGCTGAGCCAGGACACCATGCGCCTGAAGTCGGCGGACGGCTTCACGGTCTTCGATTTCGGTTTCGCCGGCGAGTACTACAAGAAGTACTTCTGCGACATTGAGGAATGGGTGACCGAAAAGACGGTGTTCCGCACCGGCTGGCGCCGCCTGGCTAACCGCACCCTGGAAGGCGTCTCGGTCGGGCCGGCCCGGCGGCTGTCAGACAGCCTGCGCCGTCGCTGGGCGGTCGTGGAAGCCTGCGAGACAACCACCGTCGGGCGCTGGCGCGGGGCCGCTGTGGCCGCCGCTACCCGTGTGGAAAGACTGGCCTCACCTTCACAATCGGGATCCGCCTGACATGAGCACACGCTACCCCGGCCCGATCATCGAGCCCCGCGTCTTCGATCACCGCATCGCCGACAGCGGCCTTGTCAGCGATGGGGCCCTGGCCGAGCTGCTGGACCGCTATCCGGCTGAGCTGTTCGACATCAACCTCTATGACTACGACAACGAGGGCCAGGTGTCGCTGCGTACCGGCGCGCGCGGGCGTTCGTCAGGTGATGACCTGCTGGCGGCCATCCAGACGGGCCGGCTCTGGGTCAATCTGCGTGGGGTCGAAACCGCCCACCCGGCCCTGTGGGCTGAGGTGATGAGGGCCTTCGAGCCGATCAAGGCCGGCTATCCGGGCCTTCGGCCCACGACCCTGTCGGGCCAGCTGATCCTGTCGTCACCCAAGGCGCGGGTGCCCTACCATTTCGACCCGGCCGGAGTGGTCCTGTTTCACATGCGGGGGCGCAAGCGGCTGTGGGTCTATCCCGGCGATGAGGCGCATCTGCCGGAACAGGCGATGGAACAGATCGTCATGCGTCAGACCACCGAGGAACTCCCTTACAGCCAGGCCTTCGACGCGGATGCCCAGGTCGTGGACCTGGAACCCGGCCAGGCCCTGACCTGGCCTCTGTTCGCGCCTCACCGCGTGGAAAACCTGTCGGCCTTCTGTGTGTCCCTGTCGATGGACTTCCAGACCTGGGGCTCGCGGTTCCGCAACGGGGCGCTGTTCACGCATGGGGCCATGCGCGCCCGCGGTCTGAAGCCCAGGGCGACGGACCGCCTCTCGACCCCGGGACTGGCCGCCAGGTGGGCCGCTGCGGTGGCGCTGAAGCGGACGGGCGCGGTCAAGAGCCGGCTGATGGATTTTGAGCGCAGCTTCGAACCGGATGCCGGATCGGCGGACGGCGCGGGGACCGTGCGGGGCTAGATCCGGTCCTTCATGACAGCCATGTCATGACCTCGATTTAAAGTGACTTCGGGCCCCGGCGGTCGCACGGTCAGGACATCGCTTTCCTGACCGGAGGTCACATCGTGCTCAAGTTGGCTCATTCCGCAATCGTGCTTGGCGCGCTGTTGGCCTCGACCGCCGTGGCCTCGACGGCCAGCGCCCAGGAGGTCGAGATCGAGAATGCGGTGGCTCGCGTCGTCGTCATCCCCGAGGATCGCCCGGATATTCAGGTGACGGTCGAGCCCGGCACTTCCGGCCTGCCGCCCATCCAGGTCAGCCGCCGGGGCGACGAGGTGCGCCTGGATGGCGGTCTGCGCCGGCGGATCCAGACCTGTGACACCCGGGACTTCGTCGGCAACCCCATGGAGATGCCGGACGGGGTGCGGGTTTCGGTTCGCGACCACGGGACGATTGAGATGTCCCAGGCCCCGCTGGTGGTCATTCGCACGCCCCGTGACGTCCGCATCAATGCCTCGGGGGCCATCTGGGGGGCCATCGGACGTTCTAGCAGCACCGAGCTGGCGGCCGGGGGGTGTGGCGACTGGTCGGTGGGCAATACCGATGGTGAGCTGTCGATCTCGGTCGGCGGCTCCGGCGATGTCCGCGCCGGGACGGCCCGATCCGGCGATTTCGCCATCGGGGGGTCCGGCAGCATCCTGGCCGGGGCTATCGGTGGGGCGACCGATGTTGCCATCGGTGGCTCAGGCAGCGTGGTCCTGGCCTCGGTCGGAGGCCCCGCCGACATCGCCGTCGGCGGTTCGGGTTCGGTGCGGATCGAGGGCGGTCAGGCCTCGTCTCTGGATGTTGCGATCGCCGGAAGCGGGGACGTCGTCTTCCGCGGAACCGCCGCCAGCCTGAGCGCCTCGATTGCCGGCTCGGGTGACGTCACGGTCACGCGCGTTACCGGCGAGGTGGACCGTGCGATCCTGGGGTCGGGACAGCTTCACATCGGCAGCTAGCGTCCGGTCGTCGGTCGGTCGAGTCAGGTTTCATGGGTTGCGCCGGGTCCGGGGCGGGGGCAAATGGCCGCCATGGCGGAAACCCTGTGACGATGCTGCGTGCCCTTTCCATGAGCCTGGGCCTGGGCCTGACCCTGCTGGCGGTGCCGGCTTGCGGGGGATCCTCGTCGGACGCCGGCGACGAGGGGGGCGGTGCGGCGCGCGCTGCCGGCGACGCCATGCAGCTGGCCGGAGCGGCCACATCCGACCAGACACCGCCCGAGGGGCTGACCTGGATCGCGATCCGCGACATCAACCGGGTCTATGACGATGACAACAGCCCGACCGACCGACCGCCCCTGGTCACGGAGCCGCCGCGCGGCATGATCACGCCCATCACCGTCAGCCCTGACGGCCAGGCCGACTGGCTGATGGACTACACCGAAGCCAGCTCGGCCCAGTGGTGCGGAACCGGCGGCTGTCGCCAGCGCCTGTTCGTCTCGACGCCGGACGGCCTGGTGCAGGTGTTCGACGCCAATGCCTTTGGCGTCGAGACCCTCGGGGAGGGTCAGGTGCGTGTCCAGGTCCATCACATCTATTGCGAGCCCCAGGCGGCGCCGGATTCCTGCACGGTGGTGCTTCAGTACGATACCGCCGGTCGCCGGTTGGCCGTGCCGCCGGCCCACGACGAATTCAATCCGATGGGATGGGCGCAATCCGAGTGAGAATTCGCGTTCGGCGCGCTTGACGGATTCGGAATCGAACGGCATAAGCGCGCCTCTTGTTGGATCGGCTGTGTCCCTTCGGGGGCAGACGCGGTCCGCAAGAACGACCTAAGTCACTGTTCTTTGCAGCTTCTTGGGATTTCAACGGCCTTCGCGGCTTCCGCGTGGGCCGATCGTTTTTGCGGAAAGCGTGTCTGAGGGCTTCGGCCTGAGGGCTCCGGTCTTTGAAAAGTCTAGAGGACGCGGTCCGCCGCATCTGGGAACACAACCGATATGGATCAGAGCATCCGCATCAGGCTGAAGGCCTTCGATCACCGCGTCTTGGATTTTTCCACGCGCGAGATCGTCAACACGGCCAAGAGAACGGGCGCCCAGGTGCGCGGCCCGATTCCGCTGCCTACGCTGATTGAGAAGTTTACCGTCAACCGCTCGCCCCACGTCGACAAGAAGTCGCGCGAGCAGTTCGAGATGCGCACGCACAAGCGCGTGCTGGACATCATCGACCCGACCCCGCAGACCGTCGACGCTTTGATGAAGCTCGACCTCTCGGCCGGCGTCGACATCTCGATCAAGCTGGGGGGCTAAGCGATGCGCACCGGTTTGATCGCCAAGAAGATGGGCATGACCCGCATCTTTGCCGACGACGGCCAGCAGGTCGGCGTCACCGTGCTTTCGCTGGACGGCTGTCAGGTCGTCGGCCAGCGCACCGCCGAGCGTGACGGCTATGTCGCGCTGCAGCTGGGTGCCGGCACCAAGAAGGCCAAGAACACCACCAAGGCCGAGCGCGCCAACTTCGCCAAGGCTGAAGTCGAGCCCAAGCGCGTCGTTCGCGAGTTCCGCGTCGCCGAGGGCAACCTCATCGACGTCGGTGCCGAGCTGACCGCCGATCACTTCGTCGAAGGCCAGCTGGTCGACATCCAGGGCGAGACCATCGGTAAGGGTTTCGCCGGCGCCATGAAGCGCTGGAACTTCGGCGGCCTGCGCGCCACGCACGGTGTGTCGGTGTCGCACCGCTCGCACGGTTCGACCGGTAACCGCCAGGATCCGGGCCGGACCTTCCCGGGCAAGAAGATGGCCGGTCACTACGGGACCGAGACCGTCACCACCCAGAACCTCACCATCGTCCGCGTCGACGCCGAGCGGGGCCTGATCCTGGTCAAGGGCGCTGTCCCCGGCCACGACGGCACCTACGTCAACGTCCGTGACGCGGTGAAGAGCAAGCTGCCGGAAGGCGCCCCGGTCCCGGGTGCGTTCAAGAAGGCCGGCCAGGCTCCGAAGGCTGCGGCGGAAACGCCGGCCGAAGAAGCTCCGGCCGCTGAAACCAACGGGGACGAAGCCTGATGAAACTCTCCGTCACCAAGCTGGACGGCAAGGCCGCCGGCGACATTGAGCTGAACGACGACGTCTTCGGGATCAAGGAGATCCGCGCGGACCTGCTGCAGCGTTGTGTGGTTTACCAGCTGGCCAAGCGCCGCGCCGGGACCCACAAGGTTCAGACCCGCAACGAGAACAGCCGTACCGGCAAGAAGATGTATCGTCAGAAGGGCACCGGCGGTGCGCGTCACGGTTCGCGTCGTGCGCCGCAGTTCGTCGGCGGTTCGCGCGCCTTCGGTCCGGTCGTTCGCTCGCATGCGATCGACCTGCCCAAGAAGGTCCGGGCCCTGGCCCTGAAGCACGCTCTGTCGGCCAAGGCGCTGTCGGGTGACCTGGTCATCCTGGACGCCGCCACGCTGAAGGATCCCAAGACCGCCGTCCTGCGTACCACGCTGGGCAAGCTGGGCTGGACCAAGGCGCTGATCATCGCCGGTGCCGAAGTCGACAAGAACTTCGGCCTGGCGGCTCGCAACATCCCGCACATCGACGTGCTGCCGAATGCCGGCCTGAACGTCTATGACATTCTGCGGGCCGAGAAGCTGGTCCTGACCAAGGACGCCGTGGACGCCGTCCACGCGCGGTTCGCGGGCGAGGCCAAGTCTGAGAAGGAAGCCGCATAATGGCCCCCAAGCAGACCCAATCGGCGGCAACCGCCCGCCACTACGACACCGTCCTGGCGCCGGTGATCACTGAGAAGTCGACCGTGCTTTCGGAGCACAACAAGGTTGTCTTCAAGGTGGCCGACGACGCCTCCAAGGACGAGATCGCCGCTGCCGTCGAGGCGCTGTTCAAGGTCCAGGTCACCAAGGTCAACACCCTGGTGCAGAAGGGCAAGACCAAGCGCTTCCGCGGCATCAAGGGACGCCGCAAGGACGTCAAGAAGGCGATCGTCACCCTGGCCGACGGCCAGTCCATCGACGTGACCACGGGGCTCTAGGACCATGGCTCTGAAGACCTTCAATCCGACTTCGCCGGGCCGTCGCGCCCTGGTGTTGATCGACCGTTCGGAACTCCACAAGGGGCGTCCGGAAAAGAGCCTCGTCGAAGGCCTGACCAAGTCGGGCGGACGCGGGGCCGGCGGTCGTATCGCCGTTCGCTTCCGGGGTGGTGGGGCCAAGCGCCTGTACCGCAAGATCGACTTCAAGCGTCGCAAGTTCGACGCCGTCGGCACGGTCGAGCGCCTGGAGTACGATCCGAACCGGACCGCCTTTATCGCCCTGATCTCGTATGAGGATGGCGACAAGGCCTACATCCTGGCTCCGCAGCGCCTCAAGGCCGGGGACCATGTGATCGCGGCCGAGAAGGCTGACGTGAAGCCGGGCAACGCCATGCCGCTGCGCTCTATGCCGATCGGAACGATCATCCACAACATCGAGATGAAGCCTGCCAAGGGTGGCCAGATGGCCCGTTCGGCCGGCTCCTACGCCCAGCTGGTCGGCCGCGACGCCGGCTACGCCCAGATCCGTCTGGGCTCGGGCGAGCTGCGGATGGTTCTTGACGGCTGCATGGCGACGGTTGGTGCCGTGTCCAACTCGGACCACATGAACCAGAACCTGGGCAAGGCTGGTCGCAAGCGTCACATGGGCTTCCGCCCGCACGTTCGCGGCGTTGCCATGAACCCGATCGACCACCCGCACGGCGGCGGTGAAGGCCGCACCTCGGGTGGCCGCCACCCGGTGAGCCCGACGGGCCAGCCGACCAAGGGCCGCAAGACCCGCAAGAACAAGGCGACGGACAAGTTCATTATCCGTAGCCGCCACAAAGCGAAGAAGGCTCGGTAAGCGATGACCCGTTCCGCCTGGAAAGGTCCCTTCGTCGATGGCTATCTGCTCAAGAAGGCAGACGCCGCCTCGACCTCGGGCCGCAAGGACGTGATCAAGACCTGGTCGCGTCGCTCCACCATCCTGCCGCAGTTCGTCGGCCTGACCTTTGGTGTCCACAACGGCCAGAAGCACATTCCCGTGCTGGTCAATGAGGACATGGTCGGCATGAAGTTCGGCGAGTTCGCCCCGACCCGGAACTTCCCGGGCCACGCGGCGGACAAGAAGGCCAAGAGGAAGTAACCGATGGCCCAATCCAAGAACTCCCGTCGCGTCGGTGCGACCGAGGCCCGCGCCAAGGTCGTCAATGTCCGCATCAGCCCCCAAAAGCTGAATCTGGTGGCCCAGTCGATCCGCGGCCTGCCGGTGCAGAAGGCTCTGAACGAGCTGGAATTCAGCCGCAAGCGCATCGCCAAGGATGTCCGCAAGGCGCTGTATTCGGCCGTCTCGAACGCCGAGAACAACCACAACCTCGACATCGACTCTCTGGTCGTGGCCGAGGCCTTCGTGGGCAAGAATCTGGTGATGAAGCGTTTCGCCGCCCGCGCTCGCGGTCGGGCTTCGCGCATCGAAAAGCCGTTCAGCGAGATCACCATCGTTGTGCGCGAGCTGGGTGAGGCCGCCTGATGGGTCAGAAAGTCAATCCGGTCGGGCTGCGGCTCGGCGTCAACCGTACCTGGGACAGCCGCTGGTTCGCCGGTGGGCATGACTATGCCCGTCTGCTGCACCAGGACCTGAAGCTGCGCGAGTGGCTCAAGGAGCGCCTGTCGGGTGCCGGCGTGTCGCGCATCATCATCGAGCGCCCGCACAAGAAGTGCCGCATCACCATCTACGCCGCCCGTCCGGGCGTCGTGATCGGCAAGAAGGGCGCGGACATCGAGAAGCTGCGCAAGGAAATCTCGGCCATGACCGAAGGCGAGGTCTTCCTGAACCTCGTTGAGGTCCGCAAGCCGGAAACCGATGCCCAACTGATCGCCGAGAACATCGCGCAGCAGCTCGAGCGCCGCATCGCCTTCCGTCGCGCCATGAAGCGCGCGATGCAGTCGGCCATGCGTCTGGGTGCCAAGGGCGTGCGGATCAACGTCTCGGGTCGCCTGGGCGGTGCCGAAATCGCCCGTATGGAATGGTACCGCGAAGGCCGCGTGCCGCTGCATACCCTGCGCGCTGACATCGATTACGGCTTCACCGAAGCCAAGACGACCTACGGCATCATCGGCGTGAAGGTCTGGGTGTTCAAAGGTGAAGTGCTCGAGCACGACCCGATGGCCCAGGACAAGCGTTGGGCCCAGGAAGCCTCGGGTCCGTCGTCGAATGAAGGCCGTGAGCGCGGCGGTCCCCGTGGGGATCGTGGTCCGCGTCGCGACCGGGGACGTGAGAACTAGGTCATGCTGTCACCCAAGAAAACCAAGTACCGCAAGGCGTTCAAGGGCCGTATCCACGGCTCGGCCAAGGGCGGTTTCTCGCTGAACTTCGGCTCCTACGGCCTGAAGTCGATGGAACCCGAGCGCATCACGGCGCGCCAGATCGAAGCGGCCCGCCGCGCGATCACCCGCCAGATGAAGCGTCAGGGCCGCGTCTGGATCCGCATCTTCCCGGACGTGCCGGTCTCCGGCAAGCCGGCCGAAGTCCGCATGGGTAAGGGCAAGGGCGCGGTCGACTTCTGGGCCGCCCGCGTGGCTCCGGGCCGCATCATGTTCGAGATCGACGGCGTGCCGGACGATGTCGCGCGTGAAGCCCTGCGCCTGGGCGCGGCCAAGCTGCCGGTTCGTACCAAGGTCGTCACCCGCCTCGACGCCGGCGTCGCGGTCGAGCACTAGGAAAGGATCGGACCATGACCAAGATCACCGATCTTCGCGGCAAGACCGCCGATCAGCTGCAGGAAGATCTCCTGTCGCTGAAGAAGGAACAGTTCAATCTCCGTTTCCAGGCCGCCACCGGCCAGATGGAGAAGACCCACCGCGTGGGCGAGGTCAAGAAGACCATCGCCCGCATCAAGACGCTGCAGCGCCAGCAGCGCCAGGCCTAAAGGAAAGCCGATGCCCAAGAGAATTCTGGAAGGCGTGGTCGTTTCCGACAAGGGCGACAAGACCGTCGTCGTCAAGGTCGAGCGCACCCTGCTGCACCCGCTGTTCAAGAAGACTGTTCGCCAGTCCAAGAAGTACCACGCCCACGATGAAGCCAACTCGCTGAAGGTCGGCGATGTGGCCCGCATCCGTGAGTGTGCCCCGAAGTCAAAGCTGAAGCGCTGGGAAGTCTATTCCGGCGACGACGCCAAGGCCTCGGCCTGAACGAGTTAGAGAAGGTCTGATCCCATGATCCAGATGCAAACTAACCTGGACGTTGCCGATAATTCGGGCGCGCGCCGGGTCATGTGCATCAAGGTGCTCGGCGGCTCAAAGCGCCGCTACGCCTCGGTGGGCGACACGATCGTCGTGTCCGTCAAGGAAGCCATCCCGCGCGGTCGCGTGAAGAAGGGGGACGTGCTGCGCGCCGTCGTCGTTCGCACCGCCAAGGACATCCAGCGCAAGGACGGTTCGGTCATCCGTTTCGACACCTCGGCCGCCGTCATCGTCAACAAGCAGAATGAGCCGGTGGGAACCCGGATCTTCGGACCGGTTCCGCGCGAGCTGCGCGCCAAGAACCACATGAAGATCATCTCGCTCGCTCCGGAGGTCCTGTAATGGCCGCCAAGATCAAGAAGGGGGACGACGTCGTCGTCCTCACCGGCAAGGACAAGGGCCGCACCGGCAAGGTGCTGCGCGTGATCCCGTCGGACAACCGCGTGGTTGTCCAGGGCATCCAGGTCGTCCAGCGCCACACGCGTCCGTCGGCGGGTAACCCGCAGGGCGGCATCGTCAACAAGGAAGCCTCGATCCACCTGTCGAACGTCGCGCTCGTCGACGCCAAGGGCAAGCCGACCCGCGTCGGCTTCCGCCTGGACGGTGACAAGAAGGTCCGCTTCGCCAAGACCACGGGGGACGCCATCAATGGCTGACGCTCAATACACCCCGCGCCTCAAGGGCGACTATCAGGCCCGCATCCGTCAGGCGATGACCGAAAAGTTCGGTTATTCCAACGAGATGCAGATTCCCAAGCTGGACAAGATCGTCCTGAACATGGGTATCGGCGAGGCCGTGGCGGACTCCAAGAAGGCCGCCGCCGCCATGAAGGACCTGGAAGCCATCGCCGGCCAGAAGCCGGTGGCGACCAAGGCTCGTAACTCCATCGCCGGCTTCAAGCTGCGCGAAGGCATGGTCATCGGCGCCAAGGTCACCCTTCGTCAGGACCGCATGTATGAGTTCCTGGACCGTCTGATCACGATCGCCCTGCCGCGCGTGAAGGACTTCCGGGGCCTGAAGGGCACGTCCTTCGACGGCCGTGGCAACTACGCCATGGGCCTGAAGGAACACATCGTGTTCCCCGAGATCAACTACGACCAGATCGATCAGATGTGGGGCATGGACATTATCGTCTGCACCACGGCCAAGACCGACGAGGAAGCCAAGGCTCTCCTCGCCGAGTTCAAGTTCCCGTTCACGAACTAGGGACGGGAAGGGAAGAGATCCATGGCTAAGAAGTCCGCCATCAACCGTAATGAAGCCGTCAAGGCCCTCGTCGCCCGGCAAGCCGACAAGCGCGCTGCGCTCAAGGCCATCGCCAACGATGAATCGCGTCCGCTGGAAGAACGCTTCGAAGCGCGTCTGAAGCTCGCCGCCCTGCCGCGCAATGGCTCGGCGACGCGCATCCGTAATCGCTGTGAAGTCACCGGCCGCCCGCGCGCCTACTACCGCAAGCTCCATATGAGCCGCGTGGCGCTGCGCGAACTGGCCTCGCTGGGCCAGATCCCCGGCATGACCAAGTCGAGCTGGTAAGAGGAGATCCGACCATGATGATCAATGATCCCCTCAGCGACATGATCGCTCGCATCAAGAACGCTGCGACCCGCAAGCGCTCTTCGGTGCTCACCCCGGCGTCCAAGCTGCGTCAGCGCGTCCTGGATGTGCTGGCCGACGAAGGCTACATCCGCGGCTACAAGATCGTGGAAAACCCCGGCGAGTTCCCGCAGTTCGAAATCGAGCTGAAGTACTTTGACGGCCAGCCCGTCATCGCCGAGATCAGCCGCGTCTCCAAGCCGGGCCGTCGTGTCTATTCGTCGATCTCGGATCTCAAGCCGATCAAGAACGGCCTGGGCATCTCGATCCTGTCGACGTCCAAAGGCGTGATGTCCGACGCCGCCGCCCGCGAAGCCAATGTCGGCGGCGAAGTGCTCTGCAAGGTCTACTAAGATGTCCCGTATCGGAAAACAGCCGATCGTCGTGCCCAACGGCACCACAGTCACCCTCGATGGCCAGACCGTCAAGGTGAAGGGCCCCAAGGGCGAGCTGACCTGGTCGGTCGCCCCTGAAATCGAGATGAAGCTGGAAAACGGCGAACTGACGCTGGCCCCGCGTGAGGACACCCCGCGTGCCCGCTCGATGTGGGGTCTGTCGCGCTCGCTGGTCGGCAACATGGTCACCGGCGTGTCCGAAGGCTTCGAGCGCACGCTCGAGCTGGTCGGCGTCGGCTACCGCGCCGCCATGAAGGGCAACGCCCTGTCGCTGCAGCTGGGCCTGTCGCACGACGTCGATATTGACCCGCCCGCCGGTGTCAGCTTCGCGGTGCCCAAGCAGACCGAGATCAAGATCGCGGGCATCGACAAGCAGGTCGTCGGTGAAGTCGCCGCCAAGATCCGCAAGATCCGTCCGCCGGAGCCCTACAAGGGCAAGGGCGTCCGCTACGCCGGTGAAACCGTGCGTCGCAAGGAAGGCAAGAAGAAGTAAGCCATGGCTCTTTCTCCTCTTCAAATCGCCAAGCGCCGCGCCGAGCGCAATCGTCGCCGCCTGAAGTCTCTGGCGAACGGTCGTCCGCGTCTGTCGGTGTACCGCTCGGACAAGAACATCTCGGCCCAGATCATCGACGACGTCGAGGGCAAGACCCTGGCGTCGGCCTCTTCGCTGGAAGGCGAAAAGGGCAAGAAGCAGAAAGGTGCGGACGTCGATGCGGCGGCCCGGATCGGCAAGCTGATCGCCGAGCGTGCCCAGAAGGCGGGCGTCACCGAAGTCGTATTCGACCGCGGCGGCTACATCTATCACGGTCGGGTCAAGGCCCTGGCCGAAGCCGCGCGCGAAGCCGGCCTCAAGTTCTAAGGATCGATCATGGCTCGTGAACCCCAACGTGGTGATCGCCGCGACCGTCGCGCCCCGGAAGCCGAAGGCCCGGAAAGCGACATCGTCGAGAAGCTGGTCCACATCAACCGCGTCGCCGCCACCGTGAAGGGTGGTCGTCGCTTCTCGTTCGCCGCCCTGATGGTGGTGGGCGACCAGAAGGGCCGCGTCGGCTTCGGTCACGGATAGGCCCGTGAAGTGCCGGAAGCCATTCGCAAGGCGACGGAAGAAGCCAAGAAGTCGATGATCCGCGTTCCCCTGCGGGAATCGCGCACCCTGCACCACGACGGCGAAGGCCGCTGGGGTGCCGGCAAGATCATGATCCGCTCGGCTCCTCCGGGCACCGGCGTCATCGCCGGCGGTCCGATGCGCGCGGTTCTGGAAACCCTGGGTGTCCAGGACGTCGTGGGCAAGTCGAAGGGGTCGTCGAACCCCTACAACATGGTGCGCGCCACGTTCGAGGCCCTGAAGGCCCAGTCGTCGCCGCGCCAGGTCGCCAACAAGCGTGGCAAGAAGGTCGCCGACATCATGGGCCGTCGTGAAGACGGTGCCTCGGCCCCCGAAGCCGCGACCGAAACCGCGGAGTCCTGATCATGGCCAAGAAAGACGCCAACACCGTCACGATCCGCCAGACGGGCAGCCCGATCCGCCGCAAGCCGGATCAGCGCGCCACCCTGGTGGGCCTGGGCCTGAACCGGATGGGCCGGGAATCGACCCTGGAAGACACGCCGTCGGTGCGCGGCATGATCGCCAAGGTCGCCCACCTGACCGAGATCGTCGAAAAGTAGGTATTGGGGACTAGGTTTTAGGGACTAGGGGACAGGGTGGCTGCGAGGCCTTCCCTAAAACCTAACCCCTAGAACCTAGAACCTTTTTGAACATAGCCGAGTCTGGCCCACGCCAGGCGCTAGAGACCGAGAGGACCAGGCACATGAAACTCAATGAACTGCGTGACAACGACGGCGCTCACAAGGGCCGTATGCGCGTCGGCCGTGGCCCGGGTTCGGGCAAGGGCAAGACCTCGGGTCGCGGCGTCAAGGGCCAGAAGTCCCGCACCGGCGTCAGCCTGCTGGGCTTCGAAGGCGGCCAGATGCCGCTGCACATGCGCATGCCCAAGCGGGGCTTCAACAATCCGGGTGCGCTGAAGCTGGCCGAGGTGAACCTGTGGCGCCTGGCCAAGGCCATCGACGCCAAGAAGCTGGACATCAAGAAGGTCATCGACGCCGATGCCCTGATCGCCGCTGGCGTGATCCGTCGCGCCAAGGACGGCGTGCGCCTGCTCGGCCACGGCGAGATCAAGGGCAAGCTGAACCTCAAGGTCTGGTCGGCCTCGGCCTCGGCCGACAAGGCCATCGAAGCCGCCGGCGGTTCGGTCGAACAGGCCCGCCCGGCCAAGTCGGAAGACTAAGCGCCTCGTCAGCCCGGATGCGCGGCGCGCAATCCGGGGCCTAAGCTCGACATTGATTGCGTTTAGGTCCCGGCTCTCCGCTGTGCTGCCGCCGGGATGACGATTCCATGGACGATGCCCCTCGCATCGGGGCGTCGGTTCACCTATCTGACGACCACAAGTCGCGGGGTATCGGAATGGCTTCGGCCGCAGAACAGCTAGCTGCAAACCTGAACGTGGGCACCTTCGCCAAGGCGAAGGACCTTCACGCTCGTCTCTGGTTCACCCTGGCGGCGATGATCGTCTATCGCCTCGGCACCTACATCCCGATCCCGGGCATCAACAGCGATGCCTTCGCCCAGGCCTTCCAGAACCAGTCCCAGGGCATCCTGGGGATGGTCAATATGTTCTCGGGCGGTGCCGTCGAACGGATGGCCGTCTTCGCCCTGAACGTGATGCCCTACATCTCGGCTTCGATCATCGTCCAGCTGCTGGGCGCGGTCTATCCGCCGTGGGAAAAGCTCCGCAAGGAAGGCGGCGAGGCCGGCCGCAAGCAACTGAACCAGTACACCCGTTATCTGACGGTGTTGCTGGCGGTGGCTCAGTCGTTCGGCATCTCCATGGGCCTTCAGGGCGTGGCGAATGACCCGGGCGTCTTCTTCATCCTGACGACGGTGACGACCCTGACCGGCGGGACCATGTTCCTGATGTGGCTGGGCGAGCAGGTGACGGCGCGCGGCGTCGGCAACGGTATCTCGCTGATCATCTTCGCCGGTATCGTGGCGGTTCTGCCCCAGTCTCTGGCCCAGCTGTTCGAGCTGACCCGTCAGGGCCAGATTTCGGCCTTCCTGCTGTTCGCCATCCTGGCCCTGTCGGTGGCGCTGGTGGTGGTCATCGTCTTCATGGAGCGGGCCCAGCGCCGGCTCCTGATCCAGTATCCCAAGCGCCAGCAGGGCAACCGCATGGTCGGTGGTGAGAGCTCGTTCCTGCCGCTGAAGGTCAATACCGCCGGCGTCATCCCGCCGATCTTCGCCTCGTCGCTGCTGCTGCTGCCGACGACGGTGTCGACCATGCTGGCCCAGAACCCCAATTCGGTGCCGTCGTGGCTACAGTGGCTGAACACCATCATGCCGCACCTTCAGCACGGCCAGCCGATCTTCATGGCCCTCTACGGTGCCCTGATCATCTTCTTCACCTTCTTCTACACCTCCATCGTCTTCAATCCCGAGGACACGGCCGAGAACCTGCGCAAGTACGGCGGCTTCCTGCCGGGGATCCGCCCTGGCAAGCGGACGGCGGAATATCTCGACTATGTTCTGACCCGACTGACGGTGATCGGTGCGGCCTATATCACCGCCGTCTGTCTGATCCCCGAGATCGGTATCGCCCAACTGGGTCAGCTGACCATCGTGACGGCGCTCGGCGGCACCTCGATCCTGATCATGGTCTCGGTGACCATGGACACGGTCGCCCAGATCCAGTCCCACCTTCTGAGCCATCAGTATGAAGGGCTGATCAAGAAGGCCAAGTTGCGCGGACGGGGTGGCCGGCGCTAAGTCGGGATCGGGAGGACGCCGTGGCCTTGAACCTGATTCTGTTTGGACCGCCGGCTGCCGGCAAGGGGACCCAGGCCAAGCGCCTGGTCGCTGAGCGCGGCATGATCCAGCTTTCGACGGGCGACATGCTGCGCGCCGCCATCGCCGAGGGGGCCGAAATCGGCCAGCGGTGCAAGGCCATCATGGACGCCGGACACCTTGTGCCGGACAATATCGTCATCGCCCTGATCGAGCTGAAGCTGGATGAGGCCGAGGCCGCCGGTGGGGCCATCTTCGACGGCTTCCCGCGCACCCTGGCCCAGGCCGAGGCCCTGGACGAAATGCTGGAACGCCGCGGGGCCCGCATCGACCATGTCATCCGCCTGAAGGTGGATGAGGGCCGCCTGATCGAGCGCGTCACACGGCGCTTTGAGGAGCAGGGACGTCCCGACGACAACCCCGAGACCTTCGTGACGCGCCTGGCCGCCTATAATCATCAGACCGCGCCGCTGCTTCCCTACTATGGCGACCAGGGCAAGCTGGCCGAGATCGACGGCATGGGCTCGGTTGAAGACGTCGCCGCCCAGATCGACGCCGTCCTGGGCTGAAGCTTCAGATCTGCGGGGGGCTGATCCCGTCCTGCGCGCACACGTTCATGTCGCCGCCAGCCAGGATGTGTCAGGCTGATGCCCATGACGCAGGCACGCCTCGACAAGACGGTCTCAGGCCTCTTCAGGGGCCGTCGCCTGCGCCGGGCGGGACTGGCGGCGCTGGTGCTGTTGGGCCATGCGGCGGTGTTTGCGGGCCTGATCTGGATGCAGCCGCGCTATGCCCCGCCGATTCCATCCCCGCCCATCCTCGTCGAGCTGATCCGGCCCGAACCCGAGCCGCCCCCGGAGCCGCCGCGTCCGGTGTCTCGCGAGGCGGGGGGAGGGGCCCCGGCGACGCCGTCGCGCGTGCGCCCCACCGAACCGCCGCCGCGCCCGGTTGAGCCGGAGCTGGTGGCCCCGCCCGAGCCGGCCCCGGAACCTGTGACGACCATCGGGGCCGCCACGGTCGATTCTCCCGGCCAGGGACGCGGACAGGCCGGGCAGGGGACCGGAACCGGCTCTGGCCAGGGTGCCGGCTCAGGGCCAGGCTCGGGGGCCGGCCGCGCCGTCCTGATCGCAGGGCCGTCGCTCGATCAGATCCGCCGGGCCCAGCCGCGCACGGGCCTGGCGGTGCGCCGTGTCGGGCGGGCCGAGATGCGCTGTCGCATTCGCCTGTCGGGGCAACTCGAGGGCTGTTCCGTGACGCGCGAAATGCCACCCGGAAGCCGGCTGGGCCAGGCGGCCCTGTCGCTGGTCCCCTACTATCGCTGGCGGCCCCCGACGGACGGTCAGGGTCGTCCTCAGGACAATACCGAGATCGTCATCGGCGTGGACTTCCCGCCCTAGAGCATGAGCGCCTTGACCTTGACGTGCGCGTCATTATCTAGCGAGGCGGGTCGGCACGAATTCCCTTGCGAGAATCCCTTGCCAACCCGTTGACGCGCCGGGAATCCCCTGTATAACGGCGCGCTTCCGCGAAAGACGCGATCAGCGCCGGGCTTGAATCATTGAGCCGGGTCGCCGTTCGCGTCTGTTGTGCGTACTGGAGAATCAATACCTTGGCCCGTATCGCTGGCGTCAACATCCCGACCAACAAGCGCGTCGAAATCGCGCTGCAGTACATCCATGGCATCGGCCCGCGGTCTGCGAAGACCATCATGGAGCAGGTCGGCATCGATGAGGCCCGTCGCGTCAATCAGCTGACCGACGCCGAAATCCTGCAGATCCGTGAGACCATCGACCGCGAATTCACCGTCGAGGGCGATCTGCGCCGCGAGACGTCGATGAACATCAAGCGTCTGATGGACCTGGCCTGCTACCGCGGCCTGCGTCACCGCAAGGGCCTGCCGGTCCGCGGTCAGCGCACCCACACCAACGCCCGCACCCGCAAGGGTCCGGCCAAGCCCATCGCCGGCAAGAAGAAGTAAGATCTAGATGGCCAAGGCTCCTGAGCGCCTCAAGAAGCGCGAACGCAAGAACATCACCTCGGGCGTGGCGCATGTGAACGCCTCGTTCAACAACACCATGATCACGATCACCGACGCGCAGGGCAATGCGATCTCGTGGTCATCGGCCGGTGCCATGGGCTTCAAGGGTTCGCGCAAGTCGACCCCCTATGCCGCCCAGATGGCCGCCGAAGACGCCGGCAAGAAGGCCATGGAGCACGGCGTGCGCACGCTGGAAGTCAACGTCGCCGGCCCGGGTTCGGGTCGCGAGTCGGCCCTGCGCGCCCTTCAGGCCGTCGGCATGACCATCACCACCATCCGCGACGTCACGCCCATGCCGCACAACGGCTGCCGGCCGCCCAAGCGTCGCCGCGTCTAAGACGCGAACCTATTCCTGATACGCCGGTCGGCGGAACCGTATCCCCGGGTTCCGACGGCCGGCGAAACCCGTTCGAGGGACGATAATGATCGAAAGAAACTGGCTAGAGCTCACCCGTCCCGACAAGCCCCAGATCGAAACCGGCAAGGACGCCAACACCAAGGCGAAGTTGACGGTCGAGCCGCTGGAGCGGGGCTTCGGCGTGACGCTCGGCAATGCCCTGCGTCGCGTGCTGCTGTCCTCGCTTCAGGGCGCTGCGGTGACCTCGGTACACATCGATGGCGTGGTGCACGAGTTCTCGTCGATGGAAGGCGTGCGTGAAGACGTCGTCGACATCGTGCTGAACATCAAGCAACTGGCCCTGCGCATGCACGCCGAAGGTCCCAAGCGCATGATGCTGCGCGCCGAGGGCCCCGGCCCGGTGACGGCCTCGCAGATCGACGCCCCGGCCGACATCGAGATCCTGAACGGCGACCATGTCATCTGCACCCTCGACGAAGGGGCCAAGATCCGCATGGAGTTCACGGTTCAGAACGGCAAGGGCTATGTCCCGGCCGAGTTCAACCGTCCCGAAGACGCCCCGATCGGCCTGATCGCGGTCGACGCCCTGTATTCGCCGGTCAAGAAGGTCGCCTACAAGGTCGAGCCGACCCGTCAGGGTCAGTCGCTGGACTACGACAAGCTGTCGCTTGAAGTGGAAACCAACGGCGCGGTCACCCCGGTCGATGCCGTCGCCTATGCCGCGCGCATCCTGCAGGACCAGCTGCAGCTGTTCATCACCTTCGAAGAGCCCAAGGCCGCCGTCGAGGCGTCCGAGGCCGGTCCGGACCTGGGCTTCAACCCGGCTCTGCTCAAGAAGGTCGACGAGCTGGAACTGTCGGTCCGTTCGGCCAACTGCCTGAAGAACGACAACATCGTCTATATCGGCGACCTGATCCAACAGACCGAGGGCGAAATGCTTCGCACCCCGAACTTCGGTCGCAAGTCGCTGAACGAAATCAAGGAAGTCCTGGCCTCGATGGGCCTGTCGCTCGGCATGGATGTCCCGGCCTGGCCGCCGGAGAACATCGAAGAGCTGGCCAAGAAGATGGACGACCAGATCTAGGGAATAGGCACTCGGTTTTAGGTTCTAGGGCGATCCCTAGAACCTCTTCCCTAGAACCTAGACCCTACTCGTCAGGAAGGACCCCAAAACCCTGTCCTGGCGATTTCGGCCCCGGCTTTCGGGGTCGACCTCGGAACGGGCCGCCGCCATTCGGGTGACGCGCTTTTGCTTCCGGGTTGCTTTTGGGGGGACGACCAGGCTGCGCGCCGGCGTTCCTTGAAGGAGTTTGACCATGCGTCACGGTAACGGTCACCGCAAACTGGGCCGCACCTCGGCTCACCGCACATCCATGTTCGCCAACATGGCCGCCTCGCTGATCAAGCACGAGCAGATCACCACCACCCTGCCCAAGGCCAAGGAACTGCGCCCCTTCGTCGAGAAGATGGTGACCCTGGCCAAGAAGGGTGGCCTGGCCAACCGTCGTCTGGCCATCAGCCGGGTGCGTGACGTCGAGCAGGTCGGCAAGCTGTTCGAGGTGCTTGGACCCCGCTACGCCGACCGCAACGGCGGCTATATCCGCATCATGAAGGCCGGCTTCCGCCACGGCGACAACGCCGCCATGGCCGTCATCGAATTCGTTGACCGCGACACCGCCGAAAAGGGCAAGGACTCCGGTCCGGTCCAGGCCGCGATATTCGCCGGCGACGACGACTAACCTCTCACTGAGGTCCGGGTTGAGAAGAGGCGGTCCGCGTGCGCGGGCCGCCTTTTTCTTTGGGGGTTGCCCTATTCCTTTGACAGATCCTGTCTGAGGAAGATGGCCAGGCCGCCGCCGAAGCCGATCAGCAGCCACACCAGCATCCCGGCCACGGCCGCCAGGCCCACCGAGGCCGCGAGGGTCTGACCCGGCAGGGTCTCGATCCCCGCCAGATAGACCCGGCCGTAGTCAAGGGCGTGACCGGGGATCAGCAGGATCTTCCACCCCTCGTCAGCGGCCTCGACGACCGGATACCGGTGCTGCAGCAGGAACAGGCCGATAAAGGCTCCGATCGGAACCATGATGGCGGCGATCATCGAACGGGTGGCCGTGGCCGCCAGGGCCGCCAGTCCGCCGGCGAACAGAAGCTGGACCCACGACACCAGGGTGACGGCCAGAAGTTGACGCACGAACGCCCCGGCCTGCATCTCAAACGTCATTCGGCTGCCGTCCATCAGGCCGCCGATCCAGGCGACCATCGCATCCAGCACGCCGATCAAGATGACCGTGACCAGCGCCCAGCCGGCGAAGGTGATCGCCTTGGCCAGGAACAGGCTGGTGCGCGAGGCGCGCGGCGTCAGCAGCCGCCAGGTCTCCCAGCGGTAGTCGCCGGCAAACAGGACCGCCGCGCCGATCAGCGACAGCAGCACCGTCATCGGGCCACCGGCCCCGCCAAAGGCCTCGACCAGCTGGTCGGCCATATCGACGGGCAGGACGCGCAGTTCGGCCGGCAGCTCGGCGTGCATGAACAGCCGCCCGATGATTTCGGCCACCAGCGCCAGCAGCGGAACGAACAGAAAGCCCCAGAAAAAGGTCGCGCGGTTGCGCGTTAGGCGCAGGTTCTCGGCGGCGATGGCGTCAGCGAGCATCCTGACCTCCCGTTTCCTGCATGAAGACAGCCTCCAGGTCGGCCCCGACCCAGCGCGCCTCGAAGATGTCGACACCCTCGGTGGCCAGCCGCCGGATCAACGCCGGGGCGTCAGCGCGCGCAACGCTGACCAGAACGGCGTCGGTCTGGGCCTCGGCCCCGGCCCCGATCAGGGTGGCGACACGCGCCGTCTCCGCGACCTGCAGCCTCAGGCGTTCGCCCCCGGCGCCGCCGATCAGATCGGCCACCCTTCCCTCGGCGGCCAGGCGGCCACGGTTGAGAATGGCAACGCGGTCGCAGACCTTTTGAACCTCGACCAGCTGGTGGCTGGCCAGCACGATGCTGACGCCATCCTGATCGGCCAGCGCCCGGATCAGCGCGCGCATTTCATTGATGCCGTTGGGGTCCATGCCCGAGGTCGGTTCGTCCAGAATGACCATCGAGGGGCGACCCAAAAGGGCGGCGGCCACGCCCAGCCTCTGGTGCATCCCCACCGAAAAGCCGCGCACCTTGCGCTGCGAGGCCTCGGTCAGGCCGACCCGGTCCAGCAGGCTGTCGATCTCGCCGGCATCGCCCCTGAGGCCGGACGCCAGGCTCAGCCATTCCAGCACACCACGCGCCGTCAGGAAGGGCGGGAAGCGCGGCGTCTCGATCATCGAGCCGATCCGGCGCGGCACCCCGGGGGTTCCGCCCAGCACCGTCGCCTCGCCGGAGGTCGGCCGGATCAGCCCCAGCCAGGCTCGGAACAGGGTGGATTTGCCCGATCCGTTGGGGCCGAGCACGCCATAGACGCCGCCTTCGGGCACCTCCAGCGTCAGGGCATCGAGCGCCCTGACGGAGCCATAGGCCTTGGTCAGGTTCGATGTGGTCAGGATGGCTGTCATGGCCGGGACGTTGAACCGCGCCGGTGGGCTCGGCAAGCGGGTGCCAGATTAAACCTTCGTCACGCGCGGCGTTGCTCCGTCGTACAGCGGCGTTAGAACCGGGACATGACCCGCCTGATCGCCCTGTTGCTGTGTGCCGTCGCCCTGGCCGGGCCTGCCCTGGCCCAGGGTGTGCCCGATCGACCTGTGATCCTGATCGGTATCGACGGCTTCCGCGCCGACTATCTGGATCGGGGCCTGACCCCGACCCTCAGCCGGCTGGCGACCGAAGGGGCCATCGCGGACGGCGGCATGCGGCCATCCTTTCCGAGCGTGACCTATCCGAACTTCTACACCCTGGTGACGGGCCTGCACCCGGACCATCACGGCCTGGTCTATAACCGGATGCGCGATCCCAACCTGCCGGGGCGGACCTTTACGCTGGGCGACCGGCATGAGGTCATGGACCCGGTCTGGTGGAACGATGCTGAGCCGATCTGGGTGACGGCCGAGCGCGCGGGCTTGAGCACGGCGGTTCTGTTCTGGCCGGGATCCGAGGCGGCGATCAGGGGACAGCGCCCGCGCGACTGGCTGCCTTTCGAACAGTCGGTCTCGAGCCGTGCCCGCATCAATATCGCCCTTGGCTGGTTCACGACGCCGCCGGCCGATTGGCCCGACTTCGCGGCGGTCTATTTCGATATTGTGGATACACAAGGCCATCTGTTCGGTCCGGACTCCGGCGAACTGAATGCGGCTCTGGTCGAGGTGGATCAGGCCGTTGCGGTCCTGGTCGAAGGCCTGGCATCGCGGGGGATCGAGGCCGATCTGGTGATCGTGGCTGATCACGGCATGGCCCAGACGACGGGCGATCGCATCGTCTGGCTGGATGACTGGATCGCGGCCGATGCCATCGACAGCTTCACCTATGGTCCCATCGCCTTTGTCGACCCCCTGCCGGGGCACGAGGCCGAACTGGAGGCGGCGCTCAGCCGTGACGTCGCGCACCTCGATTGCTGGCGGCGCGAAGAGATCCCGGCGCGGTTTGCCTATGGCACCCATCGGCGGATCAGCCGGGTCGTCTGCCTGTCCCAGCTGGGCTGGACCCTGGGGGTGCGAGACCGGACCGATCCGGCCCGCGTTCGCCCCGGCACCCATGGCTTCGACCCGGATGCCCCGGAGATGCAGGCGGTCTTCATCGCCCGGGGACCGTCCATCCAGTCGGGCGTGCGGCTTGCGGACATGATGAGCGTCGACGTCCAGCCCCTGTTAGGTCACCTGCTGGAGATCGAAGCCCCCGTCGGCGATGGCCGGCTGGACGCGACGGCTTCGGCAATTAGAACCGGGCCCTGAGATTCTGCTGAACCTCACGGGCATCAAAGATGTGACCGTGGGACGGTCGCTCGGCGCGGCCCATGACGATCTCCAGCGTCGTGGCGGTGGGCGAGGGGCCCTGGATGTTCACGCCCACCCCGACCCCAACGCCTGAGGAGGAATGGCGACCGTAACGGCCGTCATAGCTGCCGCCGCCGTAGCCGATGTTGAGGCTGGGTCGCAGGCCGCCGGCAGAATCCGGGTGACCGTCGATGTGGCGCTCGGTGACCTCGAACCAGTCATAGCCCTGTTCGACCGTCAGATCCGCCGCGCGCAGCAACGCCATGTCCGCCACCGGGCCGGGGGCCCCGATGCCCTGGTAGGTGACGCGCCAGCGCTGGCTCTCGATGCGATATTCGGAATAGCCCTGGCCGTCGCGCGCCATCTGGGGGCCATAGGGGGCCAGCGTCGCGCACCCGGTCAAAGCCAGGGCGGCGACGGCGATCAGGGCAGCGACTTTCATCGGCGAGGTCCTCCGGTCCTTCATAGCGAATGAGATCGCGGAGTGTTCCGTTCATTCCCCTTTCCCCGCAAGGGGAGAAGCGAACTACACCCCCAGCCTCTCTCGAACCTCGACCATGTCGGCCGGCACAGGGGCCTCGATGATCTTGCGATCGCCTTCGGGGTGGGGGAAGTCCAGGCGACTGGCATGAAGCATCAGGCGCGGCACCGCGCCCGCGCCGGCGGTCAATGCCCCGCCGTAGCGGACGTCCCCCAGGATCGGGCGACCGATCGCCGCCAGATGGACCCTGAGTTGGTGCATCCGTCCCGTCTCGGGCGACAGTTCGACCAGGGCCGCCTCGTCGTTGGCGGCCAGGGTGCGATAGCGGCTGTGCGAGGCCTGGGCATCCGGGTGGTCATCGGGGCAGGGGCGCATCCAGGCCTCGCGGCCGATCTCTTCGCGGCGCAGGGCCAGACGGATGTCGCCGCCGCGCGGCTCGGGCGCGCCGCCACCGACCAGGGCCAGATAGGTCTTCTTGACTCGCCGGCCCTGGATTGCCTTGCCCAGAAATCCCAACGCCGGCTTGGTCTGGCCCGCCAGGATGACGCCAGAGGTGTCGCGGTCCAGCCGATGCACCAGCTCGGGCCGCTTGCCGTTGGAACGTGCGAAGGCCCACAGCAGATCGTCCAGCGTATGGGCCTGGATACGCCCGCCCTGGCTGGACAACCCCGCCGGCTTGTCCAGCACGAGGACCTGGGCATCCTCGAACAGCACACGGGATCGCACGAAGGCGATTTCCTCGTCACTCAATTGAACAGGGGCGCGGGTCTTCACCCACGCCCCTTAGCCGTCTTTGACGGTATCGTCAGCCGATCAGCGCAAAACCCCGCGCCGGGCCATGGTGATCGAATACCAGAGGAAGAAGACGGCCCCCAGGAAGATCACGCCGTTCATGATGTAGCCCTGTTGGCCCATCGACGCTCCGGTGTCGGTCAGGATGTAGCTATGCACGAGGCTGATCAGGAAGCCGATGATCGACACCCAGAACAGATAGACCGCCCAGCGCGACCGAAACAGGATCGCCACCGCTCCCAGGAAGGCACCCCAGGTCCCGGCGAACCAGGCCCCGTGCATCCAGGCGGGCATGGCATCCATCATGGCCGCCTGGTCGGCGGTCACGCCCATCATCTCGAACCACATGTCGCGGTTCAGATTGGTCATCAGAAAGTCGGTGGCCCCAAAGCCGTTCCAAAGAACGCCGATCAGACCGACCACCCAGATATGCCAGGGCGTGCTACGGCCGGTTACGACCAGCGGCGTATATTCGTTCATGGTCCCCTCCCCAGGATCAAACGGCCGGCAGGGTAATCACGGTTTTCAGTTCACAGCAACGCTTGAGGCGGCCCCATCCGTTGGTTCCCTGTCACCGCTCAACCCCGCCGCGAAAGCGGCCTTAGTCCGCCGCTTCGGCGGCCGGCTTCCTGGCCTTGTCGTCAGTGCCGTCGATCTCGAAGGCGATCTTGCCGTCCTTGAGGGCGACCCTGACATGGCCACCGCGGGTCAGACGTCCGAACAGGATGTCGTCGGCCAGCGGCTGTTTGATGTTCTCCTGGATCACCCGGGCCAGTGGCCGGGCTCCATACAGTTCATCAAAGCCGTTCTCGGCCAGCCAGTCCGCCGCCTCGTCCGTCAGGGCGATGGTGACGTTGCGGTCCGCCAGCTGGGTTTCCAGCTGTTTGATGAACTTGCGGACCACCAAGCGGATGACCTCCGGCGTCAGCGGCTTGAAGGCCACCACCGCGTCCAGACGATTGCGGAACTCCGGCGTGAACAGGCGCTGGATGGCCTTTTCGTCCTCGCCCTCGACCTTGGAGCGGCCAAAGCCGATGGACGCGCGCGCATTGTCGGCGGCCCCGGCATTGGTCGTCATGATCAGGACGACGTTCCTGAAATCGACGGTCTTGCCGACCGCGTCCGTCAGGGTGCCGTTGTCCATCACCTGCAGCAGGATGTTGTAAACGTCCGGGTGGGCCTTCTCGATCTCGTCCAGCAGCACCACCGCGTGCGGATGCTGATCGACGGCATCGGTCAGAAGCCCGCCCTGGTCATGGCCGACATAGCCCGGAGGCGCGCCGATCAGGCGGCTGACGGTGTGGCGCTCCATATATTCGGACATATCAAAGCGCAGCATCTCGATGCCGAGCGTCGCGGCCAGCTGCTTGGCCGCCTCGGTCTTGCCGACGCCGGTCGGGCCCGAGAACAGATACGAGCCGATCGGCTTGTTCGGATCGCGCAGGCCCGCGCGCGCCAGCTTCACCGCCGATGACAGTTGGGCGATGGCCTCCGGCTGGCCGAAGACGGCGGCCTGCAGATCGACCTCCAGGTTCTTCAGGGCCTCGACGTCGGACTTGGACACCGACTTGGGCGGAATGCGCGCCATCTTGGCGATGACGGCCTCGATTTCCTTCTGGCCGATCACCTTCTTGCGGCGCGACGGCGGCAGCAGCATCTGGCTGGCCCCGGCCTCGTCGATGACGTCGATGGCCTTGTCCGGCAGCTTGCGGTCGGTGATGTAGCGCGCCGACAGCTCGACCGCCGACTTGATCGCCGCATCGGTGTAGCGCAGCCGGTGGAAGGTCTCGTAATAGGTCTTCAAGCCCTTGAGAATCTTGACCGTATCCTCGGTCGTTGGCTCATTGACGTCGATCTTCTGGAAGCGGCGGACCAGGGCGCGGTCCTTCTCGAAGTGCTGGCGGTATTCCTTGTAGGTGGTCGACCCCATGCAGCGCAGGGTGCCCGACGCCAGCGCCGGTTTCAGCAGATTGGACGCATCCATCGCCCCGCCCGAGGTCGCGCCGGCCCCGATCACCGTGTGGATCTCGTCGATGAACAGGATGGCGTCCTCGTGGGACTCCAGCTCCTTGACCACCTGCTTCAGCCGCTCTTCGAAATCGCCGCGATAGCGGGTGCCGGCCAGGAGCGCCCCCATGTCGAGCGAATAGATGGTGGCATGGGCCAGGACGTCCGGCACGTCGCCATCTTCGATCTTGCGGGCCAGGCCTTCGGCGATGGCGGTCTTGCCGACGCCCGGGTCACCGACCAGCAGGGGATTGTTCTTGGTCCGGCGGCACAGCACCTGGATCGAGCGTTCGACCTCGGCAGCGCGCCCGATCAGCGGGTCGACCTTGCCGTCGCGCGCCTTCTCATTGAGGTTGACGCAATAGGCGTCCAGCGCCTCTTCGCCCTTCTTGGCGGCGGTCTTGTCTTCGGTCTCTTCCGACGCCGGGCCCGACTGGCTGCCGCGCACGGGGCGGGCCTCGCTCTGGCCGGACTTCTTGGCGATGCCGTGGGCGATGTAGTTGACCGCGTCATAGCGGCTCATTTCCTGTTCCTGCAGGAAATAGGCGGCGTGGCTCTCGCGCTCCGAGAAGATGGCGACCAGGACATTGGCCCCGGTCACATCCTCGCGGCCGGACGATTGCACATGGATGACGGCGCGCTGGATCACGCGCTGGAAGCCGGCGGTCGGCTTGGCGTCCTCGCCGCTCGACACGGCCAGGGCGGCCAGATCGTGGTCGATATAGGTGGTCAGGGCGGCCGCCAGGGCCTGAAGATTGACCCCGCAGGCGCTCATCACCGCCGAGGCGTCCGGGTCTTCGACCAGCGCCAGCAACAGGTGTTCGAGCGTCGCGTACTCATGGCTGCGCGCATTGGCCAGGGCGACGGCGCGGTGCAGGGTGTCTTCGAGTGGACGCGAGAATGAGGGCAAGACCTAGTCCTTCTCCATGGTGCATTGCAGCGGATGCTGATGGTGCCGGGCCGTTTCCAGAACCTGCGCCACCTTCGTTTCGGCGACCTCGTACGTGAAGACGCCGCAAACCCCGACGCCGTGCTGATGGACATGCAGCATGATCCGAGTCGCATCCTCGCGCGATTTCGCAAAGAAACGCTCAAGGACGTAAACCACGAATTCCATGGGCGTATAGTCGTCGTTCAGGATCAGCACCCGGTACAGCGAGGGCTTTTGGAGCTTCGGTTTCGTCTCGGTGACGGTGGCGGCCCCGAGGCCGCCTCCCGGTTCACCTGGCCGCTGTTGAGGCATTCGCAGTCCGGGTCGGGGAGGATGACACTATGTAGGGACTGTCGGAGGGAATTGAAGCGGGGGCAAGGCCTTGAATGCGAGGCGCGTTGAAGCCGACCCCAGGACGGTATCACCGGCTATCCGTTCCGCTACACCGGACAACGCCTCGACCCCTGGACCGGCACCTACCACTACAAGGCCCGGGAATACTCACCCAACCTCGGACGGTTCCTGCAGCCCGATCCCGCGCGGTTCGTCGATGGACCGAACATCTATGCCTACGTCGGCAACAATCCGTGGAACGCCACCGATCCGACGGGGATGGTGTCTTGTCCGCCGGATTCGAAGCCGGGTGATTGCGTGGACGATAACACTGCTCCTCAACCAGGGCCGGATGAGGAAACCACGCAACTCGATGATATAGTGGTCACCGCCAGAAGAGAGCGCCGGTTCACATCAGGCGAGGCCATCCTTTTCCCATCGTCGGGTGACTTAGAGCAAGGGTTCCGCGTTGGTCCGGACGGTATCTACCCGATCCCCTTTTCAAGTAGTGGCACACAACAGTTCACGAACGGCACGTCTCGGCGGGCAAATTCCATCAACCGAGCTGGAATTGGTGATGACAGCGGAGGCCATACCCACGGCGGCGGAGACTTAAATCCTCTTCCTGGTCCAGAAGACGGAGTGATGGCTGCCGTGACTGGCAGAACCGCCTATCAAATGTCGGCGCGGGGGGCTTTTGCTATCGAAAACACCGCGAGTGGCTACCGCGTTCGGCGTCTAAGTGGCAGAAGATTGTCCCCTCTGAACAAGACGAACTGCTAGGCCTGATCAGAAACTGGAACCAAAACAATGGAGGCTCTGGAGCCACATGCACGTTCACGCCAGATTCATAACATCAGCGGTCTTTGTGCTTCTAGCTAGTTGCTCGACAGTCGAAAGCACCGATCAGCTTCCGGCTGAAACAAGTTGCGCAATCGGAGAAACGTGCACCATCATTGGCGAGCTGCATGTTTACCGAGGCAGCCCGGCATCTGTCGCCGAAATCATAACGTCCCAAGGATGTTTTGCTGCCGCCCTTGAAGACAGCCTCTATCGCTCAGCTCACTTATGGACCGGTAGAACCGTGCGCGCGTCGGGCACTATTTACAGCCAAGACAACAATGTCGGAATCATCAGCTATGAGTTGAACGGGCGTTCCGTGGCGACGGGTATCTGCTCTTCGCGCCCAATCATGTTCGTTGACGACATCCGGTTGGACTAGATCTAATCGACATGCAGGGATTCACGCGCGTTGCGATGCGTGATTTATAGGTCTCCGCATTGGCGAAGGTCTGTGATGAGCGTGAAGCGTTACGAACTGGACGAGGCGCAATGGGAACGGATCGCGCCGTTGCTGCCGGGCAAAGCGTCGGATCCGGGCCGACCGGGATCCGACAACCGGCTGTTCGTGAACGGCGTGCTCTGGATTGTGAAGTCCGGCGCGCATTGGCAGGACCTGCCTGAGCGCTGTGGCAAGTGGAGGACGGCGCACAAGCGCTTCAGCCGCTGGGCTGCGGCGCGCCGGGGGGGGGCTTCGCCGACCTCGTGGAGGATGGGGACAACCAGTATCTGATGCTGGCTCGACCCTGCTGCGGGCTCACCAGCAGGCGACGACGGGCCGGGTTAGCGGCTCAAAAAGGGGGGCTCGATCCGGCTGTGGCGCGTTCCCGAGGCGGACTGACGACCAAGATCCATACGGCCTCGCCCTGGACCCACCGCTACGACGGCCACGGCCATCTGAGGAACACCGCCAGCCTGAACTGGCAGAACCAGACCAACGACTACATCGACGCCCTGGGCGAGCGGTTCTGGACGACCCACTATGACACCCCGACCGGGCCGCAGGTCAGCTTCTACAGCCACTCCGACGGCCTGAGACCGGAGGTGATCTCTGAGCCGACCTATAGCCGGCCCAACACCTCCACCTCGACCTGGACCGTGACGGGCACCCGCACTGCACAAAAGGAAAAGGCCCGGCGCGTTTCCGCACCGGGCCTTCTTCAGTCGTACCGCTCTTGGGAGGAGGGTTAGCGGGCCGACTGGATGCGTTCGACGATCGCGGTGGTGCGCTCGTTGATCGGCTTGAAGCTGTCCTTGACCGAGGCCGACAGGGTGTCGGTCGCCTTGGTGACTTCAGCCAGATAGGCTTCCATCGCGGTCTTGGCGAAGGCGGTCTGCAGCTCGATCACTTCCTGGACCGACTTGGCCGAGGCCAGGGCCTGAGCGGCGTTGACGCCGTCTTCCCAGGACTTCTTGGAGTAGGCCAGGGCCTGAGCCGACAGGGCCTCGGCGCCACGGGTGGCGGCGGTGACCGACTCGACGGCGGCTTCGATGTTCTTCTTGCCCAGGGTGTTGGCTTCGGTCAGGGCGTTCAGCGACTTGTCGACGCCTTCCTTGAACGCCTGGTTGCCGGCGGCGGTGGCTTGTTCGACGGTCTTCTTGACGGTGTCAGCGGCGGCCATGTTCGGTCTCCTCAGAATGGGTTTCGGGCGGGCTGTCCTGCCCGTGTGACGGCTATATGTTGCACCTGCGAACATATGTCAAGGGATTTTTGTGCGGCGCACAATCGCCTTTTGGGGGTGCGACCAATTCTCTCATCAATATGCTGTTAACGTCGGGGCAACTGACGTTGAGGCATGATATGCTCTTCTGAGGGACAGAAGGCCGTGGGGGCGCTGTCCTTGTGCAATGCTTACCAGACGGACCGATAGCCATGCTCGCATCCGCCCGCCGCGTTTTTTTGGTTCTGGCCTGCCTCGTCAGCATGGTCGGGCTGAGTTTCGCGGGCCCGAACGGCGCGATCGCCCAGGACGCAGAGGTTCGCTACGCCGGCATCGTCATGGACGCCAACACCGGCGAGGTGCTGTTTGAGCGTTATGCCGACAGCCAGCGGTTCCCGGCCTCCATCACCAAGGTGATGACCCTGTACCTGGTGTTCGAGGCCCTGGCCGAAGGCCGGATCCGGGCCGGCGACTACATCACCATCTCGCCGCGTGCGGCCTCGCAGCCGCCGTCCAAGCTGGGCCTGCCGGCGGGTGCGCGGATCACGGTCGACGACGCCATTCGCGCCCTGACGGTGCGCTCCTGCAATGACATTGCCGTCGCCCTGGCCGAACATGTCGGCGGATCCGAAGCCGCCTTTGCCGCCAGCATGACGCGCCGGGCCCAGCAACTGGGTATGCGTCAGACCAACTACGCCAACCCGCACGGCCTTCCCGACAGCCGCCAGCTGTCCTCGGCGCGCGACATCGCCGTGCTCAGCCGTGCCGTGATGCGGGACTTCCCCCAGTATTACCACTACTTCGGCATTCGCCAGTGGGAGTTCGAGGGGCGCGTTTACAACAACACCAACGGCCTGCTGCATTCGATGCCGGGCGTGGACGGTATCAAGACCGGCTTCACCAATGCGTCGGGTTACAATCTGGCGGCCTCTGCGGTTCGCGATGGCCGGCGCCTGATCACGGTGGTCCTGGGTGGCCGCTCGACGGCGTCGCGTAACGCCCATGTCGCGGACCTGATCAATATCGGCTTTGACGTCGAGCGGCGGGTGGCGCGCGGCGAGAGCCTGGCCCATGCCCAGGTGATGTTCGCATCGCTTCCGGGCGGCGTCGGGGCGCACTATGCGACGGGCCGCGGCTATACGGCTCCGCTTCAGATGGCGTCGGCCGAGGTCGCGGTGTCGGCAGAGGTGCTCGCCGCCTCGGCCCGACTGGATGCCGCCGCCGAGGCGGAAGAGGCGTCGGCCGCGGCGGTCCTGGCCTCGGCGGCCCCCACCCCGCGTCCGACCGCTCCGGTGCGGGCCCAGGGTGACGGTGCCACCGGCTGGATGGTTCAGGTCGGGGCCTTCCGCGAACAGAACGTCGCCCAGCAATGGCTGGGTGAGGTCGGCCGTCGCTTCGGCGAACAGTTCCGCAATGCCGAAGGGGCCGTGACGCCGTCCGAGAACGGTTGGTTCCGGGCCCGCTATGTCGGCTTTACCCGGACCGCAGCCGACGCCGCCTGCGAGGCCCTGACGGCGCGCAATGTGCCGTGCATGGTCATCCGCGCGCAGTAGGCCTAGGACTTCAACAACCGATCCCGTGCCGCATTGAGCCGTTCGGCCAGGCCCTGACTGCCGCCGGCATCGGGGTGGGCGCGCGCCATCAGGCGGCGCCAGGCGGCCTGGATTTCCTGGCGGTCGGCGGCGTCGGAAACCCCCAGAACGCGCCGGGCCTCGGACAGGCTCATTTCGTCATCCGTTGAACGGGGCAGGGCGTCGCGCCGGCGTGACGACACCGCCAGCCATCCCCCCGCCGCCGCCAGGCACGACGCGATCAGCCAGGATCCGCGAAGGGCCAGAAGCGCCGCAGCGCCCCAGCAGGCG